>NZ_AMZQ01000001.1:0-300000 GCF_000313615.1 Campylobacter showae CSUNSWCD | reverse complement strand
GCATTATAATTAAATACCGCTGATATCTTGCTTAAATTTGCATTTTCGCACCTGGTGCTCTTGCGCAGAAAGATAATCGAGTAAAATTTGATCAAATTTAAACGACTCGGCGCGGGTCAAATTTGAAAATTTAGTCCTTCCAAATCCACCATTTCAGCTTGGCTTTGTCTGGGTGCGGAGTATTTGCGTAGTAGCAAACCATGCGGTAAACGTAAAGGATACACCTGTCGCTGCCGCGCCCGAGCGCCCTTGTGCGCTCATACATCTCGTCCGGATCCGCGCCCTTTAGCGAAGCGATATCCTCGTAGCCGAGTGCGAGCAGATCGGCCTCGGTCGCCTCTCCGACATAGGGGATTTTCTTAAAATCGCTCAAATTTACCTCAAATTTCTTTTAAGCTCCGCCAAGCTCGCCGTTTTGAATGAAATTTTAAATTTCATTCTTATGCGCTGCAAAGCTTGCTAAATTTTATCTCGCTACTGCGCTCAGTCGCCGCCCGAGCTGTCCTTGCGCGATGAGTTAATTAAAATTCTCGCGCGGAAAAAACCCTGGTTAAAATGATTTCGCGTCAAATTTTACGCAAGCTCGAGCGTTAAATTTGCCCCAAAATCCGCTCGCAAATTTCGTGCGGGTTTTGCGCCTGATAGATCGGGCGACCTACCACGATAAAATCAGCCCCCGCCTCGCGCGCGACGCCCAGATCCGCCACTCGCTTTTGATCCCCCGCGCTCTCGCCAAACGGCCTCACACCCGGGCAGAGCGTGATAAAATTTGCGTTCGTAGCGTCCTTTATCAGGCGACTCTCGAATGCCGAGCAGACCATGCCGTCAAGCCCTGCCTCGTAGCTCATCACGCCAAATTTGCGCACGGCGTCGCTTAAATTTTGCTCGTAAACCGCGCTAAATTCGGTTTCGTCAAAGCTCGTTAGCGCAGAAACCGCAAGCACCAGTGGGCGCGAAGCTAGTCTGTCCAGCCGCTCCATCACCGTAGCCATCGCGCGCTTGCCGCTACTTGCATGCACATTTATCATATCGACACCGATTTTAGCGATCTCCTCGGCGGCGTCAGCCATGGTGTTTGGGATGTCGTAGAGCTTTAGATCGAGGAAAATTTTAAAATTTCCGAGCTTTTTTAGCTCCTCGATAAATCCCGCCCCATCGCGCAAATAGGCTCGCAAGCCCACTTTTAGCCAAATTTTATCGGATAAACCAGCAAGCCCCTCCGCTAGCTGCAAGCACTCCCGTTTCGAGCCCAGATCAAGCGCGACGCAGAGCTTCACAGATCGGCCTTTAGCGCGTCTAGTACGCCGTTTATAAATTTCGGTGCCGAGTCGCCGCCCAGCTCCTTGCCAAGCTCGATGCCCTCGTTTATGATGACGGCCTTATCGGTCGGGGTAAATTTCATCTCGTACGCCCCTAGCCTAAGCACGGCGCGCTCGATACTGCCGATCTCGTTTATCTTCCACTCTTTTAGGCGCGCATTTAGTAGCCCGTCAAGCTCATCTGCATGCTCCAAAATACCGTGAAAAAGCGATAGCGCGAGGCTTCGCTGATCATTTCGGATCTTTTTTTCCTCTAAAAACTCCTCAACGAACTCCTCGCTGCAGCTACCCATTTCGCGCGCGTAGAGCAGTGAAACGACAGCCTGCCTGACCTGATGACGAGTCGCCATTTTACGCCTCCAAATTTTTATATAAGCTTAGCATCTCGATCACGCCTGTCATCGCCTCAAAGCCCTTATTTCCGGCCTTTGAGCCCGCTCGCTCGATGGCCTGCTCGATGCTATCTACCGTTAGCACGCCAAAGGTCACAGGTTTGCCGTATTTTAGCGTGACGTTTGCGATACCTTTGGTCGTCTCGGCACTCACGTAGTCAAAGTGAGGCGTAGAGCCGCGTATCACCGCTCCCACGCAGCAAACCGCATCAAATTTACCGCTTGCAAGCACCTTTTCAAGTGCCATAGGTATCTCAAATGCCCCAGGAACTAGCACTAATGTTAAATTTTTCTCATCGCCACCGTGGCGTAAAAATGCGTCTTTTGCGCCCTCTACCAAGCGGTCTGTGATGATGTGGTTAAACCTTGCGTTGATGATCGCTATCTTCTCATCGCCTTTTAAAGCTAAATTTCCTTCGATTATTTTCATGTCTGCTCCTTAAATTTCTATCCGTTGTAGTCCGTGTCACGCGTGATGATGACCTTGTAGCTAGGATAGGCGCTGCTTACTTGCGATAAAATTTCGCGGTAGAGTGCCGAGCTATCTGGTGCGTTAAAGTCTATGACGATATCAAACGTGATCGTGCTTGTCTCTTTGTTTATGTAAAATCCATGCATTTGTTTGATAAATTTATGCCCAAAAACTATCTTCTCAATGTTTAGCCTTGTTTCATTGTCCTCTTTATCAAACGCATAGATGCCAATGGTATCTAAAACAATGTTAAATTTCGCAAAAATTTCATTTTGTATGCGTCTAGTAAGTGCGTCTATCTGCGCGGCGTTCATATCGTGCGCCACCTCTATATGCACGCTACCTAGCTTCTTGTCTGGACCGTAGTCGTTAAAGATAAGGTCATAAGCTCCTAGCACGCCGTCAAACGAGCGTACACACTCATAAATTTCCGAGCTATCGCCACTAGGCATCCTTGCGCCCAAAATTTTATCTATCGCGTCACGCAAAATTTCAAGTGCTGCCTTGATAAGAAGCAGCGATATGATCACACCAAGATATGCCTCAAGGCTAACGCCAAAAAACACAAATACCAAAGCCGCCAAAAGCGTACCAAGAGAGATGAGAGCGTCAAATTTCGCATCCACGCCGCTTGCTATGAGCGAGTCAGAATTTACCCTCTCGCCGACCTTTTGCGTGTAGATCCCAAGTGCAAATTTGACCACCACCAAAATGGCGATTAGCACGAGTGAGATGAGATCGTAGCTTGGAGCACTTGGATAGATGATCTTTTTAGCCGACTCGACCACAGAGGTACCGCCTGTATAAAGTATGATCACGCCTATCACGATAGCCGTTAGATACTCCACTCTGCCGTAGCCAAATGGGTGCTCTTTGTCCGGATTTTTGCCGGCTATTTTTATGCCAACGATAGTTATAACAGACGAAAGCGCATCGCTTAGGTTATTTACCGCGTCTAAGATGATAGCGATCGAGCCAC
The DNA here is from genome assembly GCF_000313615.1 of Campylobacter showae CSUNSWCD. Taxonomy (NCBI): domain Bacteria; kingdom Pseudomonadati; phylum Campylobacterota; class Epsilonproteobacteria; order Campylobacterales; family Campylobacteraceae; genus Campylobacter; species Campylobacter showae. The sequence goes on along the minus strand of NZ_AMZQ01000001.1, from coordinate 296,838 downwards.
TTGCAAAGCCCACAACTGCTTTGATCGCCGCTAAAATGGCATTTGCCACTATGCCTATGATACCTGTTTTTACAATACTCTTATCTCGCGACGTGACCTGCTCTACTACTTCCAAATTTGCTCCTTAAACGATCTTTAACATCACTACGCTAAAGATGATGAGTGATAAATAAAGAGCCTTTTCTAAATTTATCTTTTCCTTATTAAAAACCAGACCAACTAGCACTGCACCGACCGCTCCGATGCCCGTCCAAATCGCGTACGCCACCGACATAGGCATAGCCTGCATCGCGTAGCTCAAAAGCCAGAGCGAAATGGCAAAATTTGCGACCAAAATCAAAAAATTTGCCACCTTTTTCACGCCGAAGCTTTTTTGAAATTTGGTTAGAAAAAACACGCCCGAGACCTCGCAGAACCCGGCCGTCAAAAGAGCCAAAACATGCGTCAAGATTTTAGCCTTTTTAACCCCAGCACGCCCGCGATCAGCGTCGCTATAAAAAATAGCCGCAATAAATCTGGCGTCTGGCCGCTTGCGCGAAATTCGCTCACGATCTCGGCGATCACGACGAAAAACGCCCCAAGCCCCACAAACACGGTGTATGTGATACTAATGGGCAGGTATTTCATCGCCATAATAAAGGATGTAAAACTAACGCAAACGAGCATCGCAGTGAGCGCGATCTCTGGCGCGCTTGATGCATGCTTTAGCCCATACGCCCAGCCGCACTCAGCCACCGCGCCGCCTAAAACCCACAAAAAGCCCTTAGTTTGCATCGCCTAGGGCGTCTTTTATCTTAAAAATTTGAGCGATATTTGCATCCAGCTCGTCTAAATTTAGCATATTTGGTCCGTCACATAGCGCTTCGCAAGGATTTATATGCGTCTCATAGAAAAATCCATCTACCCCAACGCTAGCTGCTGCTCTTGCAAGATACGGCACAAACCTAGAGTCGCCGCCGCTTTTTTCGCCTAGAGCGCTAGGCATCTGCACGCTGTGAGTCGCGTCAAAAATCACGGGCGCAAACTCTCTCATCATCACCAAATTTCTCATATCAACGACTAAATTTCCATATCCAAAGGTGCTTCCACGCTCGGTTAGCCACACTCCGTTTTTCTTTGCAACCTCGTATCCATCGCCACTCACGCCGCGCGTTTCTAGCACCTTTTTAACCGAGTGCTTCATCGCAGACGCTGCCAAAAACTGCCCTTTTTTGATATTTACGACCGCTTTTGTCTTAGCCGCAGCCACGAGCAGATCGGTTTGGCGGCATAAAAATGCAGGTATTTGCAGCACGTCGGCCACTTCGCCAACAGGACCGGCCTGATAGCTCTCGTGGATATCGGTTAAAATTTTAAAACCGAATTCCTTTTTTACCTTGGCTAAAATTTCACACCCTTTTTCAAGTCCGGGCCCGCGAAACGAGCTTATACTCGTGCGATTTGCCTTATCAAAGCTTGATTTGAAATAAAAATCTATCCGCTTATCTTCGTTAAATTTAACTAGCCTTTTTGCCACGTCAAATACGAGCTGCTCGCTCTCGATGACGCAAGGCCCTGCTATTAGTATCATTTTTTCTCCTTTATTTTTCTCTAAATTTTCTAATCCAATCTATCAAAAGCGGTCTATCGTCGTTTGTCGCACCTTCATACCAATCATTACAAAGTTTATAGTATATGCCATTTATTAGTATTGGGACCGCATAGTAGCGAACTTTTTCGTATTCACTATCTGCTTTAACTAATGCAGCATAGTTTAGCCCAAGATAATCTTTGCTATATTTTTCACTTTGTAGCCTGCTTATCTCTTCCGCGCCCACTCTACCACTTTCTAAAATTTCTCTCATTATGATACGCGCTATTTGTCCAACTTTTAGCTCTGCGTATTCATCTTGATTATTTTTACTATTAATATAATCTTCGGAAAGCTGATAGTTATGCAAGGCTATTTTAGACTTTTGCTTTTCAGATTTTCCCATATACTTCAAATTTTTATCAAACAAAGTTAGCATCTGATAAGAACGCATAAAAAGCTCTGCTGTGTCGGCTATATTGCCACTTACTTCCAAAATAGGTCTTAAGACGGAAATTAAAAAGTCATCATTAGCAATTATTCTAAAATCAAATTCAAACCCCATTTCAAGCATCATCTCATTTAGATCAATAAAGCAAGGTTGCAGGGCATATAAAATTTGTTTGTTTATTTTTGGAGACGCAAAAATAATATTGGCTTTTTTAACACCAAAATATCCATAAATACACATAGCTGCTCTTGTGCATTTTTTTACAACTCTAGCCACTGTTTCATCAAGCCCACCATAATTTAGCCCAGACTCATGAAAAGCAACATCAACTGCATAAATTTCACTAACTCCATCACTCACGCAAACGCCAAGTGCATCACACTCTGCTTGTTGCAAAAGTTGTTTTAATGAGGTGTTTTGTTTATAAATTTTATATCCGTATTTGCTAGAAAAAAGTTCATCTGTTTTTGACATTATATTGTCTAACTCATCTGAAAATTTTAGCTCCCATTTTGGCGAAATTTTCCAGTTAATTTGCACTATTTGGCATTCTTTTACGTGACGAAGCCAGGAGTAAAATAAAGATTCGCCCATCTCGATTTTCATAAAACCTATCTCTCCCTTGCTACGATTATTCCGCTGATAACAACCAGCATTATACCAAAAAACGCCGCCGCATTAGGTAGCGTATCGCCCATAAAAAAGCCCACTACGAGCGAAAATACGACGTCCATATAGCTTATCGCGGCGACCGAGCCAGCCTTTTTGCTCGCCGCATACGCCTTCGTCATATAAAACTGGAAAAAATAGCCCGCAAGCCCCATTAGCACGATTAGGATTACGCCTTTAAAATTCGGCGCCACAAACGGCGAAAGCAAAAAATCTAGAGGCTCAAATTTGACCCACTCGGCAACCCCCATCAAAAGCATCGGCAGAGCCGTTCCCCACGCCATAAAGCTAAGCACGATGACGCTCGTGTCGTAGCTTTTGCGTAGGGTTCTGACGCTAAGCATCGCAAGCGCCGCCCCTACGCCGCTCCAAAGACCCAGCCAGTCGGTTTTGCTGATGCCTAAATTTGGCTGGATGATAAAAAGTATGCCGATAAAGCCCAGAAATATCGCACCCCAGCCCTTTTTGCTAAGAGCTTCTTTTAAAAAAACCGCCGCAAAAATCGCCGTGAAAATGGGGCTGGTTTTTTGAAAAGTATAAGCCGCGCCTAAATTTATGTGAGCGATGTTGTAAAAAAGAGCAAAAAGCGCGATCGTGCCGATAAATCCACGAAACATCAGCACTAAAAGCTGCCCGCCTTTTTGGTGCGTCGGCGGCCTTTTGTAAATCGCGTAAAGCACGATGGCAAGCCCGACGGCGTTTCTAAAAAATACGACCTCGATACTAGACATCTGCTCGCTCAAAACCTTCGCAAAGCCTCCCACGGCAGCAAAAAACATACACGCGATGATCATATAATAAGCGCCCAAATGGTGCAAAACGTATCTACGAAACAAAATTTTTCCTTTAAATTTAGGCGTATTGTAATGCAAAACGGCTTAAATTTATAAACAATGTAAGCAAAAAATTTGTATAATTGGGATTTAACGCGGCGAACTTCGCCGTAAATTTAACGGGATTTTTAAGGGAAAATTTTGCAAAAGATAATTTTAGTCGGCAAGCCAAACGTCGGCAAAAGCTCGCTCTTTAACCGCCTAGCCGGCAGACGTATAGCCATCACCAGCGACGTTAGCGGTACGACGCGAGATACGAACAAAACGATTATAGAAATTTATGACAGAAGCTGCGTTTTGATCGACAGCGGCGGACTGGACGATAGTAGCGAGCTCTTTAAAAACGTCAAGGCAAAAACCCTAGCCGAAGCTAGAAGCTCGGACGCCATAATCTTTATGGTCGACGGCAAAATGATGCCTAGCGATGAGGATAAAGCCCTATACTACGCGCTTTTAAAGCTAAATTTGCCGACAGCGCTCGTGATCAACAAAGTAGATAGCAAAAAAGACGAGCTGCGAAGCTACGAGTTTGCAAATTTCGGCGCAAAAACGAGCTTTGCTATCTCAGTTAGCCACAACGCTGGCATCGACGAGCTAGCAGACTGGATCTACAAACAGCTAAAAGACGAGATCCGCCCAGACGTAGGCGAGGATCTGGACGAGTTTTTAGAAAATTTCGGCGACGACGGCGAGGTGGTTAGGGAGATATCAGCCCGCGAGGACTACGAGCGCAAAAATATCCAAGTAGGCATCATCGGACGCGTGAATGTCGGCAAAAGCTCACTGCTAAATGCGCTAGTAAAAGAGTCCCGCGCGGTCGTGAGCGACATAGCCGGCACGACGATAGACCCGGTAAACGAGACTTTCGTTTATGAGGATAGGATTTTTGAGTTCGTCGATACGGCTGGCATCAGAAAACGCGGCAAGATAGAAGGCATCGAAAGATACGCGCTAAACCGCACGGAGTCTGCGCTAGAGCTCGCCGACATCGCGCTTTTGGTGCTTGATAGCTCCGAGCCGCTAACCGAACTTGACGAGCGTATAGCAGGCCTTGCGGCTAAATTTGAGCTCGGCGTCATAATCGTGCTAAACAAATGGGACAAAAGCGAGGAAGATTTTGATAAATTTAGCCGCGAGATCAGGGATAAATTTAAATTTCTCGCCTACGCGCCTATAATCAGCGTATCGGCTCTGGGCGGCAAAAGAGTGCATAAAATTTACCCGCTAATTTTAGAAGTTTATAAAAACTACACGCAAAAAATCCAAACCGCAAGGCTAAACGAAGCCATCGAAGAGGCGGTAAAAGCGCATCCTATACCGCGCGAAAAGGGCAAGAGCGTGAAAATTTACTACGCGGTGCAGTTTGGTTTCGCGCCACCAAAAATCGCGCTCGTGATGAACCGTCCGCGCGCCCTGCACTTTAGCTACAAGCGTTATCTAACGAACAAGCTACGCGAAAAATTTGATCTATCTGGCACTCCAATCGTGCTGATCCCGAAAAATCGCAGCGGCTCGGACGAAGAAAACGAGGGTAAAAGTGAGTAAAAATTTAGTTTTCATCGGCTTTATGGGCGTTGGCAAAGGCACGGTAGCAAGGCATATCGCAAAAAAAACGGGCAAGCTGTTTTTAGACACCGATGAGCTGATCGAAAGCGAGCAAAATTTAAAAGTTAAAGAAATTTTTGAGAAAAAAGGCGAGGAGTATTTTAGAAAATGCGAGGCAAAACTCGCTAAAAAGCTAGCCAAAAACGTCAAATCCTCGGTGATCGCAGCTGGCGGCGGCTTTGCAAAGGTCAAAGGCCTTAAAAAAATCGGCAAAATCATCTATCTAAAATCAAGCTTTGAGGCGATTTTAAAGCGCATAGACGAGAGCGGCGAAGCACAGATGCACTATGCTAAGCGCCCGCTTTTAAAGGATTTAAACGCAGCAAAAAAGCTTTTTGACGAGAGAAAAAAGATGTATAAAAGCGTCGCCGATCTCATAATCGACGTCGAAGGCAAAGAGCTGGAGCAAGTCGCGAAAGAGATCGAGACGGAACTAAAATCGAGAAAAAGGACTAAGTAAAATTTGGGTTGAAATTTGACCGTAATTTTAAAATTTGCGACTTTAAATTTCTATTTTTTAAATTTGGGCGTTTTAAATTTAACATTTTAAATTTAAATTAATATAGAGCCCATTACGTTGCCGCAAAAATCTCGGCCTATTTTGTATCGCCTGAAATTTAAGTCAGAAACGTAAAAATTTTGCAAAAGCGAAAATTTGCGTTCAAATTTGAAGGATTACAAATTTCTGGCATAAAAAATAAGCGAATTTTTAAAATTCGGCTGATTTTAAAATTTGACGCAAATTTTGATAAGCGGAAGTAACGCAAGTCAAAGTTTTATAAATTTTTAAAAGCAAAGGTAGTGCGGCGAAGTCTTTTGAGATGAATTTAAATGTTGTGCAGCTAAATTTTAATCAAGACTAGGCATTTAGCCTGCAAGTTAAATTTTAAGATCAAGCTAGACTAAAAAGTCTGACGTGATGTTAAAAATTTAAACGTTTTGGCGAAGAGTTTTTTGTTTAGGCGAGACGAAATTTTGTTTTTAAGTGAGAGCTAGACACATAGTCTGCCGAGCTTGAAAACAAAATTTCAACGAAGCATAAGCGAAAAAGTCAAAGCCAAAATTTGAAAGGATAAGATGAGAGTATTAACCGGCCTCCAACCAAGCGGAAAGCTGCATTTAGGCAACTATTTTGCCTCGATAAAGCAGATGGTTGATATGCAAGAAAAAAACGAAATGTTTATGTTTATAGCAAACTACCACGCGATGACCAGTCTTAGCGAGGCAAAGGCGCTAAAGCAAAACACTTTTGACGCTGCGTGTGCCTTTTTGGCGCTTGGGATCGACCCAAATAAGAGCATTTTTTGGGTACAAAGCGACGTCAAAGACGTGCTTGAGCTTTACTGGGTGCTAAGCCAGCACACGCCGATGGGCCTACTTGAGCGCGCGCACAGCTACAAAGACAAGGTCGCAAAGGGCCTTAGCTCGCACCACGGACTCTTTAGCTATCCAGTTTTGATGGCGGCTGATATCTTGCTTTATAACGCACAGGTCGTGCCTGTGGGCAAGGACCAGATCCAACATGTCGAGATCGCACGTGATATTGCGATCAAATTTAACAACGAACATGGCGAAATTTTCACTCTGCCTGAGGCAAAGATCGATGAAAACGTAGCCACAGTGCCTGGCACAAACGGCGAAAAGATGAGCAAAAGCTATGGCAACACGATCGATATCTTTGCCGATGCCAAAACGCTTAAAAAGCAAATTTCAAGCATCGTGACTGATGGCACGCCGCTTGAAGAGCCAAAGCAGTGGCAAAACTGCAACGTCTATAATATCGCAAAGCTTTTCTTAGACGAGAGCGGACAGCGCGACTTGCAAGCTAGATATGAGCGTGGCGGCGAGGGACACGGACACTTTAAAGCCTATCTAAACGAGCTTGTTTGGGACTATTTCAAAGAGGCGAGAGAGAAATTTGAGCACTGTCAAAATAATCCTGACGAGGTGGCTAAAATTTTAGATATAGGTGCTAAAAAAGCTCAAAATGTAGCTCACGAAACGATAGAAAAAGTGCATGAAGCAGTTGGAATTTACAGATAAGGAAAAAAATGCAAAATTTATACCCATACGCACAGATAGTCCATCTTTTTTGTGCGATCATATTTGTTGGTTATCTATTTTTTGATGTGATCATATTAAGAGCGGCGAGCAAAAAACTGCCACCAGAGCTTGCTCAAAAGGCAAAGCAAGCCATCGGCTCAGTAGCTGTTAGGATCATGCCTATTTGCGTGCTACTTTTAGTTTTAACTGGCGGCATGATGATGAGTAACTGGGTTGGCAGCAAGGCTGGAGGCTACTTTAAGACAAATTTACAGATCGCTTTTATGATCAAATTTTGCTTAGCAATGGTGATCGTGGCTGCGGTTATAGTAAATTTGAGCTGCAAATTTATATTTAAGCGCCCTAGCCCACTTGGCGACATCCACCCTATCGCACTTACGCTTGCGGTGGCGATCGTCCTGCTTGCAAAAGTTATGTTTATGGTTTAAGGAGAGAAGATGATAAATTTAAAACTACTTGAGACAAACTACGATGAATTCGTAAAAAAACTAGAGGGCAAAAATGTTAAAGCTAGCTTGCTAGACGAGCTTTTGCAGACTTTTAACGAGCTAAAGCAAAAACGCAAAGAGCTTGAAAATTTCCAAGCTATCCAAAATGCAAAGAGCAAGGAGCTAGGCGTAAAAGCAAGAGCTGGCGAGGACGTGAGTGAGCTTAAGAGTGAGCTAAATTTAAACAAAACTGCCCTTGCTGAGGCTGACGAGATCGTTAAAAAATGCGAAGAAAAGCTTGAGCAAATTTCATTTAACGTGCCAAATATCACCGACGATGACGTGCCATTTGGCAAGGACGAGGACGATAACGTCTGCCTAAAAACGGTGCTTGAGCCAACTAAATTTGACTTCACACCAAAAGAGCACTGGGAGCTTGGCGAGAGCCTTGGCTGGCTTGACTTTGAAAGGGGCGCAAAGCTCTCAGGATCTCGCTTTACCGTCCTTCGTGGCATAGGAGCAAGGCTTAGTAGAGCGCTTGTTAATTACATGATCGACTTTAACAGCGCACGCGGCTTTGAGCTTGTAAACGTCCCTTATCTAGTAAGCTCAAACACGCTTTTTGGCACAGGTCAGCTGCCTAAATTTGAAGAGGATCTTTATAAAGTGCGTGACGAGGACCTCTATCTTATCCCAACTAGCGAAGTGCCTGTGACAAATTTATACAACGACACCATCATCGATGCCAGCGAGCTGCCTATAAAGATGACTTGCTACTCAGCATGCTTCCGCCAAGAGGCAGGCTCAGCAGGACGTGACACGAGGGGCATGATACGCCAGCACCAGTTTGAAAAGGTCGAGCTTGTAAGTATCACAACGCCTGATCAAAGCGAGGGCGTGCTTGCTGAAATGGTAGCGTGCGCGAGCGACCTACTAACTAGCCTTGGGCTGCCTCACCGCCATATGCTACTTTGCAGTGGCGATCTAGGCTTTAGCGCAGCAAAGACGATAGATCTTGAGGTTTGGCTACCAGGTCAAGGCAAATATAGAGAGATCAGCTCTATCTCTAATACTCGTGATTTTCAAGCAAGACGCGCAAAAATTCGTTTTAAAGACGGCAAGAAAAATACACTTGCAAACACGCTAAATGGCTCGAGCTTGGCTGTTGGTAGGACGCTAATAGCGATAATGGAAAACTACCAAAAAGCTGACGGCACTATCGAAATTCCAGAAGTTCTTAAAAGGTATATGTAGTGGCGCAAAACGACGATGAAAACGTAGTAATCCTCGAAGAGTCTGAAGCCAATACCGAGCTAAGCGACAAAGCGCCGCAACAAGAAGAGCAAGAAAGCAATGAAGGCGACGATCTAGTTTCGCTTGATGAACTAGAGCCGGTAACCCCGGAACAGCCGGCAGATGCAAAAGAAGACGATAAAAAAAGCAAGAAAAAGCTTTTTATCATCGCAGGATCGGCGGGCGCGCTCGTCATCATCTTGGCAGTAGTTTTGTTTTTCGTTTTTAGAGGCGAGAAAAAGCCGCCGATAGACGAAAAACAGATCGTAAAAGATATCGAAGAGCACTACGAGTCGCAAAAATTCGGTAGCTCCAAGATCGATGATATGATCGCTAAGGCAAATTTACTCTACGAAAAGGGCAATAAATTTGAGGCTCTGAAAATCTACGAAAACATCGCAGTTTACAACCAAAGCCTCTCAAACTATAATCTCGGCGTTTCACAGATGAGACAGGGCAAATTTGAAGACGCGCTAAAAAGCTTTAAAAAAGCTATCGACAATAACGAAAACGTCGCCGTTAGCGCCATAAACGCCGCAGTTAGCTCACTGGAGCTAAAAAACGAGCAAAATTTTAACTACTACATAAATCTCGCAAGCTCGTTTTTATATAAAGAAGCAGACTCCCCGCTATACAACTACTACTACGCGCTCATAAACTACTATAAAGGCCAATACGTCGAGGCTCTAGCGGCCCTATCGCACGCTGAAAACGGCTACTACAAAGACCGCTACGACTACCTCGCGGCTAAAATTTTAAGCTTTATCGGCGACGACGCCGAAGCGATAAAAAAGCTAGAAGCCCAAAAAGAATTTGACGCAGATCTAGCTCTTGGTATGCTTTACGCAAGGCTCGGGCAATATGAAAAGGCCAGAAATAGGCTAAATTTAGCACTCAACAAAGGCGGCGACTCAAATAAAATAAACTCGATGATAGCCATCATCAACCTAAAAGACGGCAATTTTGAAGCTGCGGCCAATGAAATAAAAGCTGTTTTTCACGAAGATCCGTTATTTTTAAATGCGAATTTCCCGATCAAAACGATCCTAAAACCAGAGCTTTTTGACGTAAATTTAGCTCAGGCGCACTTTAGAAACGACCTGTTTTTTGATAAAACCAAACGCTACGAGACGCTATTTTACTTCGCGCCTTATAAGGTTTTTGACCCGAACCAAACGATAAACTACATAAGAAAGGGCGGAGTGAGCCTGTTTTTGGACGACGCAAGCGCGGCGGGCAACTACCTAAACGCTAGCGGCGCGCTCTCAAAGGTAAATTTAGAGCTATCCTCAGCCATCGCAAACGCCCTAAACTACAAGCTAAAGCAGGCCAACGCACAGTTTGCCTCGCTCATCTCGCTCTATCCCGAGCACTCGGTTTTACACTACGACCTAGCGCTTAGCTACGCGCAGCTAGGCAACTTTAGCATGGCGGCAAAGCACTTTATCATGAGCTACCACCTAGACCCTACAAATCATCTAGCAGGCGTGCTAGGCGCTATCGCAAACGACATAAATGCCGTAGATAACGCCAAACTACTACAAGAAATTTCTGAAAATCTCGACCACGACGCAAGCTCAAAAGACGCACCCGTAAGCCAAGCTCTAATGGCGCTCATCGCAAACAATAGCGGTGCTTTAATGCGCTGGCTAGAGCAAGAAAAGGAAGAGACTGCGCTAAATTTGGCCTTTGACGCGATAATCGCAAAGATGACCGACAAGAGTGAGGAGTTTGCCAAAAAGACGCAAATTTTAAAGGCTAAGCTACCCGAAGATATAGTAGCAAATATTCTTGATTTTATCGCAAACTACAAGGATGAGGGCATCAAAAAATACGTCGAGCAGATACAAATTTACTTCCACGACAAACGGCTAAACGACGCTGCGTTTTACCACGGCGCAAACATCATCAAAGAGCAATACATCAAGCTTTTGCAAATCTCGGGCCTGCTAAACTACGAACGCGAGAAGATAAAGGCGCTGCTAAAACAAGACGCTAATAACGCCGACTTGCTCCAGACGCTAGCCTACATCGACATTTTTACGAACGATTTTGAGGAGAGCTATCAGATCTACAACCGCATAATCGACGAATTTAAGATAAACGACGCAGGTACGCTGTTTCTAGCTGCCGTGGCCGCCATCGGCTCAAACCACCCACAAAACGCCACCGCGCTTTTAGAGCTATCAAAGCTCACCGATCCAAACGCGATGGAAAGCCGCGTGGCACTGGGGCACCTATATCAAGAGATCGATAACATCGAAGCCGCAACGATACAATACGGACTAATAAAAGATCCAAATTTTAAAAGCAAATTCGTGGATTTTATGATTGATTACGAGAAACTTAAAAAGTAGTTTTATTTGGGCGATACGGCGAAAAATTTATCGCGAAGTCGCCCGAATAATTTTTAATAATTCTTGTATATTTACAGCATCAAAGCAGTTTTGTTAAATTTGACAAAAGCAAAAACAACTCGCCTCGTCAAATTTAACGCCCTACTTCGTCCTGCTCTATAACTCGCGGGTTAAAAAAACCGCAAATTTAACCAAAGCACGGCGAAAAGCCGTACTTCAACTCAAATTTTACTTATCCTCAAGCACCTTTTCGCGCCACTTCGAGCTTGATTTTTTATCCATCGCCATATCTTTGGACATCTCTGCAGCGGCCTCAAAGTTTTTCTGCACGCCTTCGCTGCTGTTTTTGTATTTCACAGCGTTCGTGCCCTTTATGCCTAGGCTTTGCGCTTCGCTAACCGCGTCGATGTTTGCTCCCAAAAATATAAACTCCCAGTCGTATTTTTCCTGCTTATCGCTTATCATCTTTTTGATCTGCGCCTTTGAGTACTCCCTGCTCGAGTTCTCCTGCCCGTCGGTGATGATCACGAAAAGTACGGCTCTGTTTTTGGCGTAGATATCCTCGACTTTTGAGATTTTGTTTATCGTATCGCCCACAGCGTCTAGTAGCGCGGTGTTGCCACCTGCGACATAGTCCTTACTCGTTAGCTTCTCGACCTTTTTGATATCCACCCTATCATGCAGCGTCTTAAAATTCGTATCAAAAAGCACCGTCGTTACCTTGGCGTCCACGCCCGCTTCTTTTTGCTTGTCGATCATCGAGTTAAAGCCGCCGATAGTATCGCTCTCAAGCCCGCTCATCGAGCCTGATTTATCTAAGATAAGCACCATCTCAAGCTGCTTTGGCTCTGATTTTTGCGGCGCTTCCTCGCTTTTAGCAAACGCAAACGCCCCGATAATCATCAACAAAAATGCGATTTTTTTCATATTTTCTCCTTTGAAAAATTTGGTTTGATTATAGCAAAACTTAACGGCTCGTCGGTAAATGCGAGGAGGTTTAAATTTGAGTTTTGATTTTTATTTGCCTTAAACTATGGTAAATTTACAGCCAAATTTAAAGGTCAAATTTTAAAATTTAAGGCCCGAATCCGAGCCTTAAATTTGCCAAACGGTGCGGTCAAACCGCTCAAATTTTACTTTGTCGCAGTGATTTTTACGTAGCTGTTTAACGCACCTATATACGCTCTAGCGCTCGCCGTCATCGTGTCGATATCAAGTCCGTGACCGATGATGGTCTTGCCGTCAAATTCGACCTTGACGACGACGTTTGCCAGCGCATCCTTGCCCTGCGAAACGGCGTTTACCTTATAGTCTTTTAGTACGCCGTTTATGCCGCTTAGACGGTCGATGACCTTAAATATCGCGTCCACCGTACCGTTACCTAGCGCCGCGTCGCTCTTGATCTCGTCGGCGTGACGAAGCGTGATCGCCGCGCTGCTTAGGCCTTTGTTGCAGCTACTTTGCGTAAGCGTCAAGAACTCGAAAGTCTCAGGGATCTTGATGATCTCGTTCGTAACTAACGCGCGTAAATCATCGTCAAAGATCTCTTTTTTCTTATCGGCAAGCGCCTTAAATTTCTCAAACGCCTCGTTTAGCGCGCTATCTTCTAGCTCAAAACCAAGGCTTATTAGCTTATCTTTAAAGGCGTGGCGACCCGAGTGCTTGCCTAGTATCAGCGAGTTTTTGTCCAGCCCAATACTCTCGGCGCTGATGATTTCATAGGTTTCTTTATGTTTTAACACGCCGTCTTGGTGGATGCCGCTTTCGTGAGCGAAGGCGTTTTTGCCGACGATGGCTTTGTTTGGCTGCGGCTCGATACCGATGATACCCGCTAGCAGGCGCGAGCTAGGATAAATTTCTTTATAAACTATGTCCGTATAAAGCGGCGCGAATACGTCGCTGCGCGTCTTTATCGCCATAACGATCTCTTCAAGCGCGGCATTTCCCGCACGCTCGCCTATACCATTTAGCGTACACTCAACCTGCCTTGCGCCCGCTTTTATCGCGGCTAGCGAGTTTGCCGTAGCTAGGCCTAGGTCGTTGTGATTATGCACGGAGACGACTGCGCGACCGTTTATAAATTTAACCATTTCTCCTATGCGAGCGGTAATCTCCTCGGGATATAGATACCCCACGGTGTCAGGGATGTTGATCGTTTTTGCTCCGGCGTTTATAGCGGCGTCGCAAATTTCTTTTAAAAAGCTCATCTCGCTCCTGCATGCGTCCTCGCAGCTAAACTCAACATCCTCGCAGAAGGTTTTAGCGTATTCCACGGCTTTTACTGCGCGTCTGATCACTTCGTCGGGAGACATTTTTAGCTTAAACTCCATATGGATCGGGCTTGTGGCGATAAAGGTGTGGATGCGCCTATTTTTTGCCGGAGCGATAGCCTCTCCCGCAGCCTTTATATCGCCGTCCACGGCGCGGGCGAGCGAACAGATAGAGGCGTTTGAGGCTTGCTTGGCAATCTGATGTATCGCGTCAAAATCACCCCTACTAGCCGCAGCAAAACCGACCTCCATGACGTCCACGTTTAGGCGCTCTAGCTGGCGTGCGATGCGGATTTTCTCCTCGGTATTCATCGAGGCGCCAGGGCTTTGCTCGCCGTCTCGTAAAGTCGTATCAAATATTATAATTTTATCATTGTTCATTTTTTATCCTTTTTTTTGGAGTTTTTAGTTTGTATGGTATAAATTTGATTATTAGGGTGTGAAAGAGTCGCTGCCTAACGCAGCAGCAAAAGTAGAGAGAAAAATGCGTTAAATTTGACGTTGCCGTTCATTCGCTCTCCTTTTGGATTTTTTTGTTTTTACATCTCATAAAAATATAGCGGATTATACCGTAAGAAACATAAACGCTCATTAAAGTCGTAACCGCTTCGATGGGGCAAACATAAATAGCCGAAAACGCAACCGTAAGACCGACTAATATGCGTAAAAAATGGGCTTTTTTTAGATCTATTTTTTTAAAGCTAGGGTAGCGGATATTGCTCACCATCAAAACGGAAAGCAAAATTTGCAAAAATAGTAAAAACCACTCGGCGCTCCTGGTGAAGTCGTATTCCAAGCTCAACCCAACCCAAAATGCCGACACTATGGCAGCCGTAGGTATCGGAAGGCCGATAAAAACAGACGGCTCGTAGGTGCCGGTCATTACGTTAAACCGAGCAAGTCTAATAGCACCAAAAACTACAAACAGTGCAGCGACTAGCGAACCCAAACGTCCAAAGCTATGCCCGACCGTAAAATAAAAAAGCATCGCAGGCGCGACGCCAAAAGCTATAATATCGGCAAGACTGTCAAACTCCACGCCAAATTTGGACGTAGTTTTAGTTAGTCTCGCCACTCGTCCGTCAAGTCCGTCCAAAAAAAGAGACAAAACGATGTAAATAATAGCCTTGAAAAAATAGCCGTTAGCCTCCTGGGTCAGCCCTGCGCCGACCGCGATGTAGCCACGAACGGAGGCAATGATACTGATGATACCTAAAAATGCCGAAGCCGCCGTGAATAAATTCGGTAAAATATACATTAACTGAAGTTTATGCTGATTGTCTTGCATCTTTTTCCTCGTAGCTAAAAAAACCTAAAATGCCTGCGCTTGCCACTTTTTCGCCAACGCTAACGCTTATTCTTGCATTTGCAGGCAGTATCAAAACCACCTCGCCGCTACTTAAAAAGCCAAATCTCCTGCCCGCTTTTAGACGGCTAAAATTTTCAAAAGAAATACCCTTACTAAGAGGTCCGGCGATGACGCGGATCGCAAATTTGTTGTCTAAATTTTTACATACAAACAATGCTCGCTCGTTTAAATTTTTAGAAGCTTCCATAGCGTTGCACAAAAACAGGCCGTGCCTCTGCCTGACTTCCAAAAGCTCCATATCGCAAGGAGCTCTGAGCGCACCTGCGTCAAACACGCCCTTACGGATAGTTATGGCTACACACTGAGTATCAAAATAGTAAATTTTATCTATGCTTTTTATCTTGCCGTCGATCGGGCTAAGCACGGCATAAGCATCGTCACTGCCTAGCGCTCGCTCTGGGTTTCTAAACCAAAAAACGCAGAGCACAAAAAGCGCGAAAAATAAAATTTGACACGCGCCCAAAATCAGCGCAAGCAAAAACAAAAGCCCTAAAGCAAAAACGTATTTGTAGCCCTGTTTTGCGATTAGCCCGATGTTTTGCATATCTTTACACTTGTTCCTCTTTATTTTCTTCCAAATTTACTAGCCTGCTAGGCATGCCATGCTCTTTTTCATAGTTTGCGATGATCTCTCTAACCTTCACGCCCTCGATAGTTTCCTCTTCATAAAGCGCCTCTACCATCTTTTCTATCGCGTCGCCGTAAGTTCTCAGCGTCTCAAGCACGTGTTTATAGCGCTCATCAAGCGTGTTTTTGATAAATTCATCCACTTTTTCCGCCGTTTTGTCGCTGTAATCCCTATCGGCTTGACCGCCGGCAAGGAAAGTACTACGGCGTTTTTCAAGCACCATAAGTCCCGCGATATCGCTCATGCCGTATATCGAGATAATCGAGCGAAGTATATCGGTCGCACGCTCTAGGTCGTTGCCAGCACCGGTCGAAATCTCTTTTATAAAGACCTCTTCTGCTGCACGCCCCGCTAAAAGCACGTCCACTTCAGCCATCAGCTCGTGGCGCTGCATCATAAATTTATTCTCTTCAGGAGTATGAAGCGTGTAGCCAAGCGCCGCAAGTCCGCGCGGTATGATCGACACCTTGGTGACTCTGTTTGCGCCCTTCGTCGTCTCGGCGATAAGCGCGTGTCCGCTCTCATGATAGGCAACGATGCGTTTTTCTTTCGGATTTATGCGGCGAGATTTTTTCTCAAGACCCGCGATCGCTCGCTCAACGGCCTCTAGCAAATCAACCTGCTCGACTTTGCCTTTTTCTTTTCTGCCTGCTAGCAAGGCGGCTTCGTTTATGATGTTGGCTAGATCAGCTCCCGCAAGACCGGCTGTCATACGTGCGATATCTTCGATGCTGACACTATGATCGAGCTTAATATCTTTTATATGAACACGTAAAATTTCGATCCTGCCTTTAAAATCAGGCTTATCGACAAGCACCTGTCTGTCAAATCTGCCCGGCCTTAAAAGCGCTGCGTCAAGCACCTCAGGACGGTTCGTCGCAGCAAGCACGATAACCGGCGATGCATCCGAACTAAAGCCGTCCATCTCAGCCAAAAGCTGATTTAGTGTTTGTTCGCGTTCGTCATTTCCGCCGATCATTCCGCTAGCCGCACGGCTTTTGCCGATGGCGTCGATCTCATCTATAAAAACGATCGCCGGAGCTTCTTTTTTCGCATTTTCAAAAAGATCTCTCACGCGGCTAGCACCCACGCCGACAAACATCTCGATAAAGCTTGATCCCGAAACCGAGAAAAACGGTACGTCCGCTTCGCCAGCGACGGCCTTTGCGAGCAGGGTTTTACCCGTGCCTGGAGGTCCTACCAAAAGTACGCCTTTTGGGATTTTGGCTCCTAAATTTATATATCTATCCGGATGCTTTAAGAAATCCACGATCTCTTTAACTTCTTCTTTTGCCTCTTGCACCCCCGCTACGTCGGCAAATTTAACCTTCGGTTTTTCCGAGTTTACAAGCTTTTTAGAGCTTCCCATTCCAAGGATACCGCCGCCCATATTTCGTTGCATGCGGCTGGCCAAAAACATCCAAATACCAAAGAAAATAAAAATAGGGAGCACCCACGAAAAGAGCATTTCGGTAAACCAGTTCGTCTCGCTATACGCTCCATAAGGGATCTTTTGCTCCTCCAAGATCGGCACTAGCGTCGGATCGTTTACCCTTTTGGCAAAGTATGTTCTACCGCCGTTATCTACGGCTTTTATCGAGGTTTCCGAGATGCCCACTTGCGCTACTTGCTTGTTTTTTATCATCTCTTTTATCTCGGAATACGATGTGCTTTTCGAGCCGGCCGAACTTTGCCCTAGTAGCGTGCCGTCCATCTCGCCGCCTCCAAGCCCGCGAAATGCTATCACTATCACGATAGCAAAAATGGCGAAAATCAAAATCGGATTTTTATTAAAAAAATTATTTCCGCCATTATTTAAATTTTTATCATCGTTTTTTCTGTTGTCCATTATCTTCCTTAAATTATTTTAAGCTTTTTGAAATACGAAGCTTTTCCACTCGTTTTTGGTTTGACTTTCCACTAGTTTTAGCGACGAAAAAGCTTCTAAAATTCGCGTTTCGTATTTATCCAAAACGCCTGCTAAAACGAGACATGAGCTCTCTTTTAGCAAATTTATCAAATCATTTTTTAGCATTAGTATCACATCGGCGATTATGTTTGCGACGACGATATCGTATTTTTTATCCAAATTCGCCACCGAACCGGTCCAAATTTGATTAAATTTAACCCCGTTTAGCTCGGCATTTTTCTGCGAGCTTTGCACTGCTTGCTCATCCGTATCGCAGGCATCAACGACGCAGCCTAGCTTTGCTAGAGCGATGCTTAGTATCCCGCTTCCGCAGCCAACGTCAAGCGCACTCTTGCCGATTGTAGCATATTTTTGCAGATACTCTATACAAGCGCTCGTACTCTCGTGATGACCAGAGCCAAAGGCGAGAGCGGGATCGATGATGATGTTTTCAAACCCGTCTTTAGACTCTTCCCAGCTTGGGTGGATGTAAAATTTACCGATCTCTATCGGTCTTACGTTTTTTTTGTATTCGTTTAGCCAGTCTTTATTTTCTTTTTGGCTTTTTGTTGTCTTAAATTCGATCTCGCGGCCAAGCGCATCTTGTAGAGATTTTGCGTACTCTTGCAGGCCAAATTCCACTTCGTCTAGCTCGTCTTCATCTCGGATGATAAACCCGCCGGCAGTCTCTTGCGTACAAGTAACGCCCAAAGAAAAAACGAGATCTTCGAAAAGCTCGCGAAGCTCCTGCGAACAAAGAACTTCAAGCTCGTAAAATTTATCTTTCAAATTTGCACTCTTTTAGCCCAAGACGTCTTCAAGTTTTTCTTTTAAAACTTGCGGCGTAAACGGCTTTACGATGTAGTTATTGACGCCTGCTTTTAGCGCGGTGATGACCTCAGCTTTACCGCCCTCAGTCGTTACCATGATGATAGGCATATCGACGTATTTTGCCTCGGCGCGTACCTTTTTTACGAGCTCAAGGCCGTTCATCTCAGGCATATTCCAGTCGGTGATAAGCACGTTTATATCGCTGTGCTGACCCAAAATTTGCCACGCTTCTACTCCGTGCTCAGCCTCTAAAATTTCTTGATGCCCGAGCCTTTGCAGGGTGTTTTTTATGATTCTTCTCATAGTAGAGCTGTCGTCGACTACTAGTATTTTCACAATCGTATCCTTTTTTAAAAAATGTCCAATTCTAGCAAATTTTATATTTAAATTTACTTTAAAATTTTAGCGGCCCAGCTTAAAGGCCTCTTTTAGATCGAGCGTCCCTTCGTAGTACGCCTTGCCCACGATCGCGCCGTAAACGTCTCCCGCGCGTTTTAGCGCCTCGATATCCGAGATATCTTTTACGCCGCCGCTTGCGATCGTATTTATGCCGCTAGCTTTTGCGATTTGCGAAGTAAACTCAACGTTCACGCCGCTAAGGGTGCCATCTTTTGAGATGTCGGTACAGATTATCGCTTCGACTCCGGCCCCGGCAAATTTAGTCGCTAGCTCAGTTGCCCTCATCTGCGATACCTCCGCCCAGCCCTGCACGGCGACGAAGCCCTCTTTGGCGTCTATGCCGACGGCGACGCGGTATTTTTGCGCCATTTCTTTAGTAAAATTTGGATCTTTTAGCGCTACTGAGCCCAAGATAACGCGCGTTATACCGCTATCAAGGTAGCTTTTTATTCGCGCTTCATCGCGTATCCCGCCGCCGATTTGGATTTGCAAATTTGCGGCTTTTGCGATCTTTTCTACGGTTTTTAGATTTACCGCTTCACCCGCAAACGCTCCGTCAAGATCGACGACGTGAAGCCACTTTGCGCCCATATCTTCAAACCTTTTGGCTAGCTCCCACGGCGCGTCCGAGTAGATTTTCGCGCTACTCATTTCGCCTTTAAAAAGCCGAACCGCCTTACCCTCTTTTAAATCTATCGCAGGGAAAATTTCCATCACATCTCTCCGAAATTTCGTAAAATTTTTAGCCCCGTTTCGTGACTCTTTTCGGGGTGCGGCTGAAAACCGAAAATGTTATCTTTATGCACCGCGCTCACGAATTTATAGCCGTACTCGGTAAAGCCAAGCGCCGCATCATCCTCGCAAACTACGTGATAAGAGTGTACGAAATACAAATACTCGCTAGCCGCTAAATCTTTATTTATCGGTGTTTGCTTGGTAAAATTTATGGTATTCCACCCCGTGTGCGGCACCTTTAACGGCGCGTCAAATTTAGACGGGTCAAATTTAACAACTCGCCCTTTTACGAGCCCAAGTCCCTCGTTTACACCAAACTCCTCGCTTTGCTCAAAAAGTAGCTGCATACCCAGACAAATGCCCAAAAACGGCTTTCCGCCGGCTACAGCCTCTTTTATCACAGGGATAAAATCTCTATCTTTTAGCTTTTGCATCGCTTCGCCAAAAGCTCCGACTCCAGGCAAAATAATCTTGTCAAATTTACCTAATTCCTCGCCGCGACCGACGAGTTTCGCCTTTAAATTTAAACTCTCAAACGCGTTTAAAACGCTCCTTAAATTTCCAGCTCCGTAGTCGATGATGCCGATCAATGCGAGCTCCTTTGCTTTGTAGCAAAAAAATAAATGCTAAGCGCGACCATCAGCATCGCAACGCCGCCGATGAGATAGATCGCATTTATGATGTGATCTGGCGCCGTGATGGCAAATTTAAACACGAGCATCAGCGCCTCGATCGCAAGCGCGATGATGATCGAGCCGATAAATCTAATCATCGTCTTGTTTTCCATGTCCTCGCCGCGCTTGCTTTTGCCTAGCACCTCTTCCTCAAATATCGCTTTAACCAAGTCAAAGATCGCAAGCGCTAGCGTAAGCACGATCGTGTGCTCAAACATCTTTTCGACTTCGATATTTAAAAAATCTTTAGCCAAAAGCCCTTTGAGCGCGTCGGCAAACAAAAACAAGGCTATGATAAAAAGCGCGACCGCAAACGCGGCATAAACAGTTTTTAAAAATTTGCCGAAGTAGCTCTCTAACTTGCCGTGAGAGACGATGGCTAGGATGTTTTCTAGCGAAACGTCGATACAAGCGACGAATTTTAACTCCCCTTTGTCGTCATATATCGGAGTGGACGCTGTCACGCACAGCTCGCCCGTTAGCGAGGACGGATACGGGTCGCTTAGCACGCAGCGCTTCTCGCGCACCGCGGTGTAATAATAAGACTTATTGCTGCAGTTTTCGCCGCCGCCGGCTTTATATTTTTCGTTTAAGCTCACGGCGTCGCCTATTTGCACGCCGCTTGCGTCAAGCACGTAAAACGCGTCAAAGCCCTCTATCTCGTGCGCCATTTTATCAAAGCCGCTTTTTATCGACTCGGCGTTTACCCCCGGCAGCCTGTTTGGCAAATTTTTACTAAAAAGATAGCATATATAGGCTCTAGCCTTGTATCTTAACTCTGAAAACCTCTGTATATCTTGTAACGTCAAATTTATTCCTTATTTAGAGCGTGATTAAACTCAGGCACGATCTCTTTTAGCCCCGCCGCAACATCGTCCGCGTGCGTTAAATTTTTGATTTGTTCATTTAGTTTAGCTACGTCGTATTTGCTAGAGTGCGTCACGAAAATAGACTGAAACTCGGTTTTTACGTCGTCTTTATTAATTAAAAGCTCCTCGTAAAGCTTCTCGCCCGGACGAAGGCCGACAAATTCGACGCCCAGGTGCTCTTTGTTTGATAAAATCAGCATCTTTTTAGCTAGATCGGCGATCTTTATCGGCTCGCCCATATCAAGCACGAAAAGCTCTCCGCCCTTTGCTATCGAGGCCGCCTGAAGCACGAGCTGACAGGCCTCGGAAACTAGCATAAAGTACCTCGTGATATCAGGGTGCGTGACGGTTAGCGGTTTATTATTTTCGATTTGCTCTTTAAATTTCGGTATTACGCTACCGCTTGAGCCTAGCACGTTACCAAATCGCACTGCGACGATCTCGGTTTTAGCAGGTAAATTTGAGTTTAGCGCGTAAAGCTCGCACACGCGCTTAGTCGCGCCCATGATGTTTGTCGGGCGCACAGCCTTATCGGAGGATATCATCACGACCTTGCTAACGCCGTATTCGATAGATAAATCGATCAAAATTTTAGTGCCGATTATGTTATTTACGACTGCGGCTTTAGGGTTTGCTTCGCAAAGCGGCACGTGCTTATAAGCTGCGGCATGGATCGTGATCTGCGGCCTAAACTCCTCAAATACTGCGCGTAGATCATCCTCGTTTACGATATTTATCATCTTGCTTACGGTTTTGTCGCTGTGAGTTATCTCGCCGATCTTGTAGAGATTAAACTCGCTGTGATCAATCATGATTAGCTTGCTGACGCCAAATTTGAGGCATTGCTTGCAAATTTCGCTACCTATACTACCGCCGGCTCCCGTAACCAAAACGACCTTGCCGCCTAAAAACTTCTCCACAGCGCTACTATCTAGGTCTTTTGGCTTTCTAGCTAGCAGATCTTCGATCGAGATATCCTTGATCGCATCCTTGCCGGTGCCAAACATAGAAAAAATCTTGATATCGCGGATACCGTAAGCCGTAAGCTCGTCAAAAAGCTCGGCTAGCTCGTCTTGTCCGAGTGCAAGCGCGATGATGGCGGTTTTTGCATTATATTCTTTGATCAAATTTGCGATTTCACTCTTTGGTTGCACCAAAAATCCATCGCAATAAGTGCCGACTAGATCGCTCCTGCCGTCTACCACGCCAACCGCATAAAGGTCGATGTAGCCCTGCCTAAGTCCCTTTAAAACGTGAAGCGCCTTTGAGGTAGCGCCGATAACGACGCATGGCTCGCCCGTATGCGGCTTTTTAGAAAAGTCCAAAAACATACGCTTGGCGATCCTTAAATTTCCTATTAGCAGACACGAGATGATAAAGTCTATAAAAACTACGCTTCGCGGAAACGGGTTGAAAACCGCGGGCATCGCAAAATAAACGATCCAAAAGCAAACTATCGCGCAAAGATGAACGAGGAAAATTTTCCTCGCTTCGTTTAGTCCGAAAAATCTCCACGGCACCTTGTAAATTTTAAAAAGCCACATAAAAAATAGCTTTAAAACCACCATCGTAGCGCAGCCTGCGACCAGTCCGCCTCTAAAATAATCAGGCAGCACGCCGCTAAATCTAAGCAGATACGCCAGATAAAACGACGCTGCAAATATCGCGATGTCAAAGGTTAGAAAAAACGCAAGCCGCTTTAGCTTCGTCGCTTTAAACATTTATAAATTTTCCTTTACGATTTTTACCACTCGCGCAAACTCCTCGTCCCCCGTCGCAGTACCGCTAGGCAGGCAGATACCGCGCTCAAACATCTCCTCGCTAGTCCCGTCCGTAAACGCTAGCGCCCCTTCAAACACCGGCTGCATATGCATCGGCTTCCAAAGCGGACGGCTTTCTATGTTTTCTTTAGCAAGCGCCTCTATCACGCGTAGATGTGCGCCTTTTTCTTTAAACAGCGCGGTCGTTAGCCAGCGGTTGCCGCGAGAATTTGCGACCTCTGGCATAAACTCAAGCTCAGGAAGCTCTTTTTGATATTTTTCAAAAATTTCTCGTTTTTTTATCACGCGCTGCTCGAGCACCTCCATCTGTGCCGTTCCGATCGCGCCCAGGACGTTGCTCAGGCGGTAGTTGTAGCCGTAATCTTTGTGCTCGTAGTGCAAAAACGGCTCCCTAGCTTGCGTGCTGTAAAATCTCGCCTTTTCCACGAGATCTCTTTCGCCCACGAGCATGCCGCCGCCGCTTGTAGTTATGATTTTATTACCGTTAAAACTATACGCGCCAAGTCGCCCTAAAGTACCTAGCGCCTTGCCGTTATAAAAGCCGCCCAGCGCCTCGGCCGCGTCTTCGACCACGGCGATATTTTCCTGCTCGCATATCTCGCAGATCTCTTTCATCTTTGCAGCCTGTCCGTAAAGGTGCGTGACGACGAGCGCCTTTGGCTTTTTAGGCGAGTTTGCGATCGCTTTTTTTAGGAGCTCGGGGCTTAGATTCCAGCTTTCGTCGCTATCGACGAAAACAGGCGTAGCGCCTTGATAAAGTATCGGGCTAACGGACGCCATAAAGGTAAACGTAGATGCTAGCACCACATCTCCCGCGCCGATGCCTAGCACTCTTAGCGCCAAGTGGATCGCCGACGTGCCGGAATTTAGCGCCAGCGCATCGGGCGCGCCCGCATAGTTTGCCACGCTTGCTTCAAATTTATTCACGTATTCGCCAAGCGGCGCGATATAGTTACTCTTAAAAACCTCGTTTATGTACTCTTGCTCTTTGCCGCTCATGTGTGGCGGACTTAAGAAAATTCTTTGCATTATTATTCCTTAAAGAAATTTACGCATTGTAGCACTTAAAATCTAAATATTTTTATAAAAACTCGTTTAAATTTGCTTTTAGGCCGTAGAAAATGGGGATTTTATTAAATTTTGCGTCAAAACGCATTTTGAAACTGCAAATTTGACGCCTAGCGTGATACTTTATCTATTTTGCCTGCACCGTCTTTTGTGGCTACGGACGCAAATTTGACGAGCGGCATTTAGCGCTCAAATTTAGCTTAAATTTCGCCTAGCTTTAGCCGGATTGCCGTAGGCGACGCTACCGTCCGCGATATCTCTCACGACGACGCTGCCCGCTCCGATTATGCAGTTTGCGCCGATTTTTACGCACTGGATGACGCATGAACCTATGCCTACGTGGGTATTTTGCCCCACTATCACGCCGCCTGCTAGCGCCGCGTTTGGACTAATATGCGCAAAATCGCCGATCTCGCAGTCGTGTTCTATGATCGCGCCCGTGTTTATTATTGCGCCCTCGCCTATTTGCGCGCGTGCGTTTATGACGGCATTTGGCATCACGACCGCACCCTCGCCTATTTGCGCGCTAGCGCTTACCACCGCGCTTGGATGGATCAATTTTACTAAGACAAAGCCCGCATTTTTTACTCTTTCTTGCAGGATGCGTCTGATTTTATTATCTCCGATAGCCACGATCACGTCCGCTTTTTCGAGACTCGGGTCAAATTTAAGCACGTTTTTGCCGTCAAATTTAGCATCGTCCAAAAACACGACCTCGCCATATCCGCACGCCCTAGCTACATCTGCTACGACTGCTCCGTGTCCGCTAAAGCCGTAAACGTAAATTTTAGTTGCGGCCATTAAATTTCTCCGTCGTAGCCATGCCTTCTTTACTCACGCCGCTTCGTTTTAAGACCTTTTGCACGGTTAAAATCGCGATTTTCACGTCCAACGCAAAGCTAAGCTCGCGAACGTATCTCGCGTCAAATTTAAACTTTTCCGCCCAGCTGATCGCATTGCGACCGTTTACCTGCGCTAGACCCGTGATACCGGGTCTCACGTCGTGGCGGGTAGCCTGCTCTGCGTCGTAAAGAGGCAGATACTCAACCAAAAGCGGACGTGGCCCGATGAAGCTCATATCGCCCTTTAGCACGTTAAAAAGCTGCGGCAACTCATCTAGGCTAAGGCTTCTGATGGTCTTGCCGATGCCGCTTAGACGCATCTCGTCAGGCAGTAGCTCTCCGTCCGCGCCGCGCTCGTCGCTCATCGTTTTAAATTTGTAAATTTTAAAAATTTTAGCGTGCAAGCCTGGGCGCGCCTGCGTAAAAATGACGTCACGGCTAACCTTAAAATATATCAAAACCGCGACGACCGCCATAATCGGCAGCGTAAGCACGATCAAAAAAATCGCACCGCAAATATCCAGTAATCTCTTAAAAAACGCCCTATACATCGATAAATTTCCTATAAATTTCTATATATTTCCTAGCGACCGCTCGCTCGTCAAACTCGCGCAGGGCGAGCTCTCGCCCGTTTCGGCCCATTTGCGCGGCCAAATTTTCGTCGTTTAGTAAAATTTCTATCTTTGCGGCTAGATCGGCTGAGCTTTTTACTTCGCAAAGCAGGCCGTTAAAGCCGTTCGTCACGGCCTCGTTACATCCCGCCACGTCACTAGCAACGACCGGCCTACCCATACTCATCGCCTCTAAAACCGTGCGCGGAAAGCCCTCTTTGTAGCTTGGAAGTGCAAGCAGATAGCTAGCCTTTAAAAGCTCCGGCACGTCGTCTCTAGCACCCAGATACCGCACGGCGCCGCCTTTTAAAAACTTAGCATCCGCCGTACTTTTGTTACCCTCAAACCCTTCGCCCGCAAATACGAACGCACAATCCTCGCGCCCGCGTAAAAGCTCGGCCGCTTCGTAAAACTCGCGCACACCCTTGTGCCACATCGCACGCGCTATCATCAGCACTATCTTTTTAGCGCGCAGATCCTCACCCAAATTTGCGGCCGGCACGCTGTTTTCGTCAAATTTGAGCGTATCCACGCCCACGCTTTTTATCTTAAAAATTTTCTCCTCGGCTATCAAATCGCGGCTCAAAAAATACGCCGGATCAGCCTCATTTACGAACACGCAGCCGTCGCTCATATTTAGCGCTTTTTTATAAAGTGTTTCGATCGCGGCGCGAACTAGACGGGTTTTTAAGTCGTTATCGATATAAAAGCTACCAAGCCCCTCGACCAAATTTATTACGCGCTTTATGCCTGCCTTTTTAGCCGCAAAGGTGCCAAACACGTTTGATTTATGCGCCGAGGTTTGCAGCAGGTCTAAATTTAACCCGCGCAAGATATCGGCGAGCTTTCTTGAGTTTTCAAGCACGGTTAGAGGATTTAGGCTCGCGCGGTCAAGCTCGTACGTCACGCAGTTAAACTCGCTTTTTAGCCTATCCGTGTAGTCGCCCTTTGGCGCGATAGCGAACACCTCGTGACCTAGCCGCTTTAGCTCGCGCATGATCGGCGCGCGGAAAAAGTAAATGCTCATATCGGCGTGAGATAAAAATCCAAATTTAGCCATTTTTAAAAATATCCTTTAAATTTTGCACCCTCATCTTAGCAACCTATAAATTTTAACCGCGCCGTTTAAAATGACCGGCTCAAAGAGCTCTTTATCGTAGTTTTCGAGCACGAAAAGCTGTATGTAGGCCGAGTTTAGCACCGCTTCGTCAAGCACCAAAAACCGCCTGTAATCCTTCATAAAAATGAGATAAATTTTACCGTCCGCGTCCATCTCATGCTTTTTGACAACCAGCTTATCCTTTTCGTCGTAGCTTGTTTCAAAGTACGTATTTACGGATATTTCGCGCTCGCCGATATAGACTTTTGACGCGTCGCCAGATACGCTAAACCCTCCGCCGATATTTATCGTATCGCCGTCCACCGAGTAAGGTTTGCCCGGATAAAATATCGCTCCATACTCCTCGCCGCTGTTTAGATCGAGGTTTGAAAAGCGCAAAACGGCGCTAAAGATATCGATCATTGAGTCAGGCAGATAATAATAAATCTCGCGCGTTTTTTGCGGCGGGCGGAAATCCTTGCTATTTAGCGAATACAAAAACGAATTTACGCTCGTTGCGTTGTAGTCTTTCATCATTTGATTCAAATTTAGCCCAAATCTCTCGCTAAAATTTCGCTCGGTGTACTCGACTTCTAGGCGTGCCATATTTGCCGACATGCGCTGATTGCTAGCTAGCGCAAAGCTCACGGCGAAGTTATCCCTGCCTAGGTGCTTGCCGCCGTCTATGAGGGTCTTGACATCTGCGTAGTAGCGGATCGGATAGCCGTAGTCCCACCACGCCAGCACGTAGTCCTCGCGCCCCGCGATCTTGTGTAGCTTATCCAGGCTCTCTACCTCGCTTTTGGCAAAGACCGTGCCGACTTTGTAGCCGTAAATGTGCTCAAGACACGGCATCAAGGATATCGAAGCGATACAAAAGACGCAAATTTTTTCTAAAAGCGCGTGCTTTTTGAGCGAGCTTAGGCCTGAGACCATAAAATAAGCCGCCCCACAAATAAGCGCCGCCGCCGCAAACGTGGCTAGATATACGCCAAAGCTCGCCTCGCCGTCAAAATTTGGCGCAAAAACTGGAGATTTGCCATGCAAGAGGCTGTAATATTTATCAAAATATAAAAAGAAAAACGCAAAAAACACCGCTAAACAAACGGTACAAAATTTGTCTAAAATTTTATCTTTTTTGAAAAAATTCACGCAAAGCGCCGCAAAATACCCAAATCCTATCGCCATCACGGGCACGGAGTAGATCGTAAATCTAAGCCCGCCTTTTAGTGCCAAAAATCCAAGCAATAGCATCGGAAGCGCAAGTAAAAAGGAGCGAAATTTAAGACAAAGCGCCGCGACTCCTACGAGCGATAAGGCAAAAGTAACAACATGCCCGCTGATACGCTTAGCAAAGGCGTTTATCGACTCAAACTCAAACGAATAATCGCTCATTTCCATTATCGTTTTATTTACGTTGTAAAAATGAAAAACCGGCTCGCTACTCTCCGAAACCCCGCGAAATATGTAAAATTTAAGCTGGAATAAAATTTGATTTAGCCCGCCGCTAAAGCCAAGTAAACCTACGGCAAGAGCTAGGCACGCGGCTACTACGCGCTTATCCCAGATCTGCGGACGAAATCTCATCGCTAGATAAAGCGCGACGGCAAGCGCGCTTTTAGCGTAAAAATCGATATACGTAAGCGCGACTATCATCAAAATGACAGCCTCGTAATTTAGCGCGTTTTTCCTATCAAAAACCAAAGTATAGAGCAAAAATGCGCCCAACATCGCAAAATTTAGCGAGTAAGAGCTCGGATACCACCAGTCGTTTATCAGGATAAAAATCGGGATAAAAATGAGATCGTTTACGTTTTTTTTCTGCGCGAGGCGTATCATCGCCCAGACGCTAAACACGGGCAGCACGATAGTGAGCATATCGGTGTCGTAGTAGCCAGCCATCGTGCGGTTATAGTAGCTGTTTGCGATACTAGCTAGCAGCGCCGCCGCAAAGCCCATGCCCGGCATCTCGTACTCTTTAGCTATCAAAATCACGGGAATAACGATAAGCGAGCTAAAAAATACGCTCATATAAAGCAAGATACTCTCGAAGCTAAAAGGTAAAATTTGATACAAAAAGTACGTAAGCGTCGGCATCGAGCGCCCGTAGTAGCTAAGGTCGTTTGGCTGATGAAAGCCCGCTATCATGTCGCGCGCGCCCTCGGCGAAGGCGTAGCCGTCGTTTGTGCTGATCATGAGCTGATCGTTCCAGAAAAAGTGCTGATACTCGCCCGCCCAATACACCCAGTACAGCCTGCAAACCACACTAAAAACAAACGCCGCAAGTATCAACAAGAAAGTCTGTTTTGAAAATTTAAATTTATCCAAGAGTCCCGAAATTTTACTCGCCATTTTCACCCTCTAAATATCCTATGAGCTGCGCCGCAACGGCGTTTTTATCAAATTTTACTACGCGGCCATAAGCTCTTTTTTCATAATCTTGCCTTAAATTTTCATCCTCAAGAGCTCGCCTCATCGCCGCCTCCATAGCTTTTTCGTCATCCACGGGCGTTAAAATGCCGTACTCATCGTCGCCAAGAAGCTCCCTAGCGCCGCTTTTATGATCGGTGGAGATGATAAATCTCTCGCAAGCAAGCGCCTCTAAAAGCACGTTTGAAAAGCCCTCAAACCTCGAAGCGCAGAGGAAACACTCGGCGTTTTTAATAAATTTAAACGGATTTTTGTCCGTGCCTAGTAGCTTTACTCGCTCGCCAACTCCAAGCTCGTCGATCAAATTTTGAAGCTCGCCGTGTAAAGGCCCCTTGCCAAGTATCCCAAGCGTCGCGCGCTCGTTGTTTAAATTTGCGATTATTTTTATTAGCATCGCTTGATTTTTACCGCTATCAAGCCGTCCGATATTTAGAAAAAACGGCTTAAATTTTCCCTCTAGCGGCTCGTTTGCGAGAGTTTTTATCGCCGCTAAATCGACCGCATTATATAGCACTTTCGTCTTTTCCCTGTCGCAGCCGAAATTTCGCACGAGATCATCGGCATTTCCCTGCGCGTTGGCCAAAATCAGATCGGCTCTAGGATAGAGCGCCTTAACGAAAATTCTATTGGCAAACCCGCTAAGGCCGCTTTTATAGATGACCGATGGACAGCTACGCTCGCTTATCACCATCCGTCCTTTTAGGCCTAAAATTTTAGCCGCAAGAGCCACGTAGCAAGGACGATTCATCAAGACAAAATGCGCGTCGATACCTAAATTTTCGCAAAGTTTTTTATATTTTAGAGCCAAGGAGGGTAGCGCAAAAGCTAGTCGAAAAAGCTTTTTTACGCCGCTCTCATAGGGGTCTGAGCGCTCGAGAAAGTGAATTTTTACCGCACGCGGTATCTCGTAGGCCACGACCTCGCTCATCAAAACGAGATGAACTTCGTATTTTTCGCACAGAGCGGGGAGCAAATTTGAAACCACGCGCTCCGCGCCGCCCGGCCCCATCGAGTAGAGAAAAACGGCTAATTTTTTCATTCGCCGTGCGTTTTTTTGTATATCCAAACGCGAATTTTAGTTAAAAACAAAATCATAGACTTTGGAAACGGGCTTAAAATCAGCATCGCCAGCGCTTCTTTGGTAAATTTAAATTTGAGGCTCTTAAAAAGATATTCGTACATTTTTTTGTATTCGCCGCCAAATTTCGCATAATACGCCGCCATTTTATATAGGATCGCGATATGAGCATCGTTTACGCGAAATTTCGGCTCGGCCGAATTTGCGTTGCTTGCTTGCTCGTTTTTTTCGGCGATCTTTTGCAAAATAAGCTCCGCAGTCATCGCGTAGCCTTTCATTATGCAAAGCGGGCGTTTAAACGAGTTTATCGTGACGCTGTCGCTACGGTGAAAGCGGTAAATACGCACGGCGTCGTGCAGGTAATAAGCAGGAAGGTCGAAAAGGTAGATCCAAAGCGTATTTTCGCTACCGTAAAGCCCCTTTTCAAAACGCCTCTGCCCGATCGCATCTCGGCGAAACATTATCAAAAACTCGCCCGTTATCTTGCCGTCGTAGTAGTCCTGCGGCGAAATTTCCCCGCTTTTATTTAGTCCAAATCCCGAAAATTTCGTCGTCGGCTCGCCGTCAAGCTCAAAATAACAGTTCGCCCAGACGCTAGCATACCCCTGCTCTAATACGGCCGCCATCTTGCTTATAGCGCCTTCTATCAGAAGGTCATCGTCGTCTAAAATCACGAAAGCATCGCCGCTAGCGTGGTCAAAGCCGTTGTTTTTATTGCCGTTTGGGCCGCGGTCGTAAGTTTGATTTAAGACGTATTTTACGTTGTCAAATTTAGCGACGTAACTTTGCGCAAGCTCGCGCGTGCCGTCGTTTGAGTTGTCATCGCTGATTATGATTTCTTTGTTTTCGTAGTCCTGAGCCAGCGCGCTTTTTAGGGCGGCTTCAAAAAGCTCTTTGCGGTTGTAAGTTGGGATTATTATGCTTACTTTTAGCATTTTAGCCCTTTATATTTTGAGTGATAAAATCCATCCACTTTTGATAAATTTGATCGGTTTTAAAGCTATTTTCACGCTCTTTAGCGTTTCTAACTAGCCCTTGTCTCAGTTCCTCGTCGCGCATCAAAAGTTCGATTTTGCTTCCGAGCGCTTTTGCATCGTCTATCGGCACTAAAAATCCATCCTTTCCATCTTCAATGAGCTCCTTTGCGCCGCTTGTAGCAGTCGCCACCCTAGCGCAGTTAAAAAAAACGCTCTCGATTAGAACGTTTGGCAAGCCCTCGGTTTTGGAACTTGAAACTAGAATTTTAGCCCTTTCATAAAGCGAAGCTACGTCGCTTATTTGCCCGATAAACTCGGCATCCAGATGAAGCTGCTCATGCGCGATGAGCTCTAGCCTTTGCCTTTCCTCGCCAGCGCCCGCTATCACGATTTTCCACTCTTTTAAAAGCTCTTTATCGACTAAGCTCATAGCCTTTAAAAATACGTCGCAACCTTTAATCGAGATGAGACGGCCGACGAAAAGGATGATATTTTCCTTCGGCAAGCCCTGCTTTTTGGCTTCAAACATAGGATTATACATCACGGTTTTATTTTTTACGAAGCTATAGTATTCGTAGTCCTCTTTTGTAAGCACCGTTAGGCCGCTAGCTAGCGGATAGAGCAAACGGCGCAAAAACAGCCAGCCGCGCCCTTTGAAAAAATCGGCGCTTGAATGCTCGCTGATAAAAAGCGGCTTGTTTATAAACAAATTCGACAAAATCACGTTGATATTCGTGCTGTCCATAGAGGAGATAACGACGTCAAAACCGCCGTTTTTGATCAAATTTCGCTGATAAAAAAACTTTTTCACGCGCCTGATTAAATTTGCAAAAAACCCTTTTTTTACCATCGGAAAAGGCAGATCGATCAGCTTTATCCTCTCGTCTAGCTCGTAAAACGGCGGTTTG
Source organism: Campylobacter showae CSUNSWCD (assembly GCF_000313615.1). Classification (NCBI taxonomy): domain Bacteria; kingdom Pseudomonadati; phylum Campylobacterota; class Epsilonproteobacteria; order Campylobacterales; family Campylobacteraceae; genus Campylobacter; species Campylobacter showae. Next base: position 265,090 of record NZ_AMZQ01000001.1, on the reverse strand, counting down.
GTGTCAAATTTTAAAAGCGTTACGTCGTGAAATTTCGCAAAATAGCTCGCTAGCAAGCTCATCACGCGCTCAGCGCCACCTGCTTGCAGTGTCGAAATTATAAATAAAACCTTCATTCTCTCTCCAAATTTTAATCGGTGCGTGAAAATTTAATAAATCTTCAAAATTATTGATTTTATAAATTTTGAGCTTTATAATCGCTTAGTTTCCTATCTTTTAAATATCCGCTCATAGCCTAAAATTGCCGCTTCAAAGCGCGTTGCGGCGACATATTTTAAGCTGTTTAGGCGAGCTAGCGGGGAGACTTTTACCTGCGCTCTTTGCACTCGCTCGGCTTGGATATTTGAGTCTGTTAGATCGGTTGGATGCGCAAAAATATCGCTAAAATACATCTTTAAGCCATTTTGCAAAAGCAAAATCCGCCAAAAATCAGCCACGCAAAGCGCCTTTTTGTGCGTTTGCAAAACCGTTTCCGCCGCGCGCCTATCAAGCACGTAAGCGGCCGCTCGGTAAATCGTGCCGTAAGAGCGCTTTGAGACTAGCCAAAAATCCTCCTCTAGTTTTTTACCAAATGCGCTAAATCGCCCATCTAACCCGTCCTGCGCGCCGCAGATGAGAGCCGAACCCTCGTCCATCTTGGTAGCCGTTTCAAACGCCTTTTTCACGCCGTCCTCGTCTCCGATAACGTCGTCTTCTAAAATGAGCGCAAATTTGGCGTCGCTTTTTAAAAACTCCTCGTAAGCGCGCACGTGAGATAGCGAGCAGCCGACCTCGGACGGGCTTAACAGCCTGCCGTAAGCCTCGAGGCTAGCTAGCGCATATCCGTAGTACTCCTTTGCGCTCATAGCCCTGCCGTCGGTCGCCTCGACGAGCTTAAATTCGCCGTAGTTTTTAAACCGCTCTTTTAACTTTTCACGGCGCGCCTCGTCGCCTTTTAACGAAATAACGAATACTAAATTTTTCATCTTTTAAACTTCGATTTGATTTTATTTGTCACGATTAGCTGCTCTATTTTGTCAAATATCAAAAACAAGCTCGCGGCGTATCCGAGCACAAGCAAAACCGCCGAATACGCGGCAAATTCGCTCCAGCTTGAAATCTGCACGAAATTTCGCAGCCAAAAAAACAGCCCGCAAACTGCTGCGAAAACGGCTAAATTTTTAAAATAAACGCCGTAAAAAGTCGTAAGCGGCAAGCTCAAATTTAACGCAGCGTTTATAAGGTCAAACCCCAAAATACGCACCGAATAAAGTGCGGCGCCGACAATCGCCATACCGTAAATGCCGTAGTCCGTAAATTTAAGCACGGCAATCTGCGCCAAAATCGTGCCAGCACCCAAAATGGTGTTTGCTATCGCAGGGCGTTTTAGTTTATTGGTCGCGCTGTCGAGATTAAAAAGCGAAAAAACGTAGCTGATAAATATAATCGGCACTAGAGTTATCATCGATAGATTATAGATTAGATTTATCTCGTCCGCGCTTTTAAACGGCAGCCAAAGCATGTAAAATTCGCACCCAAAAGCCACGAAAATAGCCGCCGGCACGCTCACAACAAACGCCGTAACTCGCATCGAAAATTTAGCTTCCGCAACAAGCGCGATCAAATTTGATTTAGAGTAGTGCTCGACGAATTTTGGCGCAAATATCGCACTAAGTTGTGCCACAAAGCTCTCCAAAATGATCGGAGCCGCCTTTGAAACGGCTAAAATTCCCGTCGCGTTAGCGCTTAAAAATATGTTGCAGATAAACAGATCCATACCGCTCATAAGCACGCGGTTTAGGGCGTTAAAGCTATTATAGACGCCTGATTTTAGTAGCTCTTTTATCCGCGCAAAGTCAAATTCGCGCGGGTTAAATTTAAGCTCGGGCGTGATACGGCGCGAAACCCAAACGCTCGTAAAAAACACAAAGAGCGACGCGACTAGAGCGGAGATCGCGATATAGGCGATCATCGGTCTGAAAAAATAAAAAAGCGCGACGATGAGAGCGGCCAAAATAGCGCTAGACGCGGCGTTGCGAACGGAGATGATGTAGAGCTTGTTTTTGATAAACATCGAGACGCTGATGACGCCGTTAAAAAGCCCGACGCAAAAATTTATAAAATAAAACGCAAAAGTAAGCCGCACGTCGCCCAGCAGCGCGCCGCTCACGTTTAGCACGCTTTGTAAATTTAAGATAAAAACGCCCGCGCCCAGCAAAATAAGAACGCAAAAAAAGATATTTACGACCAGAACCGACGAGTAGTAGGCGTTTGCCGCGCGGGTATCGTCTCTATGCCACTCGTATGCGACGAAGCGGCCGCTAACCGAGTTTATCGCCGCGGTTACGACTAAAGCATAGGCCACGATAGCGTTAGACAGCCCGACAAAGCCGTAGGCTTCGTTGCCCAGGCTTTTTAGGATGTAGGGCGTGAGGAAAAAATTTATCCCCATCGAGACGATAAAAACGACGATGGAGCTGATCAAATTTACGAGCATTACAGCCTTGCGTCGGCGTTTTCGTAAACGTTTTTGATATCGTAAACGAGCGCTTTGCTAAATTTTAACCCTTTAAATTTATCGTGTGCGACGGCGATCACGACGCAGTCGTAGTCCGCCTCGTCAAAGCTTTTTAGAGGCGTGATACCGTATTCGCGCTTCACCTCGGCTTCGTCCGCCCACGGATCGTATACGTCCACGCTACAACCAAAATCCCTAAGCTCCTCGATCACGTCTATCACGCGCGAGTTGCGGATATCCGGGCAGTTTTCCTTAAACGTAAGGCCAAGCACCAAAACGCGAGCCGAATTTATCAAAACGCCCCTTTTTATCATCAGTTTTACGACTTGATCGGCGGCGTATTTGCCCATATTATCATTGATGCGGCGACCTGCTAGGATCATCTCGGGATGAAAGCCAAGCTCCTGCGCCTTATGCGTGAGATAGTACGGATCTACGCCGATGCAGTGGCCGCCTACTAGTCCAGGACGGAAATTTAAGAAATTCCACTTCGTACCCGCCGCCTGCAAAACGGCGTTTGTGTCGATGTTCATCTTGTTAAATATCATCGCAAGCTCGTTCATAAAAGCGATATTTATATCGCGCTGCGTGTTTTCGATGACTTTGGCAGCCTCGGCGACCTTGATAGTAGGCGCTTTGTGCGTGCCGGCTGTGATGATCGAGCGGTAGACCTCATCGACCTTTTCGGCTACCTCGGGCGTCGAGCCGCTGGTGATCTTTTTGATCTTTGTAACAGTGTGCTCTTTATCCCCTGGATTTATGCGCTCTGGAGAGTAGCCACAGAAGAAGTCTTTATTAAATTTAAGCCCGCTCTCTTCAAGAAGTGGCACACAAATTTCTTCTGTAACGCCTGGATAAACAGTGCTCTCATAGACAACGATGTCACCTTTTTTAAGCACTTTTGCCACGCTCTGAGTCGCTTTTACCACTGGGGTTAGATCAGGGCGTTTGTTCTTATCTATCGGAGTTGGAACGGTTACGATGAAGAAGTTGCAACTTCTGATCTCATCTAAATTTAGGCTAAATTTCATGCCATTATCGATAGCTTTTTTCATCTGCTCGTTGCTAAGCTCAAGCGTTCTATCATAGCCACTTTTAAGCTCTTCTATACGTTTTGCATTTACGTCAAAGCCGACTACTTCGTACTTCTCGCTAAAAGCTGCTGCTAATGGAAGTCCCACATATCCTAGTCCTACTACTGCTATTTTCATCTATTTTTCCTTTCTTTTTTTGATTCTAATGTCTTTGAGAGCTCAAAAACTCTTATCTCAGCCTGCACGCCCTGTGGAGTTACGATCCTTATGGGGCTAATGCCGGGTAAAATTTGCTTAAACTCATAATAAACCTGCCTCTTTTTCTTTTTGCCGTTGCAAGGCTTAAGTGGCTCATCATCTGCGCTAAATTCATAATAAATCCCGCTTTTATCCTCTTTTTTATCTAAACGTCCGCCCTCTAGCATAGCAAATTCGCAATCCGTTTGCACCTCTTTAAAAAATGCAACTTCATATTTAAAATAATCATGTGGCATCTTTGAGATAGGCAGCTCAAAAACCTGCTCTTGCGTCTTTGCTTCGCTTTTGTCTGAAGCTTCACTAGCTAAAAGCATAACAGGTAGCAAAAAAACTATGAGAGATAAAATTTGCTTCACGCTTTGACGCCTATTTGGAAGTATTTAAAGCCATGCTCGGCTAAAGACTTAGCATTATACTGGTTGCGTCCATCAAAAATGACGGCATTTTTTAGCCTCTCTTTGATCTCCATAAAATCAGGCGATCTAAACTCACTCCACTCTGTCACAAGCACCAAAGCATCGGCGTTATCAAGAGCGTCATATTTATTTTTAGCATATTTCACATCTAAATTTGGCATATATTTTTTAGCTTCTTCGCTTGCTTTTGGATCATAAGCCACCACTTTTGCGCCAGCCTCGTCTAAAAGCTTTATCAAAGTTAGCGAGCTAGCCTCTCTCATATCATCGGTATTTGGCTTAAACGCAAGACCCCAAAGTGCGATCGTCTTGCCCTTCAAATCGCCACCAAAGAAGTTATAAATTTTCTCAAATAGCACTCTTTTTTGAGCCTTATTTCTTGACTCGACCGCATTTAAAAGCTCTGGCTCAAAGCCATTTTGTCTAGCTGTATAGATGAGCGCCTCGACATCCTTTGGAAAGCAGCTGCCGCCATATCCGCAGCCTGGATAGATAAAGCTATATCCGATCCTTGAGTCACTACCGATACCTTTTCTTACTAAATTTACATCAGCTCCCACACGCTCGCAGATATTTGCTATCTCGTTTATAAAGCTTATTTTGGTTGCTAGCATCGAATTTGCAGCGTATTTTGTCATCTCGGCTGACTTTACGTCCATGCAGATAAGCCTGTCGTGATTTTTCATAAATGGCTCATAAAGCTCTCTCATCACGCTAAAGCCCCATTCGCTACTAGCTCCGATAACTACGCGGTCTGGCTTTAAAAAGTCCTCAACCGCCGCACCCTCTTTTAAAAATTCTGGGTTTGAGACTACTTCAAATTTAACCTCTACATTTCTCTTTTTAAGCTCAGCCTCGATCACCTCATGCACCTTAGCTCCAGTGCCAACTGGAACGGTTGATTTATCGACAACTATTAGTGGTTTACTTAAATTTTCTCCGATAGATTTTGCAACTGATAGGACATATTTTAAGTCCGCCTGTCCATCAGCGCCCATAGGCGTGCCAACTGCGATAAATAGCACATCTGCGTGCTCTAGCGCCTCAGTTATCTGCGTGCTAAATTTAAGCGAGCCATTTTTGTAGCACTCACTCACGATATCAGCAAGTCCTGGCTCATATATAGGCAAGACGCCGTTTTTTAGCGCCTCGATCTTTTTGCTATCGACATCGACGCAGATGACGCTATTGCCCATCTTAGCAAAACACACACCACCTACTAGCCCAACATATCCAGTTCCAATTACTGCTATTTTCATGTTTCCCCTTAAATTCTCTTTTCCCACTCAAGGGCGGTTTTTATGATGAGCGCTAGATCGTCTCTTTTTGGCTTCCAGCTTGTTAGCGAGCGCAGTTTGTTTGCGTTTGAGATAAGGATAGCTGGGTCGCCGTCCCTTCTTGGCGCATTTAGCACCTTGAAATTTACTCCACTTACCTCTTTTGCGGTTTCTATCACCTCTTTTACGCTAAATCCTCTGCCGTATCCCACGTTAAAGGTTTCGCTGCCGTTTTGGCTGATGTACTCTAGCGCGCTTATATGAGCGTCTGCTAGGTCGCTAACGTGGATGTAGTCTCTAACACAAGTGCCATCTTTCGTTGCGTAGTCATCGCCAAAGATACCCATACTCTCGCGCTTGCCAAGTGCTGTTTGCACGGCTACTTTGATAAGGTGCGTGGCGTTTGGATAGTTTTGACCGATAAGCCCCTCTTCGTCTGCGCCTGCGACGTTGAAGTAGCGAAGTATCGCAAATTTGAAATTTTCATTTGACGCAGCGTAGTCTTTGATGATCTGCTCGCTCATTAGCTTGCTTCTGCCGTATGGATTTATCGGGTTTGTAGGCGTTGTTTCGCTAACCTCCGCCACGTCTGGCTCGCCATAAACTGCGGCAGTTGAGCTAAATATAAATTTATTTACATTGTAAGTTTTTGCGTATTTTAGCACTCTTGCGACGTTTGCAGTGTTGTTTAGATAGTATTTTAGCGGCTCGCTCATACTCTCAAAGACCTCGATAAACGCTGCAAAATGAATGATCGCATCAAATTTGCCATTTGCAAAAATTTGGCTCAAATCATCCTCTAAATTTGCGTTTATAAATTTAAAATTTCCTATCTTTTGAAGTGCCTCAAGTGCTTTTTGTGAGCCCTTGCAGAGATTGTCGATGATGGTTATCTCATCTTTACCTTGCTTTAAAAGTGCTTTTACTACGTGAGAGCCGATGTAGCCCGCTCCGCCTGTTATTAAAATTTTCATAAATTTACCTTTTGAAATTTAGATTTTCCGATTTTATCATAAAAGATAAAAAGGTAAAATAAAAAAATGAGGCGTCGCCAAGCTCGCATGCCAAATTTAGCCGTCCTATCACGCGCTTAGCGTAAATTTACAGCACCCTTCTCAAAGCAAACAAGCGGGCAAATTTGACCGAAACAGCCAAATTTAATCCTCTCTAACTCGCAAAAATATCGGAAACCTAGGCAATCCTTTTGCGGTTAAATTTTGATATTTGTATGTTATTACGGAGCCGATTTTAGGCGGGTTTGCGCGCTCTTCGTCGCTAAAACCGGAGCCTACCTTAAATTTGACTCCGTACGGGATTTGCTCGCCTGGGTTTGAGCCGGCCGCGCCGAGCGATTTGCAAGTCACTGAGCCCATGAGCCCGGTGTATTTGCCTGTGCCGGCATTTATCGCCGCTACTTCGCACTCGGCGTCTTTAAATTTTTTATATTTCAGCGCATTTTTGCTTCGTTTTCGCTCGTATGGCGCGTTTGGCTCGCGCACGACGGCACCCTCGCCGCCCTTTGCGATGACAGCCTCCGCAAACGCCTCAAATTCGGCGTTATCTTTTACTTTTACTTGTTTGATTATATTTAAATTTTGCCCTGCCTGCGGATTTTGCAAGATAAATTTTTCAAGCTCGCTAAGGCGCTCTAAAAGCCCGCCGCTAGCTTCTGGTACGTCAAAAACATAAAATTTGATCTCGCTCCACGCTACCTCATTTGGTGTTTTATCCATCACTATCGATTGTATTTTTTCAAATTCGCCCCGCGCGGTGTAGAGCTCGCCGTCAATTGCAAACGGCGGAAAATACGTGCTCCAGCCCTCAGGCACGGCTAGAATTTTGCCGTTTCTAGATAGCAAATTTCGCCCGTCCCAGTAGGCGCGCACGCCGTCTAGCTTCTCGCTGGCTAGCCAGCCGCTGACGTTTTGACCTTTGTATTCGCTAAGCTTTAAAAGCTCAAATTTATCTTTTTTAGCAGTATCTGCGCTTGCTGCATTGTTTAGATTTTCGCTCTGAGCGGCCAAAGCAAAATTTAAAAAGGCGGCGATCAAGAGCGCGAAAAATCTCAAATTTTAACCCCGTAAAACTCGCTATACCACTCGACAAATTTAGCCACGCCGTCGTTTACTTTTGTATTTGGCTTGTAGTCAAAGTCAGCCACCAAATCACTCACGTCTGCAAATGTCGCTGGCACGTCGCCTGCTTGAAGTGGGAGGAAATTTTTCTTGATCTCACGGCCGATCTTTATCTCAACTGCCTTGATGTAGTCCATGAGCTCGACTGGGCTGTTGTTGCCGATATTATAGACTTTAAATGGCGCTTTTGAAGTGGCAGGGTCTGGGTGCTTTGCGTCCCAAGCTGGGTTTGGCTTGGCAGGGTTATCTATGCATTTAATTATGCCCTTTACGATGTCGTCCACATAAGTAAAGTCGCGCTTCATCTTGCCGTAGTTGAAAACGTCGATGGTTTTATCTTTAAGCGCTGCATCAACAAACAAAAATAGCGCCATATCAGGGCGTCCCCATGGTCCATAAACCGTAAAAAAGCGAAGTCCAGTCGTTGGCACATTAAATAGATGCGAGTACGTGTGCGCCATCATCTCGTTGCTCTTTTTAGTCGCTGCGTAGAGGCTTATAGGGTGATTGACCGCTTCGTGCGTAGAAAATGGCATGTTTTCATTTAGGCCGTAAACCGAGCTTGAGCTTGCATAGACTAGGTTTTTGATCTCATTGTGGCGGCAGCACTCTAGGATATTCATAAATCCCGTAATGTTGCTATCGATGTAGGCTTTTGGGTTTATGAGCGAGTAGCGAACGCCGGCTTGTGCGGCTAAATTTACCACTACGTCAAATTTCTCTTTAGCAAAAAGCTCTTTCATCGTCTTTTCATCGGCAAGGTCTGCTTTTATAAATTTTAAATTTGCATGCGTTTTTGAGGTGATAAGCTTGCCGTAGTCTATCTCGCTCACGTCAAAACCAGCCGTTTTTAGGCGAGCAAGCTTTAAATTTACGTCGTAATAGTCATTTATCACGTCATATCCAACGACCTCATCTCCACGTGCCACAAGGGCATTTGCAAGGTGAAATCCTATAAATCCAGCTGTTCCAGTTACTAAAATTTTCATGTTTTTTCCTTTACGATTTGATGTTATTTTAGCGTATTTTTGCGCCCGTTATCACTGCTCGTCCAAATTTATCTCGGGCATATTTTCTTCGGTGTAGTACTCCTCTGTCCCGATCTGCTCGCCCTCTTCGTCAAATTCTGGCTCATCCTCGTAGTTTTGCGTTTCAAGGCGCACGAGTTCGCGCTCGACTGCCTCGCAAAAAACCGGCGTATAGCCCATCTGGGCGCAGTTTGCCGCTAGCCACTCGCTCATCACTGAGATGTCGTCGGCGTAGTCATCCAGCGTCAAATTTCCGCGTAAAAGCTCGTATTTTAGGAAAAGCCAGTAGGTGTTTAGCACGTCGCTTTCGCAGTATTCGTTGATCTTATCTATCTTGCCGTCAAAAAACAGCTCCATCACCTGATCGCCGTGCACGTCGTATTTGCCGGGTAAATTTAAGCTCGCGCAGAGCGTATCGAGCTTTAGCCCGCGCACGGAGCCAAACTCGCTCACGTGGTCAAGCAGATCAAAGTGAAATTTGCCGCTGTACCGGTCGCGGTAGTTGCCGTCCCATTTACCCTTGCCAAGCTCCTTGTTTTCGACCTCGTAAAAGCTCGGAAACGAGACGTTGTACCTCATCGCGCGAGTTAAAATCATCGGCAAGTCAAAGCCCCGTCCGTTAAAGCTAACTAGGCGCGGATTATGCGAGTTTACGAAACCGATAAATTTATTTAAGATTTCGCGCTCGTTTGCGCCTTTCATCGTGCTTACACGCAAAAATTTACCGTACTCGTCCGCCATCACAGCTGAAATCGCCACGACGCGGTGAAACATCACGGGCAAAAACTCGCTTCCGCTTGCTGCCTTTTGCGTGGCAAACGCCTGCCTCGCCACCTCCGCGTCGCTTCCCTCAAAGCCGTAAATTTTACGTAAAAGCGCGGTGTCTGGCACCGTCTCGCAGTCAAAAACGCAGATATAATTTTTAGCCATTTCAAACCTTTTTTAGCTATTTTTGCCTAAAATGATAGCTAAAAATCTTTATAAAAGCGATAAATGAATAAAAACCCAGCCCCAAACATCGCCGTTATCAAACTCTCCGCCCTGGGCGACATCGTCCATGCGGTAGTTATTTTGCAGTTTATCAAAAAGCACCTGCCAAAAGCGAAAATAACGTGGTTTGCCGACGCCAAATTTAGCGAGATTTTGTTCCTTTGTCCGCAAATTTCGCGCGTCGTATCGCTACCGCTAAAAAACGGCGAATACAAAAAAAGCTTGGAGCTGATCGCGTCTGCTAAGCAAGAGGTCAAATTTGACTACGTCATCGACCTGCAAGGACTTCTCAAATCCGCCGCAGTTGCGAAGCTTCTTGGCAAAAACAGTTACGGATTTGATAAATTTAGCGTGAAAGAACCGCTTGCGGCACTGTTTTACGGGCATAAATTTAGCTGCGACTACGCCCAAAACATCATCTTGCGAAATTTGGGCCTTACGGCTTTTGCTTTGGGATTTAACGTTAGCGAGGATGAGATTTTAGCCAAACAGCCTTGTTTTAGCGCCCAGCAAAGTAAATTTGAAAGCTCGAAAAAGAAAATTTTGATCGCTCCTTTTGCTAGCGAACCGAGTAAAATTTACGATAAATTTAGCGATGTTGTCGCGCTGCTTGGCGATCCACAAAATGAAATTTTCGTCTGCTATAACGGCGAAAAAGAGGAAAAAAAGGCTCTAAATTTGATAAAAAACTCAAACGCGAAAACTCTAAATTTGAGCCTAAAAGAGCTTGTAAGCTTCATCTCAAGCTGCGATCTTGTTATCGGCAACGATAGCGGCGTGACGCATATCGCCTGGGCGCAAAATCGCCCCTCTATCACGCTTTTTGGTAACCGACCCGCAGAGCGAAATGCCTACGCAACGCCCGTAAATTTAACCATAGACGCAGGCAAAAAAATAGACGCGAAAAAGATAGATAAAAGCGACTTTTGCGTGCGAGATATTGCGCCGCAGACTATCGCAAACGCGGCAAAAAGGCTACTTGATGCGTGATTTATTTTACCTTTGGCTTTATAGATTTTTTAAATTTATCTTTACCGTTACACCTGCGTTTTTGCTGGATCCATTTTTAAATTTCATCGCGTTTTTGTTTTATAAATTTGACGCCAAGCACACCAAAATCATCAGAGCAAATCTAAATTTTGCCTACGCGGACGAGCTCACGGCCGCGCAAAAAGAGCAGATCGCAAAAGACACGTACCGCAACTACGCCAAATTTGCGGTAAATTTTATAAAAAATCAAAACGCGAGTAAGGAAAAAATCCTAGAAAAAGTCGAATTTAAAAACGAGCAAATCCTGAAAAACGCGCTCGCATCGGGTCGTCCTATCATCGTGCAAACGGCGCACTACGGACAGTGGGAGCTATTTTCGCTGGCGATGGCGGCGAAATTCGGCGGCGTTAGCATCGTCGGACGCGCTCTTGATAGCGCGGTCATGCAGCGCATTTTAGCAGCCAACCGCACCCGCTTTGATATCGAGCTAATCGATAAAATGGGCGGCGCAAAGCAAATTTTAAAAGCGGTTAAGGCGCGCCGATTAGTCGGCATCCTAGTCGATCAAAACACCGCCAAAGACGAGGGCGTAGAGGTTAAATTTTTCGGACGAAAAGTCCTGCATACGCCTGCGGTTAGCATTTTCGCGCAAAAAACGGACGCGCTCATCGTGCCCGCTTTTATCCGCGAAAAAGGGACAAACCTTAGCGAAATTTGCTTTTTTCCGCCGATTGACGTTAGGGATTTTGACAAAGATGAAGCCGTGCTAAAGGCCACGCAAGCTCAATCAGACGCCACCGAGGCCGCCGTACGCGAGAAGCCTAGCGAGTACTTTTGGTTTCATAAACGCTTTAAGCATTTTAACGAGGAAATTTATAAATGCTAAGCGTCGTAATCCTCACGCTTAACAGCGATAAATACCTCGCCGAGGTGCTAAAAAGCTGCGAATTCGCAGACGAAGTCGTCGTGGTCGATAGCGGCTCTACCGACTCGACGGAGCAAATTTGCTCTGGGTTTAAAAACGTCAAATTTCACAAGCAAAAATGGCTGGGATTTAGCGCGCAAAAGCAGCTGGGAGTGGATCTAGCGCGCAATCGCTGGATTTTTGTGCTAGATAGCGACGAGGTGATTTTAGAACCTTTGCGGGCGGAAATTTTGCAGGTTTTACAGCGTCCAGAGTTTTGCGCATACGAGGTGGCGCGCGCAAATATATTTTTTGGCAAAGAAGTGCGCACGATGGGGCTTTACCCAGACTGTACTGTTAGGCTTTTTGACAAGACGCTGGCGAAGTTTGACGGGCGCGAGATACACGAAAAGGTCATTTTAAAAAGCACGGCAAAAACGGACGAACAAATCTCGACGGGCACCGCAAATGGCGCAAATTTAACCGCCCCAAAAAATGAAATCGGCAGACTAAAAAACCACTTCAAACACTACGCCTACGATAGCATCGAGCAGTTTATCGCTAAGCAAAATCGCTACTCGAGCCTTGGCGCAAAGGGCGCAAAATCAAGCAAATTTAAGGCAGTTTTAAATCCCGCGTGGACGTTTTTTAAGCTATTTTTCCTAAAAGGCGGCTGGCGCGAGGGCTGGCGCGGCTACGTGATAGCAAGGCTTTATGCGCAATACACATTTTGGAAGTACGTAAAATGAAAGATAAAAAAATCAAAATCCTAGTTATGAAATTTAGAAACATCGGCGACGTGCTGCTCACGACTCCGCTCGTCGAAAACCTGCGCCGCATCTACCCTGATGCGCAGATAGATTTCGCGCTAAACAAGGGCACCGAAGCGATGATCGAGGGCAACCCGAACGTCCAAAACATCCACGTTTACGACCGCGCGAATATAAAAGAGGTCGGCTTTTTTAAACGGCTTTGGCGCGAGCTAAAGTTTATCCGCGCTATCAAAAAGCAAAAATACGACATCGCCGTGCAGACCACGACGGGCGACCGCGGCATCATAGTCGCCAAATACGCCAAGATAAAAACCATCGTGGGCTTTGAGGGCAAAAACAAAGCCGTAAATAAAATAATCACGCACAAAGCCCCCAAAATAGGCGGTCTGCGCCACACCGTGGATCGCAATCTAGACGCCTTAGCCGCGCTCGGATTTGAGCCTAGTGGCAAGCGAGTGAGCGTGTATTTTGATCCAGACTGCATCAATCATCTAAATTTGCCGCCTAAATTTATCCACGTGCACCTAACTAGCCGCTGGATGTTTAAGTGCGCGGACGACGAAACTATGGCCGCGATAATCGACTTTTGCGAGGGGCTTGGCGCGCGAGTAGTGCTAACAGCCGATAACAACGACGCCGAGCTAAAAAAGCTAGCCGACGTGCTGGCGCTGTGCTCCTCTAGTCCCGTAAATCTAGGTGGCAAACTCACCCTAAAGCAAACCGCTGCGCTATCAAAGCGCTCCGCGATGTTTATCGGCGTAGATACGGCAATCATGCACCTAGCCGCGGCCAACGACGTGCCCGTGATCGCGCTGTTTGGGCCTAGCGGGGCGTTTGAGTGGGGACCGTGGGATAACGATCTGGACGCAAACGGCTACACGCAGCGCAACGGCAATCAAACCATGGGCAAGCACGCGGTGTTTCAAAAGGACTGGGACTTCGTGCCGTGCGACAAAGAGGGGATGATAAAGCATGGCGTGGAGCGGACGCTGATGAGATTTGAGGGCGAGGAGCTAGAGGCGATAAAAAGCAAAATCAGGGAAAATTTGAGCCAAAACTAAGCGCGCTTTGCAAAATGCAGCCGTTTTAGCTAAATTTTACGAGCAAATTTGAGCCGCGAGCGGTAAATTTGGCCGCTTTTGTTAAATTTGGCGATCAAATTTATCGGCCGGGTTTGTCATAAAGTCAAATTTGATATGAACGCTGGCTGTCAAATTTGACCTTCTTGATTTTATAAATTTGGGCACTTAAATTTGGCGCCTAGGCCTTCTTTTCATTAAACATATACGAGATCACGAAAACGATCAGACAAATAGGCGCGAACGCAAACGCCACGCTCCAGCCGGCAGCCTGCTCGCCCCAAAAATACCCCGCCACAAGGCACGCCAAAAACCCGCCGTAAAAAGCGCTGAGCGATAAATTTTCTACCGTAAAAAGCAGCAAACTAAGATTTGGATTTTTACAAACAGCTTGCTTGGCTTAAAATTTTTATACCTTTTGAACAAATACCAAAACAGCGCGCAAGCCAAAATCGCAAATATTGCCGCAAAAACGGCGATTCTTAGCGCGCCCTCAAAAGGCAGAACCGCCAAAATCAAGGCCGCCGCCACCAATCAAGCAAGAAAACTATCGGCACCACCAGCAAATATCTCGCCGCCCTATGAAATTTATACCTTTGCTTCGCGTCCATCGGTCTTAATTCCCTTAAATTTTTTAACAAAATTCATATTAGAGAATTTAGCGCATCTCTATATCTCTACCGCCCAAATAATTTTCTTCCAGCGGATAATTTATATTGCCGCAGTTATCAAATTTAAACCCTTTTCCAATACCGACTACGGCATTTTTTCTCTCTTTATAGTATTTCTTCACGATAATAAAATTTTCTCTCGTGTCATAAATATACTCCGAATGGTTAAATTGCATATAATTGCCGTTAAATATAGCAAATTTATCAAGAAACAAAGTGCCTGTAACAGCTTTATCGCCGCCGTTAACCATAACTATCGGTCTATCAAATCCAACACTCGTATCTTTCAAATTTGTTTTTAAATATTTCTTTGGATCGGTTTTTTTAGCCTTTAACTCTTTAATCAGTATCTGCTCGGTCGTTTTTCCCTCTTGGTAATATTTTTCTAATACTTCAAAACAATTCGATAAATTTATATTTTCTAGTTCATAGTACGCAATTTCGTATTTGCTAGACCAAAGACTACCGTAGGTTTTCAACCTATAAGCATCGATCATTTGGTATAATTTTACATTATTATCTAAATATGCTCCTCCCACTTTTTTATACAGCTCCTCTTTGGGTAAAATTCTATCCTCTTTGAGGCAGTATCCTTGCTTGTATTTGTTATAGTTGGAAAGAGAAACGACAGCAAAGCCTCGCGAGGTGGAATAATCGGGGATTATACGGATAAATGTGGCGCCAAGTATTACCGCCAGAAGTAGCGCTGCGGCTAAGATTTTAAATTTAAGTTTGCGAAATTTCATAATGACCTTTTAAATGTCGCTAGTAAAACAAACGCATATCTCCCCGCCCCGTTAAATTCTACCTTCGCTCCGCATTCACCACATCAATTCTTCCAAATTTGAGCTAAATTTTATGCGAATCTCGCAAAAACGACGCCCGAATTTGCCTTAAATTTAGAGCAAATTTTACTTCTTTATCTTCGAGTATATCCCGCCCAAAATGTCGTTTTGATAGATAAAAAGCGTGCGTTTTAGCCATGTGGCGTCCTTTTTGGCAGCGATGCGCTTGATAGCGGACAAATCGCCGTCAGGCCTATTTATGCCTCGCTGCGTCGTGAAAAATGCCTCATAACCCGCCTGCCTAGCTAGACGGATCAAATTTTCGTCGTATTTGCCGCGAGGCCAGCATAAAAGCCTATCCTCGATGCCCAAATTTTCGCGCATAAACTCGCGGCACCGAGTGAAATTTTCCTCAGGTGGGAGCGCGCCGAAATACTCGTCAAAATGCGTATGCGTGTGAGAGTGAAAGTCAAAAACGTCCCGCATCGCTGCTATCTCGTCAAGACTCAAAAACACGTCCTGCGGGCGCTGGGAGGCTGCTTTTTTGTATTCAGAGTGAGTTAGCTCTATAAACTCGCCCCGCCGCTCGCTCGCGCGCTCGATCCACTGCGTCACTAAAAATATCGTCGCTCGCAAGCCAAACTCGCGCAAGACCTGGTAGGCGTAGACGTAGTTGTCCTTCCAGCCGTCGTCAAAGGTGATGAGGACGCTTTTTTTAGGCACGGCTAGCTCGCCCTTTTTATAGGCGATAAATTGGCTCATCGTAAGCGTTTTATAGCCCGCCTCGGCGAGAAATCTCATCTGCGAGGCAAAATCCTCTGCGCTAGAGGCGATAAATCCACTCTTTTTTAAAACATGATGATACATCAAAACGCTAACGCTCAACTCCGCCTCCTTTAGCTCCAGCTTTCGAATTTGCCGCCAGCAAGACGAAAAATCCAAGCATATAAAACATATAAAGTATGCGTAAATTTATCGCTTCAAACAGCCCGCGCACGCCAAAATAACACGCTAGCGAGATAAAAATCGCCGCAAAAAGCAGCTCGCGCGAGCGTAAAAAATGCCTAAACGAATACGCCAAAAGCGAGATAAAACCGCCAAACATCAGCGCCGTACCGACCGCGCCGTAGTAGTAGTAGTGTCCGATAAAAAACGGCTCGTCGTTAAACCAATACCGCTCGCCGTTTGGCCTCGTCTGCATCATCGAGATATGCGCGCCTTTGTCCGCCTCGTCACGCAAAAAGGCGTCGTACTGCTCCTTGCCGTATCCAAGCCCAGCTATCGCGCGCGGACTCGCAAACAGTAGCGGCAAGCGCTCCTTTAAGATTAGGTCGCGCCCCGAGCTAAAGCTAAGCTCCGCAAGGCGCTCTCTCATGCTCTCGTTTTCGAGATTTGCCTCGCTCACTATCCCGATCTGGAAAAATTTATACATCGCAGTAGGCGAGCTCAAAACTGCCACCGATGCACCCGCTACGCAAACGGCAAAAATAACGGCAAAGAGTTTAAATTTACGCTTCGCCTCGCCGCCTAAGATATACAAACAAAAACCAAACATAATAAAACAAACCAGCATCGCTCCCCAGCTGCCCCTAACGCCGCTCAAAACATCAAGTCCCACGGCCGCAAGGCAAAGCAAAGCTACCAAAATCCGCGCCCATACCCGCCTAAAAATAAAAACTCCCGCTAGCGCAAAAGGCAAAAATCTATCCACATAGTCCGCATACGCTCGGCGCACAACCCGCACGTCAAATTCGCCCGCACTGCCTAGCCTCTCAAACTCGCTAAAAAGCGGTGCAGCGTAGTAGATGCTAATAACCGCAAAGGCCGCTATCAGCGCGTAAAAAAATGATTTTGACTGAGCAGCCTCGCCGTTTGCCGCGACATAGACGATGAGCAAAAAAGCAAATCCGCGCCCAAACTCCCCTGCCGCATTGCCCAGAGAGTCAAACTGCGGCGCGTAGGGAAAGGCCGAGATCAAAAACGCGTAAAAAGTAAATGTGATAAGGCAAAACGCAGGCGCGCGCGAAAGGCTAAAATTTACGCCGACCCTTGCGGCAAATCGCGTCCTATCCGTGAAATAAAGCCAGATCGCGCAGACAAGCGCGAGATAAAGCGAGACGTTTTTCGCCGCCGTCATACGCGGCATATGCTCACAAGCGACAAAAACGCAAACGAGGTATAAAGCGGCGTTTTGCAGGCGGTTTTGCAGTTTCGTCATTTTTTTCCTTAAATTTTAAACGCCCATTATAACGATAAAATCATTAAAATCCAGTAAGCGGTTTTTGGCTAAATTTTACTCGCAATCGCTCAAAAACCGGCCGTAAATTTATAAATTTATGCTAAATTTAGGCTAAATTTTATAAATAATAAAGGCCTACGTTTTGATATATTTTCTCATTTATTTATTGATTTACCCGTATCTTTTTGCTATGAAAAAACTAAAATTTAAAGGCGAAAAAGGCAAAATTTTACTCATCCAAACCGCTAAAATCGGCGACTACGCAAACTCGACCGTGATCTTTGAAAAGCTGGGCAAATTTGATGTACTCATCGACGAGATAAATCTAGCCTTCGCAAAACACGACAGCCGAATAGAAAAAATATTTACGATAAACGACGTAAAACGCAAAAAAGCCTCCAAACTAGGACTCGCACTCGAGCTTTTTTCGCGTGGCTACGAGAGCGTCTATGTGCTGATGCCAAACAGTCTAAATCTCTTTTTAGCGCGCTGCACGCTGGCTAAAAATATCGTCGCCGTGCATCACTACGCAGCCTCTAGCGACTTTGGCCTGCTGGCGCTTGGTATGAAAAAAGTGCCACATACCCTAAATGATCTAACGTTACTAACCTACTTAAAAACGCTGGGCATTAGCGAGCTAAAATATGAAAAATGCTTGCAACAACCGCTCTTTATCCCACACGAAAATATCGTAAAAAGCGATAAATTTAAGATCGGCGTGAGCCTGAGCGCTGGCAATAAAATGAAAACGCCGCCAAAGAAAACTTGGGAGAAAATCTTTGAAATTTTCGCCAAATTTGACTGCGAGGTTTATATTTTCGGTGTCGGTGAGGAGGCGGCGCTATTACAAAACTTGCTCGCCGAAAATGTGGATAAAAAACGGGCGGAAAATTTGAGCCGGCGGAACATTTTCGCGGATTTAGCCGGCAATGGCGCGAGCGAAATTTACGGCGATCCTGAAAATGCAAACAGCGAGCAATCAAAAGCTCAAATTTGTAGCGAAAATGGTAGTAGCGGCGGGTCAAATTTAAGCTCGCAAACTTGCGATACTTACGTGAAAAAATTCAGCGCAAACGAGCTAAAAATAATCTCTTTGATAGGTAAAATCAAACTTGAGGAGTTGCCGTTTTATCTCTCGCAGATGCAGCTTTACGCGAGCTCGGATACGGGCAACTACTACGTCGCAGATAGCGTGCGCACGCCTACGATCTGCCTGATGGGGCCTTGTTTTGCTAGCGAGCAAAGAGGCGTCGCCGACTCGCTCGTGATCAGCTCGCATTTACCACCCGTTAGCTCTGTGTTTAAAACCGTGCAGGGTATCGACGCGAGTGCATTTTTCGAGCTTAGCGAGCAAAACCTCGCAGACATCGAGGCCTTCGTCAAAGTTCGCTATATATCCTATCTATCCCGCGAAGATAATTTTCTATGCTAAATGCCTTTATAACGGCATCGTCGGGGCTTTTTGAGCTGGGTTTGCGCAGGCTCTCAAAGCAGGCTAAAAGCGCGTCCGAGCTTCTTTGAACTACAAAAAAATCTTGCTTTTTTGAGGAGATTTCATAAATCTCCCTTATGACGGCGATATCAGAGTACACCACGCCAAGCCCGCAGCCAAGCGCTTCGATGACGATCCTAGGCAGCCCCTCGTCGCTAGAAAATCCAAGCACGTAGTCGCACGCGGCATAAATCTCGTCCATCTTGGAAACAAAGCCCAGATACTCGGCCTTACCTGATCTTATCAGCGCGTCAAATTTGGCTTTCGCGCCCGCTTTTAGCTCGCCTCCACCTGCGAAATAAACCTTTACATCGCTTCTTTTTAGCTCTGCAAGTGCATTAAAAACTAGCTCGTGTCCCTTTAGTGTTAAGAAATTTGCTGGCATTACGATATTTATTTTTTCGGCGTCAAATTTGTCTTTTAGGGCGGCGCTTTTATCGTCGCTGTTATTTTTTAAATTTGTCTGCAAATGGCTCAAATTTTTACCTGCTTCAGATTTTTCCCGCCTTAAAACAGGAGCTTCTACGGGATTATAAACCACGTTTTTAGGCATTTTTATCTGCGCGGCGTAAAAATCGTAAGTCGCATTTGAAACACAAACGGGCGTAAATTTTAGCCGCTTTAAAATCTCAAGCTTAAAAGGCTCGACGGCCGAGTTTTTACGCAGGTGTTGCACTACCGCGATATTTAGGGCGTTTGCGGCGGCGATGTAGGCGAGATTGGTTGAAAAATGATTGTTTAAATGCACTACGTCGGGTCGCGCCTGTCGCAGCAAGCAAAGCGCGTAGTCGTAGTCTTTTTTGTAGAGGTATTTTGCCAGCTTTTGCCCACCAAGCGCGCGCAAAAGCTCTTTTTTTAGCTTTGAGGGCTGTTTTTTGGGCTCAAATTTTATAAATTTAGCTCCCGAGTCTTCTATGATTTGCGAGATTTTGCGTCCGCCCGCCTCGTAATCAGTCTCAAAAAACGTGCAAAGCTCGTATTTTTGCTGCGCGGCAAGCCCCCGCAAAAGATACAAAAAACTCTTTGTCCCGCCGCCGTATTCACGCCCCGTATCGACGAACAAAATCTTTTTCAAATCATTTCCTTTAGCATCTCCCAGACCTCGCGTGCCTCGATTTGCAGCATGCACTCCTGAAATTTGCAATTTTTGCCGACGCAAGGCGAACAGGTGCGCGGCTTTTTGATAAATTTATGGATATTTTCGTCAAAATCAGGGTTTGAATTTACGGGCGAAGCGACGGCAAAAAGCCCGATCGTGGGCGTCCTTAGCGCGGCTGCGACGTGTAGCGGACCGGTATCTGGCGTCACAAGCACATCAAGCCTAGCTATCAGCGCGGCAGCCTCTCGCAGACTAAATTTACCCGCCGCATCTATCACGTGCGCGCTTCTTAACTCCTCGTCTAACTGCGCGGTCATCGCTCGCTCGGCGGGGCTGCCCGTTAGCACGATGACGGCGTCCGTGCGCTCCAAAATAATTCCCGCCAGCTCCCGCCAACGCTGCCAAAACCACTGCCTGGAAACCGTGCTAGCCCCCATCTGAAAGCCGATAAATTTGCGCGAGCCGCAGCCTTTTAGCATCTCATCGACGCGGGCGAAATCCTCATCGCACAGATACAAATTTAGCCTCGTGTCGCGACTTTTTATGCCTACAAATTTAAGCTGCTCGAGGCGGTTTAGCACGACGTATCGCTCATCTCCGTATGGCTCTGGCGCGTTTGAGTGGAAGGGGCTAAATTTACTGCCCGCATTTGGCAGCTTAAAGACGTATTTTGCGCCGCTTAAAACGGCTAGCGGCGTGGCCTCGGGCTCGTTTGAGTGCAGGATAAAAACAATGTCCGGCTTTATCTTTTTTAGCTGCGATAAAGCGCGCAAAAAGCCGCCTTTTTTGCCGTCGTATAGTAAAATTTCGTCGATATTCGGATCGGTTTTAAAAAGCGGCGCGGTAGATGGATTTAGCAGCGCGACAGTACGTATGTGCGGGAAATTTTGCCGAAAAACGCGAAAAACGGGCGTGTTAAAAATCGTATCGCCAAGCGCGGTGTTGCTAAAAAAACAGACCGTTTGGATGGGCTGCGTAACCAGCTGCGTTTTGCGCACACTTTTAAATCGCAAAATGAGCCGCGCCGCGCTCTCAAAGAGCTTCATACATCGCTTCTGTCTGCGCGACCATCGTCTCTATCGAGAAGTTTCGCACGATAAATTCCCTCGCGTTCGCGCTAAATTTGGCCCTAAGCGCCGCGTCTTCTATCAGCGTTTTTAGAGCCGCTTTGAGCGATTCTTTGTCGCCGTTTTTAAACAAAAGCCCCGTTTCGCCGCTGTTTATCGCCTCGCCGATACCGCCCGCGTCGCTACCGATGCAAGGCACCCCGCACGACTGCGCCTCGAGCAGTGCCGTACCCAGCGCCTCCATCTTTGAGGGTAACACGAAAACGTCAAAACTGCCCAAAAACTCGCTCACGTCGGTTCGCGAGCCTAGCATGTAGATATTTGGCGTTTTTATTTTTTTTAGATTTTCCTCCTGCGGACCGTCGCCGACCACGACTAGAGCGGTGTTTGGTAGATTTAGCTCGCTAAAAGCTTCAAACAAAAGCTGATGATTTTTCGCCGCGCGCAAGACCGCCACGATACCGACTACTACGCAGTCTGCGCTCAAATTTAGCTCTGCTTTGATATCTTTGGTAAAATTTGGATTAAACCGTGCCGTATCCACGCCGGTGTAGATAACGTCTATCAAATTTTCCCGCACGCCCTGCGAGACGAGCTGAGTTTTTACGGCATTTGAGACGGCTACAATTTTGTCGTTTACATTATAGCTAAATGCCGATCTGATCGGAGTTTGTAGGTGTCTAGTGCGCACTACTTTAGCGCCCGTTAGCTTTGCGACGATTGCGCCGATATTGCCGTCCTTGCCAGAGTGTGTGGCGATGATCGAGATATTTTTTTCGCGCACGAAACGGCAAATTTTAAAAATTTCAAAAATATTATAAACCTTACTTAGGTTAAATTCTACAAACTCGCAATCAATCGGCTTTTCAAAGCTTTTTGAGCCTGGATTTAGCGCGTAAAATACCTTAAATTTATCCTTATTTAGCCCGTTTATGACGCGCTGCGTGCGGTGCTCCTGACCGCCGAAGCCTAGCGAGCTTTCAAGCTCCAGGATATTGATTTTATCCGTTTTTTTCATATATTTTTACCGCCTCGTAGATTTCCTCGTCCGTCACGTCCTGCGCCCTTTTGCTGGCGCTTTGTAGCACGGTACACAGCGCGCCGCCGTAGATCGGAGCCCAGCGAGCGGCGTCTGTTTTGCCAAGCACAAGCACAGTTTTTACCCCAAGCGCGGGAGCTAAATGTGCAACACCGCCGTCAAGCGTGAGAACAAATTTAGCCGCCCAGATACAGCCGGCTAACTCGTCCAGATTTTTAGTCGAGGCAAACTCCACGCCCGCTTCTTGTGCTAATTTTTCGCCAAATTTTACGTCCTCCGCGCTAACGGCAACGTGCCTGAAATTTTGCTTTAAAAACGCCAAAATCCGTAAAATTTTAGCCTCGTCCATGCGGTTTTGCTCCACCCTCGAGGAGACGTGAAAAAAAACGAAATCCTTAAATTTCTCGCTTTTAAAGCTCGGTACGTAAAGCGTCTTTTCTCCGTCGAATTTCGCTCCAAGCGGTACGGCTAGCTCATAGCAAAGCAGCACCTCGTGAGGTGGCGGATTAAAGTTTAGTTTATGTGTTATTAATAAACCACCCTCGTTTTGCTTTGCCGCGCCTATCGTCGTTTTAGCTGCGGCTGCTCTGGCAAATATCGCGGCAGAGGGCGAATAAGCGCTCCTAAAAATCACGGTCGCATCGTATCTTTCGCGGCGAATTTGAAGCAAAATTTTACATTTTCCCCAAAACGCCCGCACTTTTGCCGCCAGTCCTTTTACGTGCTTTGGTTTAGTATAGATATAGATTTTGTTTAAAAATGGATTGCCGCGAACGACGCATACGTTTAGGCTATTTACCACGATGTCGATTTGCGCACGCGGATGAGCCTTTCGCAGCGCATCTATCGCTGGCGTCGTGCAGATGAGATCGCCAATGTTATCGTTTCTAACGAGCAAAATTTTCACGATTTTCCTTTTTTTGCGCGATTATACCCATTTTACGCTTATACTTATTTACACCCTCATCCCTCGCACGTCTGGCATAACCTAAAATTCATCAAAAAACTTATAAAATACCGCTAAATTTTAAAAGGCGAACATGAAAAAAATAGTATTTTTAAGGCTCAATCTGGACGCTATCGGCGGGGCGCAGAGATATCTCTCAAGGCTCGTTAAAGCCCTAAAAGACTCGGGCGTTGCGTGCGAGACGCGCGGATTTAACGGTAGCAAAAAGCTAAGCTCATGGATCAAAGCCCTGCGTTTTAACGCGCAAGCCAAGCGGCAAAAGGGCGCAGACGAGATTTATTTTAGCCTTGAGCGCATCACCTGCGCCGACATCTACCGCGCGGGCGACGGCGTGCATAAAGTCTATATGAAAACCAAGCCTTTTTGGTTTGTAAACCCCCTAAATTTCGTCATTCCATACCTTGAAAAGCACACTTTTAAAAACGCCAAAAAAATCATCGCCAACTCAAATTTTATAAAGCGCCAAATTTGCGAAACCTACGACATCGCCGAGGAAAAGATCGCAGTCGTCTATAACGGCGTAAATTTGCCTATGCGCGTACAAAAAGGCTCAGCAAAGCTCGCTCTTTGCGAGGAATTCGGGCTTGATTTTCACCTACCGACGCTGCTGTTTGTCGGAAGCGGCTTTAAACGCAAGGGCGCGGAGGAGTTTTTACGCATCGCGACTCATCTAAAAACGCGCGTAAACTGCCTGATCGTCGGCCGCGACAAAAACGCCGCCCGCTACAAAAATCTAGCCAAGGAACTAGGCCTAAACGCCGTATTTACGGGCGCGCAAAAAAGCACGGCGAGATTTTACGAAGGCAGCGAGCTGTTTTTATTCCCGACGGCGTACGAGCCGTTTTCAAACGTCGTTTTAGAGGCGCTTAGCTACGGCTGCGTCGCCATTACGACCGCTCAAAACGGCGCGGCGGAGATATTGCCCGAGGAGTTTGTGATGAGCTCGCCGCAAGACTACGACATCTGCGATCTGATCGACGAGATCCTAAACGACGACGAGCGACTGGCAATGCTACAAGAGCGAAATTTAGCGCTTGCTAGCGAGTTTAGCATCGAAAAAAACGCGAGCGCGACGCTGGAGATAGTGCGTGCGAATCTTGATTGAGCTGCCGACCTGGCTGGGCGACGCCGTAATGGCAAGCGCCGCGGTGGAGGCCATCGCAAAGCACGCGGCGGCGTTTGGCGCGGGAAATTTGACCGGCAAATTTGAAAATGAGCGAGACTTTAGCTTTTTATCGCAAAATTTTGGCACCGTAACGCAAGAAATTCAAATTTTTAAAAACGATACGCCAAATTTGAACGATAAATTTGACGCTGACGGCGGCGTAAATTTGACGGCAAATGCACAAGAAAATCAAAATCTAGAAAATTTAGCCGATGGGCCCGTCAAAATCGTATTTTTCGGCTCGTTTGCGGCGTGCGAGCTTTTTAAGACTCATCCAAGCTGCGAGCGCGTCATCGTTGACAGCAGTAAAAAGGCCAAATTTAGGCTCTGGCGGCTGTTTTGGCAGGCTAGAGAGCTTGGCAAATTTGACGCGGCATTTAGCTTTAGAAGCTCGTTTGCGAGTAAAATTTTACTTTTCGGAGCGTGGGCGGGGCGAAAATTTATTTTTCAAAAGAGCAACGATAGTGCGCATCAGGTGCAAAAATACCTAAAATTCGTCAAAGCGGCGTTAAATTTAAAACGCGCAGACGACGAGTTAAAGCTTTACTTTGAGCCGCGTAAATTTGACGCGCCCGTGCTCGGGCTAAATCCGGGCGCTAGCTACGGAAGCGCCAAACGCTGGTATCCGGCCTACTTCGCACAGGTGGCGCTGCATTTTAAAGATAAATTTAAGATTATGATTTTTGGCGGCGCCGGCGAGCGCGATATGTGCGAGCAGATCGAGCAAATTTTACGCGAAAACGGCGCGGAGTGCGAAAATCTAGCGGGCAAAACGAATGTGCGCGAGCTGTGCGAGATGATCGGCGGCATCGGACAAAGCGGCGGGATATTCGTCACGAACGACAGCGGCCCGATGCATATCGCAGCAGCCTACAAAATGCCCACAATCGCGCTTTTTGGACCGACGAGATTTACGCAGACCTGTCCGTGGCGCAACGAAAACGCTCGCATCCTGCACCTAAATTTAGAGTGCATGCCGTGCATGAAGCGCGTCTGCCCGCTAAAAACCCACGCCTGCATGAAGGATCTCTCGCCGCAAGCCGTCATCCAGGCGATCGAGCGAGAATTTCTCGCCGAAGCGGTAAAAAACTAGAAATTTTAGTGCGTGGCTTTTTCTCAAACGGCCGCAAATCAGCAAAAACCACGCCGCGCATAATATTTTACAAACGGCACGCGACCAAATTTAACGCACGCAAAGCTAGCATTTGAGATAGCGCGAGGTGGCTTAATCAGGGCAAATTTTACTATACTGATTTTTTGTGCGACTAAAATTTCGCCGCATTTTTAACTATCAAGAAAAGTGCGGACAAAGTAAAATTTAAACGCCTTTAAAGCTAGCAAATTTAAGCGTTTTGCGTGCCACACCTATCATATCGCGCGCCGCAAAATTACAAAAACGCCGCCGTCACAAACCAACCTCAACCGCATAAATATCATCAAATTTGACCCTCGTTTTTACTACGGTTAGGCTTTTATCCATCAAATTTACGTTTGAGACCAGCCCCTCTATGCTCACGTAGCCCTGCCCGTCGTAGTATGTGATTTTTACCTTGTCGGCGGGCTTTAGTTTGCTTATTTTGTTTAGGTTCTCTTCTATCTTGGACTCGTCCAGATCTAGCTTTTCGCTCTTTTCTCGCTCCTGCGCTTTTAGGGCTTTTTCTAGGGTCGAGAGGGGATTAAACGAGCTAAAGATTTTGGCTCTATCTTTATTCACCGCTTTTGTGCCCTCCTATCTTTTTGTTTCTATCTGGGCCGGTGGCTTCGGGCAATAGGTCGATGGCCCTTAGGATGGAGTTTTTGCCGTATTTTTCTTTTATCTTGTTTAGGGTTATTAGTACCGTTTTTTCTTTTGCGTTTTCTTCCTCAAAGAGACTTCTTTCGGTTTTGCTTTCCTTTACGACGTCGTTTGCCGATATGCCGATTTGCCTGATGAGGCCTGCGTTTTTTATTTTTTTTAGATATAGCTCCTGCGCTGCGTCCATGAGCACGCTAGCGATATTGCTAGGGGTTTTAAACCTTACCGTTGCCCTTTGCGCGGGTTCGTTTTTGCCCGCGAATTTGATATTTATCGTGAGCCCGCTAGCCCGCACTTCCTCGTTTATCATCCTTAGAGCCAGCCTATCGGTCATCTCTTTTAGCACGATTAGAGCCTCTAGCCTCTCGTAGTCTCTGGGTAAAATTTCCGAGCTAAAGTATGATTTGGTTGAGGGCCTATAGGCCTTGATATCGGCTATGGTGGTGGGCTCGATACCGTTTGCGTGATCTAGCGCGATATAGGCGTCAATACCAAACACCTTTTCTAGCAGGCTAAAAGGAGCGTTTGCCATATCCTTCATGCAAAATATCCCGTATCGCTCAAGCTTGGCCCTAGTTTGCTTGCCTATGCGCCAAAAATCATTTAGCGGCTGATGCGTCCAGAGCTTTTCTTTATAGAGCGCTTCGTCTAAAAAGGCGATATTATCCTCGCTGTGTTTGGCTAGGATGTCAAGAGCTATTTTGGCTAGATACAAATTTGTCCCCATGCCGCAGGTGGGCGTTACGCCCGTTGTTTTTAGGATGTCGTCCATTATCATCTTTGCCATGACTCTAGCTTCTAGTTTATAAAATTTTAGATACGAAGTAAGGTCGATAAAGGCCTCGTCGATGGAGTAAACGTAGATGTCCTCTTTGGCGACGTATTTTAGGTAGATGCCGTAAATTTTAGCCGCGTAGTCGATGTAAAACTGCATCCTGGGCGGCGCGATTATATATTTTATATTTTTAGGTATTTCAAACAGCCTGCATCTGTTTTTTACGCCAAGTGCCTTTAGCGCGGGACTAACGGCTAGACACACGCTGCCCTCGCCTCTAGCAGCGTCGGCGACGACTAAATTTGCCTCAAATGGATCAAGTCCTCGCTCCACGCACTCGACCGAGGCGTAGAATGATTTTAGATCAATGACGGCGTAGGCTGGAGTTTGGGTTTTCATGGGTGATTAAATTTGCTTGCGCGCTAGGCGGAGTTAGAGAGTGGCTGGGCGGGCCAAATTTGACTCCGCCGCCGCAAATGCTTTTAAATTTAGCCTAAAACGCATCGTCGATAGCTTGGCAGATGATATGCCCTATCATTATATGCATCTCTTGGATGCGCGGCGTATCGTTTGACGGCACGACCAAATTTAGCTCGCAAAGCTCGTTCATCGCGCCTCCCGTACGGCCACTTAGTCCGATCGTTTTGATACCGATTTTTCGCGCTAGCTCGAGCGCCTTTACGACGTTGCCGCTGTTTCCGCTAGTAGAGATCGCTATGAGCAGATCGCCTTCGCGGCCCAGAGCCTCTAGCTGACGCGAGAAAACAAACTCATATCCGTAGTCGTTGCCGATCGCCGTGAGCGCGGAGGTATCGGTCGTTAGAGCTATGCCAGCTAGCGCGCCGCGCTCGGTTTTATAGCGGCCCGTTAGTTCGGCTGCTATGTGCTGCGCGTCTGCAGCGCTTCCGCCGTTTCCGCAAAGCAAAATTTTACCGCCCGCCTTTAGCGTCGCTACCGCCGTTTCGCAGGCTTTTTTGATGTCCGCTTCCAGCGCAAAGGTCGCCTTTATCGTAGCTAGATGACCCTCTAGCTCGCTTTTTATCATATCTTCAGTCTTCACTTTTTATCCTTTTTATCGTCGCGCTCGTGCTTTTGCCGGCTACAAACTCCACCAGCCGCACGTCTTTTACGACGCTACTGCCGACGACCTCTTTGCCTTCGTAGTCGGCACCCTTTACGAGCACGTCGGGACGCAGCTTTTCGATCAAATTTAGAGGCGTTAGCTCGTCAAATATCGTCACGTAATCAACTGCCCCAAGCGCCGCCAGCACGGTAGCGCGGTCGGCCTGCGAATTTACGGGGCGAGTGTCACCCTTTAGCGCGCGCACCGATGCGTCCGAGTTTAGCCCGACGACTAGTATATCGCCAAATTCCCGCGCTTTAGCCAGATAGCTCACATGCCCCGCGTGCAAGATATCAAAGCAGCCGTTTGTAAAAACCAGCCGCTTTTCGCCTCGGTTTGCCAGCGTCGCGGCCAGTTCGTCCGCGCTTTTGATTTTCTCCTCAAAGCCAGCCGCGTTTTTACGGCGTACTAGCTCGTTTATCTCCTCAAAGCTTGCCGTGGCTGAGCCGACCTTAGCTACGACGACTGCGGCGGCTAAATTTGCCGTCTCGATCGCCTTTTTGATACCTTCGCCCGCACCCAGCATCACGCCAAGCGTCGCTAGCACCGTATCTCCCGCGCCCGTGACGTCAAAGACCTCTTTTGCCAGAGCCGGAAATTTAACCGCCTGAGCGTCCTCTAAAAGCGCGATGCCCTCCTCTGAGATCGTGATCAACGAATGGGTCAAATTTAGCTCATTTTTTAGCAAATTTAGCGCCGCAAAAAGCTGCTCGTCGTTTTCTATTTTAAAGCCCACGGCCTCGCCCGCTTCTTTTTTATTGGGCGTTAGTAGCGTAGCGCCCTTATATTTCGAGTAGTCCGCGCCTTTTGGATCGATTAGCACGGGTTTGCCGGCATCCGCGCAGGCTTTTATAAACTTTTGGCACAGCGTAGGCGTCAGCACACCCTTGCCGTAGTCAGATAGCAGCGCGACGTCGTAGCTCTCTAGCGCGCGGGCGAAATTTGCCGCTAGCTCGTCCTCGCACGTTACGGCTTCGACGCTTTCTTTGTCGATGCGCACGACTTGTTGATGCGTCGCCATCACGCGGCTTTTTATCGAGCTCGTGCGCCCTTTTTCTCTTTTTATAAACTCAGCCCTAGCGCCCTGCTCGCACAAGATCCGCTCGATCTCATCGCCTGTCTCGTCGTCTCCGAGCACGCTCATAACGCCCACTTTTGCGCCTAATGAGAGCAAATTTAGCACTACGTTGCCCGCTCCGCCTAGGCGTTTGGTTTCGTTTTTTATCTTTACTACTTGCACGGGAGCTTCGGGCGAGATACGCTCGCAGCTGCCCCAGATGTAGTGATCGAGCATCAGATCGCCCGCGACCAAAGCACGTACTTCACGCATTTATCTCTTCCTCGTATATCCTTTTTATCTCGGCCGCGTAGTCTTTTATGCCCTCTTCTAGGCTAAATTTAGGCTCGTATCCCAGCGCCTTTTTAGTCGGCTCGATGTCGGCTTGCGTATGAAACTGATATGAGCGCGCATACGGGTTTGGGATGTATTCGCAAGGCAAATTTGACCCCAGCTTGCGCTGTAAGATATCCACGATCTCCTGGAAGCTTCTTGCCGTGCCCGTCGCTGCGTTATATACGCCGCTAGCAGCGTTTAGAGCGAGCAAATTTGCCTGCACGATGTCTTTTATATAGACGAAGTCGCGCTTGATTTTATCGCTGCCTTCAAAGAGGCGCGGATTTTTACCGCTCAAAATTTGCAGACCAAACTGGAGCACCATCGAGGCGGTTTTGTTTTTATAAAACTCCCTAGCACCATAAACGTTAAAGTATCTCAGCCCCACGACCGCTACGCCTCTTTTAGCGTATTTTCGTCCTAGATCATCCATTTTTAGCTTTGAAAAGCCGTAGACGTTATTCGGCGCTTCGCATTCGCCGACTCTTTGCGGGCTTTTTGCGTTACCGTACGTAGCGCCGGAGCTTGCGTATATCATCCTGGCATTCGTTTTTTCGCAGATATCTAGCAGGTCTTTAAAGCTATTTAGATTTGTCCTCATTAGCTCGCCTTGCTCGGTTACCGTAGTATCCGAGATCGCCGCCTCGTGAAATATCGCGTCAGGGGCAAATTTCTCGATCATGGCTAGCGTTTTAGCGCAGTTTATGTCGCCCTCGTAAATTTCGCCCGAAAAGCCGAGCAAATTTTTAAAATGCCCGAAGCTTTTGAGGTTGCCGTTGCTAAATTTCTCGTCGCTTCTAAATTTATCCACGGCGAGCACTTCTACGTCTTTTAAATTTTCATCGAAATAATGCGCCAAATTTGAGCCGATAAAGCCCGCCGCGCCAGTTATCGCGACTCTTTTTATATCTTTCATATTTTTCCTTCTTTTTTTAAAAACTCCAGCGCGTCCGCCACGCTTTTTAGCCTGTCGTCCAGCTTTAAATTTATCCCGACGCCAGCACTCTGCCCGGCCTGCACGTCGCTATCCTTGTCGCCTATCATGATTGAGCGCGCAAGGTCGATATTTAGCTCGTTTGCGGCATTTAGCAGCATGCCTGGCTTTGGTTTACGGCAAAGGCAATCAGCTTCCGGCGCGTGCGGACAAAAGTAAATTTTCTCTATCTTTACGACCTCTTTTTCAAACTCGCCCAGCATAAACCTGCAAAGCTCATCAAACTGCTCCAGCGTGTAGTAGCCTCGTCCGATGCCTGATTGATTCGTCACCACGACTAGTGCGTAGCCAGCCTTGGCAAACTCCCTCAAAGCCTCAAAAATGCCCTCTTTAAAAACGAAATCCTCGCGTCTATAAACATAGCCCGCATCCTCGTTTATAACGCCGTCGCGATCAAGAAATAGCGCCTTTTTGGGCGCCGTTTTAAACCCTTTTTTATCCATGTCGAAAATTATACAAAAAAAAGCTAAATTTAACCGAAAATCGCCGCCCGCGCCGCACTAGAAACTAATGTGAAAAACTAATGTAAAATTTAGCTTTTTGTATTATAATTTGCCCGTCACAACTCCACAAAAGGATATAAAATGAAAAAACTAATCGTTGTTTCAGGTGCAGCCGCATTGCTAGCGGGCAGCCTATTTGCCGCTGACGGCGCAACACTTTACAAAAAATGCGCGGCCTGTCACGGACCAAAAGCCGAAAAAGTGTATCTAAACAAAGTTCCTGCGCTTAACACGCTTTCAAAAGAAGAGATCGCCGAGGCTTTAAAAGGTTACAAAGAGGGCAGCTTGGACAAATTTAAGTCTTCTGCAATGATGAAACCTATCGCAAAACCTCTTAGCGATGACGACATCGCAGCTCTATCAGAGTACATCCCTACTCTAAAATAACCCTTTTCGGCGGAGTTTTTCCGCCGATTTTTCTCTGCTTTTTATTTCGCGCTTCATTTTAGTAACTTTTTTATAAAATTTCTTTTCTTTTAAGCTTTTAGGGCTATAATCTCGTCTAAATTTCTATCAAAAAGGACGAAAGATGAAAATCTATCACATTGCAACCGCCGTTTTGGCGCTAAATTTTTCTCTACTTGCGGCCGACGGCGCAGCTATTTACAAAAAATGCGCAGCCTGTCACGGCGAAAAAGCGGACGTAAAATACGCAAACAAAGTGCCTGCGCTAACTAGCATCAGCAAAGAAGACCGCATAAAAGCGCTACAAGGCTACAAAGACGGCTCAAACAATAACTTCGGCATGGGCAAGGTCATGCAGCTGCACGCCAAAAACCTAAGCGACGAGGATATGGCGACTGTTAGTGAGTATATCGATAGCTTGAAATAATCTTTGCAAGTAGATTTCAAACGATCTCTACGGAACAAATCATAAAAATCCCGCGCTTGGCTTGCTTTTTCGGCAAGCCGCTCTTGCTCGCCGAGCTTAAATTTAGCTTTAAATTTGAGCTTTTGCCGCGTCTTTTAGAAGAAATAATTTTAATAGACGCAAAGGCTTGCAAAATTTGAGTCAAATTTGACGCCGCTACACAACCAAACCCGTGAATCAAATTTAACCGACACTCACCGATTTTAGCCGCATAAACGTCAAATTTGCCATAGTCGCACCGACTAGATCAAATTTATCTGCATTAAATCCGCTTGTGATGTCCGCTGCTTTTAAAATTTTCACTCAGATTTACCGCCTCATCGTGCATTTTAAGGTGGCAAATTTAGCGCAAAATTCGCTCAGGCTTAAATTTTATCGCAAATTTATCCGCTCAAATTTAAAGCCGCTATCCGTTAAATTTACGACCAAAATTTAGCCCCCATTTAAACGTAAATTTGCCTCACTCAGGCGGCTTATAGCCCTTTTCTTTACGGCGAAGCTCCAGCTCGTAGGCGTCGTTTAGTGCGTCTTCGTCGTCAAATTTCGTCCCGTCCAAAAATTTGCGCTCGTCATCAAACTGCCTGGTTTTAAGCCCCCACAGCAGCGCCGCCAGCCCGCACGCGCCCAGTAGCGTAGAAACCCCGATCATCATCGCCACGACCGCCCCGCTCATCGCTCGCTCCTAACCCGCAGCGCGTTTAGCACGACCGCGACGGAGCTTAGCGACATCGATAGCGCAGCCACGGCGGGCGCGACGTAGCCGGCCATCGCCAGCGGTATCGTCACGGCGTTATAAACGAGCGAAAAGGCCAAATTTTGCCGCACGATTCGGTAGGTTTTGCGCGCGAGCCTCGCTGCAGCCGCGAGCGAGGCTGGGTCGTCTCTCATTAGCACGACGTCACTTTTTGCGATACTCACGGCCGCTCCGCTACCCATACACACGGCCACGCTTGAGAGCGCGAGCGCGGCGGCGTCGTTGATCCCGTCACCTATCATCAGCACATTTCGCCCCTGATTCGCCAGCCGCTCCACGTATGCGGCCTTATCCGTAGGCAGAGCGTTCGCGACCGTTTCGCCCACGCCTAGCTGCTCTGCTACGCGCTTTGCGGCGTATTCGTTATCGCCCGTTAGCATCGCTACTCGCATACCAGCGTTTTTTAACGCGGCTACGCACTCTTTGGCGCCCTCTTTTAGGCTCTCCTCTAGCTCAAACACCGCCAAAATCTCGCCCTCCGCGGCAAAAAAATAGCTAGTCCCACGCACCGCTTCGCCGTCATAAAGCCCTAGCTCTCGCATAAATTTTTCGCTCCCGCCCGCTAGCTTTTTACCGCCAAATTTAGCCTGCGTGCCGCGTGCCGCGATATTTTCAAAGCCGCTTAACTCTAAAAGTTTTAAATCACTAAAATTTGCGCGCAGATATTCGCCCACGGCGCGGCTAACGGGATGCGTAGAGCCGTTAACCAGCGAAAAAAGTAGGCTCGGGTCAAATTTATCCGCGTGCGTAAATTTACTCACGCTAAGCCGCCCCGACGTGAGCGTGCCGGTCTTGTCAAACACGGCCGTATCGCACTTCGCTAGGCTTTCGATGATGCGCGCCTCTTTAAAAATTATCCCGCGCCTAAAGCCAGCCCCAAGCGCAACGAGCGTGCTAACTGGCGTAGCAAGCCCAAGCGCGCAGGGACACGAGATCACCACGACCGAGATCGCGACGATGAGCGCGGTGGAGAGCTCGCCAGTGCGCCAGAACCAAAACGCAAACGTCGCTAGCGCCAGCGCCGTGATAGCGGCCGAAAATCTCGCCGCGATGGCGTCTGCGAGCGCCTGAATACGCGGCTTTTTGGCTGCGGCGGTTTCTAGCAGATTTATGATACGCGCTAGCACCGACTCGCTAAACACGGCGCCGACCTCATAAACCAGCGTGCCGTCTACGCACACAGAGCCGCTTTTTATCTCGTTTTCGCCATCTTTTGCGCTAAGATACGCAGGCGCGCTCTCGCCGCTAAGACTAGAGAGATCAAAGCTCGCCGCGCCGCTAACGACGACGCCGTCTAGCAGTACGCGTTCGCCAGCTCTCACGACCACGAGCTCGCCCACCCTCACCTCCTGCGCGCTTTTTAGCGTTATCTCGTCGCCGTTTTTGACGCTAACTGAGTTTAAATTTAACGAGTTTAGGTTATCTAGCGTGTCGGCGGCCTTTTTTTTGCTTAAAATTTCCAGATATTTGCCGATAAATACGAAAGTGATTATCATCGCAACCGAGTCAAAATACACCTCGCCCTGCCTAGAAAACATCGAGTAAATCGAGAAAACGTAAGCTGCTAACGTGCCCGTGACGATAAGGCTATCCATGTTTTGCGTTTTGTTTTTTAGCGCGCCCCAAGCACCCCTAAAAAACCCGCTTCCCGTGTAAAAAAGCACCGGCGTAGCGAGGATAAATTCGGCGAAATTTATGATAGAGCGCACGTCCTGACGCATGCCCGTGAAGTAGCCGCCGTACTGCGCGATGGCCAGCCACATGATGTTCATCGTGCAAAAAATGCCCACCAGCAGCCTCGCGTAAAATTCGCGCTTTTGCAGGGCGAGTCTATGCTCCTGAGTCTGCGCGTCGTATGGGTAGGGTTCAAAGCCGATAGAGCGGACGAGGGCGAAAATTTGAGCCAAATTTACCTCGTTTTCGTCCCAGACGATGAGGGCTTTGTTATTAACCGAGTTTATATTTACCTCCAAAATTCCCTTCTGCGCAAATAAAACCTTCTCGTTTAGCCAGATACAAGCCGAGCAGTGTATATCCTCGATGATGAGCGAGATTTTGTTAAATCCATTCTCGTTTTTGACGTAGTTTTGATAAATAGCCGCAAGGTCTTCCTGCGACTTTTGCGCCGTATTTTTTGCGTCCCGAGCCGGATTTAACGTAGTTTTACCAAGCCTTTCGTAAAATTCGCCCAGTCCGCTTGCGTTAAGTATCTCGTAAACTCCCGCGCATCCCTCGCAGCAAAACAGCTCTCCACCGCGCTCTATCAGCGCCTCGCGCTCAAATTCGCCCCTGCAATGCGCGCACTTAAATTTGCCCATCGGTTACTTTTTTCTTTCGTTTTAAGATTTTTAGATTATACGCAAAATTTCTAAAGCCTTGCTTGATTTTACGAGCTTTGACGTAGCTGAGATTTTGTTCAATTTGACAAATTTTACTCTCGTCAAAAGGTAGCCGTAAATTTGAGTAGAGTCGGCCAAGACCAGTACCTTGAAAATGCTAGTAAATTACGCAAATCGCCCTTAAATTTTAACCTCAAATTTGGCGAAAAACTAGCGACTTCTCACGCAAACTCCCTATCTATCACGATGAAAATTTTATATCCGGGAAAGCCTAGCGCGACTTTGCGCTCGATTTGGGCGCGTAGTTCGCCCAGATTTTTCTCGGCAAAATCGACCACCACGTCAAACCTCACGCTCTTTTTCTTGCTATCAATGAAAAATGCGTGAAATCCGCGCACGCTGCTAAACTCCGAGAGCAAATTTGCCACGCAGGCGCGGCTCTCGTCCTGCCCCAAATTTACGCTATAAACGCCAAAAACCAGATAAATCCTGTAAATTTTATAAATCTCGATCTGAAGCTCGTTTAGCCTCTGCGAAACTTCGCTAAGGGCAAATGCTCGTCTATCTCGACGTTTACCGAGCCTACGTATCGCTGTGCGCCGTAGTTGTGAAGGATCAAATCGTATGCGCCGCGCACGATCTCGCAGCGATTTACGGCGGCGTAAATTTCGTCGCTGATCTCTTTTTCCACGCGCTGACCGATGATTTTATCAAAGGTTTCTTTTATCAAAAGTACGCCGTTTATGATAATAAAAAGCGACGCCAAAGCGCCCGCATATCCGTCTATCTGGATGTCGTCGAAGTATGACAGCGCAGCAGAGACGAGGATCACGCACGATATGATCGCATCGCCCAGAGCCTCCTGCCCTACGGCTTTTAGCGAGATAGATTTGGTCTGTTTACCGATCTTTTTATAGTAAAAGCCGAGCGCAAATTTGACGAATATCGCGCAAAACAAAAACGCTAAAAACGGTATCGTAAAGCTGGTGGGCTCGGGCGCGAAGATGTTTTCGACCGAAGTTTTTAAAAACTGAAATCCCAGCATCAGCACTATAACCGAAACAATGAGACCGCCGATATACTCGGTCCTGCCGTAGCCGTAGGGGTGGTCTTCGTCGGGCATCTTGCTAGCTAGTTTTGAGCCAAATATCGTGATGATACTTGAGCCTGCATCGCTAAGGTTATTTACAGCGTCTGATATCAGCGCGACCGAGTTTGAGACCATAGCGATAAAAATTTTCGCTCCGGCTAAGAAAAAATTTGTAACTATGCCAATAAGCGCGGTTTTATGATTGTTTTTTCGCGCTTGCCGTCTTTAAAATCCATCATTTTGATATTACTTTTCATTTTTGGCGAGATTATATCACTTCTTGACATCAAAGCCAAAATTTTATAAAATGCGACTTTCAAAACTTCTTTTGAAACTTAAATTTATCTACAAAATTATTCCGTAATTTTAAAGAGGACACAATGGAAAATAACGCGACCCAACCTGCAAATTCCACGCAGGAAAGTCAAAAAACCACAAAAAAACACCAAAACTCACGCACTCACATCCCAGTCGACGGACACAAAATCGAAGAGCTAAGAACTCTTAGCCTAGAGGAACTCATCGCTATCGCAAACAGCGTAGGCGTCGAGAATCCGCGCGAATTTCGCAGACAAGATTTGATATTTGAGATCCTAAAAACCCAAACAAAACAAGGCGGATTTATACTTTTCACGGGCATTTTAGAGATCACGAGCGAGGGCTACGGCTTTTTGCGCTCGGTAGACGCAAACCTCAGCGACAGCTCAAACGACGCCTACGTCTCAAACTCTCAAATTCGCAAATTTGCCCTGCGCGTGGGCGACATCGTGACGGGTCAAGTACGCGAACCAAAAGATCAGGAAAAATACTATGCCCTGCTAAAAATCGAAGCGCTAAACTATATGCCGCTAATCGAGGCTAAGGAGCGACCGCTATTTGACAACCTGACTCCGCTTTTCCCGACAGAAAAACTTCGCCTCGAGTACGATCCGATGAAGCTAACAGGCCGCGTGCTCGATCTCTTTACCCCTCTTGGCAAGGGTCAGCGCGGCCTCATAGTCGCCCCTCCAAGAAGCGGTAAAACCGAGCTCATGAAAGAGCTAGCCCACGGTATCGCACGCAACCACCCGGAGTCGCATCTCATGGTGTTACTCGTGGACGAGCGCCCCGAGGAGGTCACCGACATGCAGCGCTGCGTAAAGGGCGAAGTGTTTAGCTCGACGTTTGACCTACCTGCGATGAACCACGTGCGCGTCGCCGAGCTCGTCATCGAAAAGGCCAAACGCCTCGTAGAAATGGGCAAGGACGTCATCATCCTGCTAGATAGCATCACCCGCCTAGCGCGCGCGTATAACACCGTAACTCCGCCAAGCGGCAAGGTGCTAACCGGCGGCGTGGACGCAAACGCCTTGCACAAGCCGAAACGCTTTTTCGGCGCGGCGCGAAATATCGAGCACGGCGGCAGCCTCACCATCATCGCCACCGCACTCATCGACACGGGCTCACGTATGGACGAGGTTATTTTTGAGGAGTTTAAAGGCACGGGCAACAGCGAAATCGTACTAGATCGCAATATCTCCGACCGCCGAATCTACCCAGCCATCAACGTACTAAAATCAGGCACCAGAAAAGAGGAGCTACTGCAAAAACCAGACGAACTGCAAAAGATCTGGGCTATCCGCTCGGCGATCGCGACGATGGACGACGTAGAAGCACTCAAATTTTTATACGCCAAGATGCTAAAAACCAAAGACAACAAAGAGCTTCTTTCGATACTAAACGAATAGTGAAGTTGCGTTTTTAGATAAATTTAACCCTTGCGCGAGTCGTTTCGGCTCGCCGACCTGTTTTGAAACTCTCTAAAATTTATAAATTTACTAAACCCTCTCCGCTTAAATTTATTCCAACGACGGCTATTTGAGCACCAAAATTTAACGCGGCTTTTCAAATTTGCTTTTATTTTTTGCTGTCCGCCTCTTTGCGAGCATGAGCAATCATCAGCGTTTTTTCGCTTTTAGCTTTTTTACCTCGCCTAAAAGCTCTTTGTTTTTAGCGTTCATCGCTTCTTTTTCGGCTTGCAAATCACTGACTTGCTTTTCTAGCTCCTCGATCGTCATTTTGTCCTCCACGAGAGTTAAATTTAAGGCACTGCCTTTGATAGAATAGTAACTTAAATTTTAAATGGGGTTGGTTTTGAAAAAGTGGTATAATAAAAGAAAAGGATTTTATTATGATTAGTTTTAACGAGTTTGCACAAAATAGCTCCAATGCAGTTCGCGCCTCTTATCATTACGCTCAACAAAACGACTTGACAAGGGACAAAGGATGGCGCGAATTCAATAAGAAATCAAAAGACAAAGATTTTCTTTTAAAATGGTTGCGGGTCGCTTACGACGCAACATACGGCTTGCGCGTAGATGAAAACGACAAATGGGTCAAAAAGCCCTCTGTGGCAATAATAAGTCCGGACGGCGGAGTAATGAGCTTTGACGAATTTGAAGCATACGAGAATTCGGGGGGCACTATTACGCTTAACTACTATTTAATGAAAAACGAAGCAAGGATAAAAGAAGCCTACGACGAATTTAAAGAAAAATCCATAAATAAAGATTTTCTTTTGGAATGGCGCAAAAAGACCTACAAGGCTTATGCTTCCGATTGGCTTTAACAAAAGTTATTCAATATAAACGACCATAACATTATCGCCGTCTATTACTTCGTCTTTTATCTCGATTACTTTAAATTTTTCACCGCCCTTTACCAAAACCTCCTTTTCCTCGTAGTCTGAGAAATCATTTACGTAAAGCTCTTTGCCTCGCGATTTTGTTTTTAGTATTATCTCTTTGTAACTTCCGTTGCGACCACTGAAATGTTTTGCTACGCTTTGCTCTAACGAAAAACTAGAAATAGCTTTATCAAAATATTCATCACCGGCTTTTAACTTCGCAAATATACTATTTTCATAAACTTCAACCTCATCAAAGCCTATTCCTCTATATATGTCCGTTCCTTTTTTGATGTTGCTTTCGTATTTATTGAATAAGTTAATAAAGTTATCAAAGCTTTCTTTTTCCTCGGGATATAACTGCTCTTTCAATGTACCGGTCATATACTCGCGGATTTTTCTACTGCTAGCCCCCGTCCAATCACGGATGGCCTCTATTTCGTTTATACTTACGTTATCTTTTGAAAATACCGTTTTTAGCGTCTTTTTCTTTACTAAATCCTCTAAATTTACGCTCCGCCCCTGCTGCGTTATCAAATCCCGCATAGTGATCTTGCCTTGCATAAATAGCTCGGCTCTGCCTTTGCCTAGCGTCTTTTCTATCGTTTCGGGGCTTTGGGTTTTTAGCCAGTCGTTAAAGCTCATATCCTGCGGCACGTAGCCGTTCATAGACGACCTCGTGCGATCATTTGCGCTATCCATACCCTCGATGCCTAGCTCGTCCCAGCTTTTAGTTACGGGTATTATGGTGCTGCGGCAATTAAAATGAGTATTTACGCGCGGTTTGCGAAACGGGAAGTTATGCCCGATGGGCTTGTAGTCTTTATCCCACATTAGGCCATCGTAAGCTCTGCATAGTTCTGACGTGCGAGTATCTAGCGTGGCTTGGTATTTGTAGCATTTTATGACGTCGTCGTTAGCCTCAAAAAAGGCTTGGCGAATTTCGCTTACTATCGCGCCCGCTCCGGTTAATGCAATCGCCGTTGCATCGCGTTTGTTTTTTTGTAAAACCTGCGCTATTCTTTGAGCTAACATCGGCGTAGTTTCACCTAGGCCCACGCCTATTTTTAGCTCGCGCTCAAGGCGCTTTTTCTGATCAGCGTTTAGGCCGTTATTCCACGCTTTGACGGTCGCGCCCTGCCAAAAATAGCAAAACGGCATGCAAATTTAACGAGCTAAATTAAACGCCTCAAATTTCTAAAATTTCAGGCTCTCCAAATAGTCGCTTGGCTTCTTTTAAAACCGCTTGATTTTTTGCAGCCTTAGGATCGGCTTGAGTTTTTGCGGCCAAATTTGACGTAGGATTTTGAGCGTTTAAATTTGTCTCGCTTGAGGACGAGTCGTCAAAATTTGATTCGCTTTGAAACTCGTCACCGATTAAATTTGTCGTATCTAAATTTTGCCTTGCGTCGGCGTTTGCGGGCTCGTTAGCATCTCGCTCAAAAAGGCCGTCGTCATACTCTGCTGCTTCGCTAAACATCTCGCTCACGTCATCAGGATCAAACGGCGGCTCGCCAAAGGCAGCCGTTTGCGGCGCGCTGTTTTGGTTAAATTTAGCTGTGCCGATTGGCTTTTGCTCCGTTTTTGCAGTATTTTGGCTCTCTAGCCGTCTTAGTTCGTCATCTAAAAACGCTAGATCCGCCCCAGCCAGGGTGCCATCATCGCTCTTAAATTTTAGCGAATATGCCTCGTTAAAATCGTGCGTGTCATCTCGCATACTCTCAAAATCGGGCGCAAATTTAGGCTCGGCCGGATGTTTTAAATTCGTCTGCGAGCTTCGCGTCAAATTTGACTCGTTTTCGTTTAAATTTAATGGCGTGGTTTTATCGCTGGGTGAGTCGCTATTTGCTTGCGTGCTCGGAGCCGCGTCATTTATATCCGTTTGCGTTTGCTGCGTCAAATTTTGCGTTTGCTCACCCTGCTCGCTGCTTTCAAATTTAGCGTCTAAATTTTGCTCCGAGGGCGTAGCCGTCCTCTCCTCGCTACCGTCCGAAAATAAATTCCCCGTCAAATTTGAGAGCTCTTGCACTTGGTCGTTTTGATTTAAATTTTCTTGCGTGTCGTCAGAGTAAATTTTGGAGCCAGCCTGGTTTGGCGTCGCCTCATTGCTCTCAGATTTTGCCGCACCACCGCGCTCGTCATCCAAATTTGCCGCACCATTTTGCTCTTGCGCCCCTATTTCTGGGCTTTGCCTGGGAGTTATCTTTATCTTTGCGCTCTCGCCAAAAAGGCTGCGCAAAATCTGCAAAATCACTTTCGATCCATCGCGAAGCCGCTTCTGATCGTCGCCCGCCGCGCTTGAGGCTAGGCTCATGCAGCCGTCTGAAAACTCCAAAAACTCTATGCAGTTTTTAAAACACTCACCAAGATCAAAGCTACGGTCGTAAATTTTGGCCAAAAACGCTTCGTAAGCGGGATTTGGAGTTTTTGCGGCGCGGGTTTGGCCGCCCGGCTCCTGCGGCGCCTTGGCATTTAAATTTGCCGAGCCGGCTAGAGTCTGAGCGCTCAAATTTCGCCCCTCAGTCGCGCTGTTTTTCGAGACGGGTTTAGCCCCGTTTGCGCCCGTCAAATTCGATCCGTCTATAGATGGTGAAATTTGACCAGTCTGCGCAGGAGCCGCAGATTTAGCCGCTTCGCCTCGTCCGCCAGCAAAATTTGACGCCGAACGGGAGCCGCCAAAATCAGCCGCGCGACCTTGCGAATCCGCAAATTTTTCCCTCGCATCCACGGCTATCATCTCGTCGATCGATTTTAGATTGATCGCCTCGATCATCATAAAAAGCATCACGCCAAGCACGAATCCGCCGTCGCTGCTGATACTTAGCATCGAGCGCGCCTGCGATAGGATCCTAAAAAATCTCTCGTATAAAAGCAGCGAGTATTTCGGGCTTTGCGCGAGAAAATTTGCCTTTAGATTGGCCGTTATCTCATCTATCACCATTTCGGCATCGTAACTCTCCAGCTGCGCTACCGCCGCGCTCACAGCTGATTTATCGCCGCTCATAACAAGTGCGAGTATCTCCTCTATGCGCTGCGGATCAAGCAGCCCCAACATCTGCGCGACGGCGCTTTGCGTTAGCTCGCCCCTAGCATAGATGATGGCCTGATCTAGCAACGTGAGAGTGTCGCGCAGCGAGCCAGCGCCGCTACGGGCGAGGATCTCGAGGGCCTCTTTTTCGTGCGGGACGTTTTCGCGGTTTAGGATAAAGTCAAGATGCGCGACGACGTCCGGGCGCGAGATCTGGCGAAATCTAAAATGCTGCGTGCGCGATAGCACCGTGGCTGGGAGCTTGAGCGGATCGGTCGTGGCTAGGATAAATTTGACGTAGGGCGGCGGCTCCTCGAGCGTCTTTAGCAGCGCGTTAAACGCGGGCGTGGAGAGCATGTGCACCTCGTCGATGATAAAAATCTTAAAGCGCGCGATCGCCGGAGCGTACTTGGTCTGCTCGATGAGCCCCTTTATATCGTCGATACCGCGGTGGCTGGCAGCGTCCATCTCGATGATGTCGATGTGGCGGCCTTCGTTTGCGGCGATGCAGTTGGCGCACTCCTCGCATGGCTGGCTAGTCGGGCCGTGATCGCAAACCAGCGCTTTTGAAAATATCCTCGCGCTCGATGTTTTGCCGCTGCCGCGAAGCCCCGAAAAAAGGTAGGCGTGGGTGAGGCGACTCTCGTCCAGAGCGTGCGTGAGGCTGGTGCTGACGGCCTCCTGGCCTATGAGCTCGCTAAAATTTCGCGGTCTATATCTAAGCGCTAATGCTTGCAACACGGATTTTTCCTTAAATTTAAGATGAGATATTCTA
Organism: Campylobacter showae CSUNSWCD; assembly: GCF_000313615.1. NCBI lineage: Bacteria > Pseudomonadati > Campylobacterota > Epsilonproteobacteria > Campylobacterales > Campylobacteraceae > Campylobacter > Campylobacter showae. Next base: position 223,080 of record NZ_AMZQ01000001.1, on the reverse strand, counting down.
CTTTTTTTTGGATAAAAATTTAATATATTACGGCTCGGTGCGCTGTAAGACGAGTCGGCGGGCGGGACAAATTTGGACTAATAAATTTGCCTGCGAGCGCGAATCTATCGTATGCGGGCGCTAGACGAGCAAGAGCGAAAAATCGGGCAAGCAAATTTGACGCGCGCACTTTTTGACTCTCACTGAACGGCGACAAATTTGACGAAAATAGCTCCGCCTAAATTCCGCCAAATTTAGCCGCGGCAATTTTGGTAATTTCGCGAAATTTGCTATAATCGCGCGAAAATGAAATTCAAAAAAGGGAGAAAATGAGAAAAGTTATATTATGCGTGCTTGTTTTGGTATTTGGATTTTTAGCTGTGGGTTGCGAAAGAAACGACTATCAGCACCCGATGTACCGCTCCACTAAAAATAAATAACTTCAAATCAGGCGGTTACTCGCCGCCTTAATCTTAAATTTATCTCGCTAACGTTTTTATAAAATTTGACGCTTTCGCGGCGCATTTTAAAATTTAACGTCCTCGCAGACTTCTTTTATCTTGTCGTCCACGGATTTTATTACGGTCGATTTTATGCTAACCCCCTTAGCCTTCAAATCATCCTCGTTTGCCAAAAACCATTTTCTAGTTTCGATGTAGTCTTTTAGATACTCGTTTTTATCCGTTTGACAAAAGCCGTCTATGTTTGCATGCCTATTTGTACGTATTTGCCAGTATAAAATTTGGCTTGCTATCGCGTGAATTCTTTCGTTTTCAAAGTATTCTGCCGTCTTTGCTTTGCGAGCTTTGTCGTAAATTTCGGGATACTTTGAAGAGTAAAGCGCGTTCATATATTTTATATATTCGCGCAGCTTTATGAGTCTTTCGTGCTGTTTGACGTCTTTAAGCATCTTTGGTATGTTTACTTGAGACTCATCCGACCTATAGTTTTTAGATTTGGGCTTAGAATACAGAGGATTTTTTATCCAATACGCCGTAAAATTATTCGTGAAAATAATCGATAAGTTATTAAAAGCCGCAAGCCTGATTTTTTGAAACATCTTATCCTTAGCCTCAAATTTCACCATATTTTCTATAGTTTCCCAGGCTTTTTCGTTAAATTCTATCGTCTCTTCAAAAGAATATTTGTTGTTGCCGTATAGGACGGTGCTGCCTGATGTATTCATGATATACATCATCAGCCTAAAAACATACCAGTCCGCGTACTTTTCCGCATCGTCGTCGGGTAAATTTTCTTTCCATCTTTTTATGAAATAATCCTGCAGGGCAAGCACGGGCTGGACGATAAGGCTTTTTTCATCGACAAAGGGGAGTTTGGTTAGAAAATTGCCATACACCATCATAAAATTTGCACCTATCAGCCACTCTTTTGCTTTTGGATACGACTGCCCGTCATAGAGCCACTCGCTCCTTTGATTTACGTACATCAGGGCATTGCCGACGATGAGGGCGATCAAGGCTATCAAAAGTAGCTTTTTGAGGGGTTTGGTTTGATTCGGCGATTTTGCATTCATTTTTGATCCTGCGAGGTTGTTGCGAGTATTTTACATATTGCGTCCTTAAACATTTTTAAAATTATATTTAAATGTATTGGATTTATTTACTCTATAGTTGGACGGTCTTGTAAATTCGGCGTCATTATTTTTGCGGTGCGGGTTTTGCGAGAAAAGTGTGGCAAATTTGTTGATTTATGAATAAAATTTAACGCATTAAAAATAGAAAATAAAAAAGCGGCAAATTTTAGCAGACGACACAGATCAAATTTGACCTGGACGCCGTACCTCAAATTTACCGCCCCAAACGCATGCGACCAAAAGGCTCAAATTGGGCTACAGATCGCCAAACAGCGCTTTTAGATCCTTTGCGTTTTCATCTTTGCTCTCGCCTCTAGCGCCAAGCTCGTTTAGCTCGATCTCGTAACCGGTTAGCATGCTAGCTAGCCTGATATTTATGCCACTTTTGCCGATAGCCTTACTCTTTTGCTCGGTTACTAGGCTCACGACGGCTTTGTTATCCTCGCCGATTTTTACGGAGCTGATGATCGCCGGTGCCATCGCGCGAGTGATGAGGATCGTAGGCTCTGCCGAATACTCGATCGCGTCGATATTTTCGCCGTTTAGCTCTTTTGTCACGGCGTTTATGCGCACACCCTTTGTGCCCACTGTCGCACCCACGGGATCGACGTTTGGCGAAGTTGCTACGAGTGCTACTTTAGCGCGTTCACCCGGGATTCTAGCGCTTGCCGCGATCAATACGAGGCCATCTTTGATCTCAGGCACTTCGGCTTTTAGCAGAGCTTCGAGGAATTTTGGCGATGTGCGGCTTAGCTCGACCTTTATACCCATGGATTTATCTATATAGACGCTTTTTATGACGGCTTTTACGACATCGCCAGGTTTAAATTTCTCGCCTTTTATGCGGTTTTTGCGCGGCATCACGGCTCGTAGCTCGTCTATCTCGATGAAGGTATTTTCCTCACTATCTACGCGCGTGACAGAGCCAAAAACCATGTGCCCGACCATGTCTTGGTATTTTTGAAAGATTTTTTCCTCCATCAGGCGCTGGATGTGATACTCAAGCTCCTTGTGAAGTGTCTGCGCGGCGGTGCGGCCGAGGTTGTCGGTAGATAGCTCGTATGTTAGCTCGTCGCCGATCTCTACGCCAGAGTCTACTTTTTTGGCTTCGCTTACGCTTAGAAAGTGCTCGTTATCCTCGGCCAAGCGCTCGTCGCCATCCTCTACGACGGTGATTTTTTGATATAGATGAAGGGTCTTGGTCGCATTATCGATAACCGCGTCGTATTCGTAGTTTTCGCCGTAAATTTTCTTTGCGGTATTGATAATAGCTCTTATGACGCGCTCTTTTACATCCTCGATTTCGAGCCCTTTTTCATTTGCGATAGATTCTATGATATCCGCTATTTTTTCCATATTATTTTTGCTCCGTTATTTAAAATTTGGGGGAATTTTTGAGTTAGAGGGGTATTATACAAACTTTATACTTTTAAGAAGTTTAATGCGTTTTTTATGATGAATTTGCTATATTCACAGATTAAATTAAAGATTTCAAAGGATTAAAAATGGAGCTAAAACTCGCTAGAACGCAACTTGACGCCAAACCAAAAACGATCTCTCTTGAAAAAATCGAAGCGGCATTTGCAAAAGATCCGCAACAAATTTTCTATTTCGACAGAGAAAACAGCCACAAACAACTCATCGCTTTGGTTGAATTTTTCGAGGAAAAAGGCCTTAGTGTCTATCACCGCACCGTAAAATACGGACTCGATGAAAACGACTATATGTACGAGGTGCACATCCTTTGAGCGCAGCGCAAAAAAAGCTCTTTATCCAGACTTTAGGCTGCGCGATGAATGTCCGCGATAGCGAGCACATCATCGCCGAGCTCAAGCAAAAAGAGGACTATGAGCTCACTCAGGACATCTCCGAGGCCGACCTCATCCTTATTAACACCTGCTCGGTGCGCGAAAAGCCCGTGCATAAGCTTTTTAGCGAAGTCGGCGGTTTTGAAAAAGTAAAAAAAGCGGGCGCTAAAATCGGAGTTTGCGGTTGCACGGCAAGTCACCTAGGAAGCGAAATTTTTAAACGAGCGCCTTACGTGGATTTCGTACTCGGCGCGCGAAACGTCAGTAAAATTTCAGCCGCCGTTAAGACGCCTAAATTTATCAGCACCGACATAAATCACGACGAGAGCGAGTACGCATTCGGCGAATTTCGCGGCTCTCCGTATAAAAGCCACATAAATATCTCGATCGGCTGCGATAAAAAATGCACCTACTGCATCGTTCCGCACACCAGAGGCGACGAGATCTCGATCCCGGCCAATTTAATCCTGCGCGAAGTAAAAAAGGCAGCCGAGGGCGGAGCGAAGGAAATTTTCTTGCTCGGGCAAAACGTAAACAACTACGGTAAGAGATTTTCAGGCGCGCACGAGAAGATCGATTTTAGCGACCTGCTCGTAAAGATCAGCGAGATCGAGGGCGTCGAGCGCATACGATTTACTAGCCCTCATCCGCTCCATATGGACGATAAATTTTTAGAAATCTTTAGTCAAAATCCCAAAATTTGCAAATCCATGCACATGCCGCTTCAAAGCGGAAACACTAAAGTCCTACGCGAGATGAAGCGCGGCTACACCAAAGAGTGGTTTTTAGACCGAGCCGCTAGACTGCGCGCGATGTGCCCTGAGGTTAGCATCTCAACCGACATCATCGTGGCGTTTCCAGGTGAAACGGACGAGGAGTTTGAGGATACGATGGACGTGCTAGAAAAGGTACGCTTCGAGCAAATTTTTAGCTTTAAGTATTCGCCTCGCCCGATGACCAAGGCGGCAGAATTTACTAATCAAATCCCAGACGCCGTCGCAAGCGCTCGTCTAACCCGCCTACAAAGTCGCCATAACGAAATTTTAGACGAAATCGTTGCGGCGCAAAAAGGCAAAATTTTCGACGTATATTTTGAGGAGCTTCGCGCAAACGGCGGCGTTGCCGGCAGGAGCTTTAATAACTTCCTCGTTCAAGTCGCAGGTAGCGAAGAGCTGCTAGGCAAAACGCTAAAAGTGCGCGTGAACGATCCAAAAAGAATGGTGCTTTACGGTGAGCTTGTGGGCTGAATTTAAACGAAGCGTTTTTATAAATTTAGCCCCGCGCATTATCTATTGTTTCATTTGGATTATATTTTTAACCTGCAAAAAGAGCTTTTCTAAGACAAATTTGACGAACGAGCCCTGCGTCGTGCTATTTTGGCACGGCAGGCTTGCACTGATGAGCTTTGCCTACGTTCACTGGTGGAAAAACGGCCAAAATCCGCAAAGATGCGCCAAAGTCATAATAAGCGACCACAAAGACGGCGAGATTATCGCGCGCGTGATTTCGTTTTTCGGTATCGGTGCGATCAGGGGCAGTAGCTCAAAAGGCGCTGTAAAGGCCCTCGCGCAAAGCTTTAGAGAGCTAAAAGGCGGCACCGACGTCATCATCACCCCGGACGGCCCGCGCGGCCCCTATCACAGCGTCGCCGACGGAGCCGTCGTCATCGCGCAAAAGCAAAATGCGCCTATACAAATTTTAAACTATGAAGCGAGCAAATTTTGGCAGCTAAAAAGCTGGGATAAGATGATAATCCCAAAGCCGTTTAGCGAGATTTCTTATACCCTCTCGCCGTCTTTTAGCGTGATAGGCATGGAGCTAGAAGCCGCAAGAGAGCAGATAAAAAAGGAGATGGAAAAATGAGCTCAAAGACCGTTATTTTAATTATCGGAGCGCTTTTGGCGGCTATTTTTGTCTCATTTGTTACGCTTAGTCCGTCTTACAAGAACGCACTTGGAGCCAAATTTTACTACGAAATGGGCGATTACGAAACCGCCTATAAGCTCTCAAAATCAGCCTACCATAAAGACATCTACAACAAACTAGCTCACACCGTGATGGTACAAAGCGAAATCTCGCAAAAATACGCCCTCTACATCGCTCGCTCAAACGGCTACCTAGAAAATATCCAAAAAATCAGCAAATCAGGCAAGGTAAGCAAAGTAAATTTAGACAAAATTCGCATGATGTGCGACATCGCCGTGAGCGACTATGCAGAGCTTAAGCCGTCAAATTTAACGGACTCAGACCTGCAAGAAGAAGCAAAACGAATAAGAGATAAATTTTTAACCCTACAAAAAGAGCTGTTTTAACTCTATTTTATGGCTTTTTGGGTATTATAACGCATCGTAATTTTTAGGAGAAATCTTTGCTGATACGTCGTTTTTTTAGCGTCTTATATCTTAGCGCCGTTATCCAGTCTAAAAAATGCATATTTTACGGCGAAGCATACAAGGGTGCAACTCCGATCAAAACGATAAAAAATGAATTTGACCTAGATGAGTCCGGCAAAATCTCAGACAGAATAAAAGAGTATCTAAAAAATCTACAAAAAGAGTATAAATGGGTTTATATTTCGCTGTTTTTCGACGCGCTCGAACAAGGAGCGTTTGAAGCTAAAAATGCCGAAAATCTCGAAAAACTAGGCATAAAGACAAAAGAGATAACCTGCATAAATCCCGCTAAAAATTGGCTGATCTATGCAAAACTTTCAGACGTTAAAGCCGCCGAGAGTAAATTTGGCAACATCGACGTTGATGTGCTTTACTCGCCTATTATACTAATCCAAAAAGAGATCGAAAAACTAAATTTACCAACCGCAAAGACGCTTTTTATCTATGCGTGCAAAGAAATTTTCGCCATCTGCATTACATCGGGTAACGGCGCAAAATACGCCACGGTTTGTAAGCTAGATGAGGACGACGGCGACGAGAATGTCGAATTTGATAAAGAAAACAGCGACGAGATAGATGATTTTATCACGAATGTAGACGAAAGCTTTAACAACATGGACGGTCTAGAAAATTTAGACGATATGTTAAAGACCGGCGATAGCCAAGAGGAGTTTGCCGACCTCGACTACGATATAAATATGCCAGAATCCACCGATGTAACCGCCTCGGTATCGATATTTGGGCGCGATATGAGTATGTACCGGTATATATCGTTAGCACTTAAAGAATTTTACTCAAATCCTCTATATGACGGCGATTTTATCGAAAATGTCGTGATTTTCGACGCTACAGAGAGGACGAGCGCTACGTTTTTACATTATCTAGAAAACGAACTTTTAGTAAAAACAGCTGTTTATCCGGTCGATACGCTAAAAACAATGACCGAGTTAATGAAAAAAGAGTTGGAAAATGACTAGTTATAGCTTTATAAAACCCCAAAAAAAACCTATTATTAACCTTTTTAGCAAAATTTGGCTACTTTTTATAGCTATAATCGTGTTACTTTTCGCTGCAGCAAATTTCTTTGTCGAGTTTAAAAGCAACTCGCTACGAAACGAAACGCAAATTTCAAAACAAAAACAAGAGCAGACGCAAGAGCAAATCAAGCAAGCCGACGAGCTCACTGCGCTTTTAAAGCAAAGAAGAGATAGCGCAAACGAAATAGCAGCCTCAAATGCCGTCTTAAAACAAAGCCTGCGTAATCTACTCGATCTTGTTCCCTCAAGCATCACGCTACACGAGATCTCGATGGATAAAAACTCGCTAATCATAAAAGGCACTACGCCCAGCCGCGATATTTACAATATGCTACTGGCAACGCCGTTAAAATCGATTTTTAGCACGTCAAACACCTCTTTTTATCAGCTAGATAGCGGCTGGCTAAACTTCATCAGCACAAACAAAACCGACAACTACGAGGGCAAAAATGAGCAAAGATAGAAGCCTGCAAAATATCGACATTACAAAACTGCTCATCTATGTACTTGTTTTCATAGTCGCTTGCTTAGTGATGATATTTGCATTTTTAGTGCCTAGCATCAAAGAGTACAAGCAGGTCAAATACGAAAGTCGCATGCAAATCGCCGCAAGTGCGCAAACGCAAAGGCTCTACGACGCCAAATCAAAAGCCCTAAATGAGATAAAGCAAAACGACAAAGTCGCGTTAGACGCTCTTGAAAACAAATTTGACGTAGAGAATTTTACTCAATTTGCCTCAAAGTACTTTATGAACGTAAATCTAAGCGAACCAAAAGAGGCTGTAAAAAACGGCGAAATCTCTATCTACGGACTAACCGTAACCGGCTCCATGAAAACGCCTACTAAATTTTATGAGTTTATAGATGCACTTCAAAGCTATGAAAATATCGTAAAAATCGACTTTCCGATCAAAATGCGCAAGGATGCCGAAAAAATCGACGCGACCTTTGGCGTCAAAATTTACAGCTTAAGATAAGTCTTAGTTTTTATCTCGGCTTCTTTGTATAATCTTTGAAATTTAAATAAAGATAAAAAAATACTCAAATTTAGCAACACTGCCGACTCAACGACTGCTATTTTGACTAGGCGTCTTGACAAAGCGGCAAAAGTTAACTTACAAAAATAGAAGTTTTAGAGCCAACAAAACTCACGCCGATCGATTTTAAAAACGCGTACGCAAATTCGACTAGATTTAACCGCACCAAATCACCAAATTTAATCACTCTTTTGATTCGTTTACAATCAGGTTCTAATTTATGGCAAATTTAGATTTTGATGCGCGAGTTTTTGTATAAAGGCGGCAAAGAAAAACGCATTTAAAATCGAGTTCGCTTTATTTTTGATCTTAAATTTTAGCCATTTTAGTAGCGATTATAAGCCAAAGCCTACAAAAACTCTTTAAATTTAGACAGATCCGCGCCCGCGGAAAATAAAAATCCGCGGTTTATCGGCGGGATGGCGAGCTGCCTGCACGCTTCTTTAAATTTCTTTTCCATAGCCGCTTTGATATATGGCGTTACGAAAATAAAATATTTGCCCGCACCCACGGCAACCTTGCCGCCGAGCACGCAGCCCGTGCCATTTTCTAGGCAGCGAGCGCATTCGTTTCGCTGCGCCGAGCTTAGCACGAGTCCTAGCCGCTTGCACGCCTGATCTACGCCGCGAATCTCGCCCCGGCCGCGTTTTACGAGGTAAATTTTTGGAGATGGATTAGAAATCTCAGGGGCCAAATTTAACGCATCGGCCGCCAAAAACTCAAAGCTTTTTTTCACGCCGCTAAAGTACTCGTTTAAAAACGGCTCGCTAAATTTAGCGCGAATAAAGCCTCGTTTAAACCGGCCCGTTAAATTTGTCTCGTCGGTGAAGTATTTAAGATTTCGCTCACGCAAAAACCGCTCCAGCTCGCACTTTCGTACGCCTAAAAGCGGACGAGCGATCACGTAGTCCTCGCGAGCTTCTAGCTCTTGCATACCTAGCAGCTCGCTAAGCCCAGCACCCCGCCCAAGCTGCATCAAAAACCACTCGAATTTATCGTCAAACTGATGCGCTAAGATCAAATTTTCATATCCGCGCTCGCGGCAAATTTGGCCAAAAAACTCGTATCTAGCCGCGCGCGCCTCGTGTTCAAAATTTGACTCACCCAGCTGCACGCTTTTTACATAGATTTGTTTGTTAAATTTAGCCGCTAGATCTCGTGCCGAGGCGACTTCGTCCTTGCTCTGCGCGCGGACGTTGTAGTCCACGATCGCAAGGTCAAATTTCACGCCAGCCTCGTCTAAGAGGTAAAAAAGCGCCGTGCTATCGACGCCGTGCGAAAATGCAAGCAGATTTCGCCCCGATTTTAGCTTATGCAAAACGGGCGCACTTAGCACTTTAGGCCTTTGCCGTGATCTTGCCCAGCGCCTGGCTGCCCGCTACCTGCGTGATCTCGCACCAGTAGCGACCGCCGATTTCTAGCTGCTCCACGTCGCTTTCGTTGATCAAAATTTCGCCGTCGATGTCCTTATCCCATAGCGCCTTTTTCGCGGCATAAAACATCTCGCCCTCGCTGCTTTCGCCCTCGAGCGATACGATAAATTTCTTGCCCAGCTCCTGCGCAAAGCTCGCTTCTATCGCGACACGAGTGATCTTTTCGATCTTGCTTAGGCGCTTTGAGATGATTTTGGCGGGCACCTGCTCCATCTCGTACGAGAGCGTGTCCTCCTCTTTCGAATAAGCAAACGCCGAAATGCGGTCAAATTTAAACTCCTGCAAAAACGCACAAAGCTCGTCAAATTCTGCTTCGCCCTCGCCCGGGTGCCCGACTATGACGCCCGTTCGTAAAAATGCACCGGGTGCCTTTTTCATCAAATTTAAAAGCTCTTTGATCCGCGCCGCGCCGCTTCCACGCCTCATGATTTTTAGCATTTTATCGCTTGCATGCTGGATCGGCATATCAAAGTAGTTCGCAAACACCGGCGAAGCGATGATACGCTCCACTAGCGCGTTTGAGGTGGTGCTCGGGTAGAGATAAAGTATGCGTGCGGTTTTGACGCCCTCGATCTTTTCGACCGCGTCAATGAGCGAGATGAGCCCGTCGCTAACAGCGTGATCGCGCATATACGAGCTGCTGTCTTGCGAGAGGAAGCTAAAGTCGTAGTAGCCCTTTTTTACGAGCTTTTGCACCTCATCTACGATATTTTCCAGCGCGCGGGATTTTAGCTTGCCCTTAAAGGTTGGGATCGCGCAGAAGCTGCATTTTTGATTACAGCCTTCTGAAATTTTGATGTAGGCATGGTAGTTTGAGCCCGTTATCACGCGCTCTTCGCTTGCTTGCAGGTAGGTGTCCGGGCTAAATAAATTTTGCTTTTTTAGGATGATTTCATCGATCTTGTCGTAGTCTCCGACGCCGGTAAAAAGATCGACCTCCGGTAGCTCCTTCATCAGCTCCTCGCGGTAGCGCTGCATGAGGCAGCCTGTGACCACGAGCAAGGAGCCTTTTTTGCGCGATTCGTGCATATCCAGGATCGCGCGGATACTCTCCTCTTTCGCCGAGTTTATAAAGCCGCAGGTGTTTACGATGATGACATCAGCAGAGGCGACATCTGGCGTGATCTCGTAGTTTTGCAGGCGTCCGAGCATGATCTCGGAGTCCACCAGATTTTTGTTACAGCCTAATGATACTAAGTGAAGTTTGCCCATCTTATACCCACAGATTGTCGATCAGACGCGTTTTGCCTACATACGCGGCGACTAGGATGATGGTGTTGTCCGGCTCTATTAGCGAGATCTCGTTTAAATTTCTATCCACGATCGCGACATAATCGACGTTTAGCGGCTCTAGAGTTTGTAGCATCTCGCCTTTTATCGTTTGTGCGCTTAGTTCGCCAGCCGCGATCAAATTTGAGGCTTTTTTAAGCGAATGCGAAAGCTTAAGCGCCTCTAGCTTTTGCCCCTCGTCTAGGTAGGCGTTTCGTGAGCTAAGCGCCAGTCCGTCTCGCGCGCGAACGATCTCGCAAGGCACGATCTCTAAATTTAAAAAACAGGTCTTTACGAAATTACGCACGATGAGCAGCTGCTGCGCGTCCTTTTTGCCCATATAGACGCGCTTTGCGTTTGTTAGATTAAAGAGCTTATTTAGCACGCGAAGCACGCCGTCAAAGTGTCCAGGGCGAGTCTTGCCCTCAAGCACGCTTGCTAAATTTTCAGGCGCGCTGATTAGCGGCTCGGTATCAAAATACAGCTCCCTAGCCTCAGGCGCAAACATCGCGTGCACGCCTAGCTCCTCGCAAATTTTAGCGTCGTTTTGTTCGTTTTTTGGATAGCTCTCAAAGTCCTCGCCGGCTAAAAACTGCGTCGGGTTTACGAAGGTCGAAACGATCGCGGTTTTGTTCTGCGCTACGCACTTTTTTATGAGACTAGCGTGTCCGTCGTGAAGCGCGCCCATCGTGGGTACAAAGCCGATATTTTCGGGATTTGCCGCGACGAAATCTCGCAGCTGTTCTGCTGTTCTTAAAATTTGCATTTTCTCTTCTTTGTGTTTTATTTTAACGCGCGATTATATCAAATTTTATCTTTACTCTTACAAATATGTTATAATCACGCCAAAAAGCACAAAAAAGGTCTTAAATTTTGGATAATTACGAATACACTGAACTCCTAAAAACACTAAACACAAAAGTAGAAAATATAGCTGGCGTCGTAAAACCCGAGAGCATCAAAGCTCGCCTAAAAGAGATCGAGGAGATGGAAAACGATCAAAATTTCTGGCAAGACATCGCAAAAGCGGGCGCAATCGGCAAGGAAAAAACTAAAATTTCAAACATCTTAAATAACTTCCTAAACGCTAAAAGCGCCGTAGACGACGCAAAGGATCTATACGAGCTGGCAAACTCTGAAAACGACGAAGAGACGATAAATTCGCTATTTGCCGAGGCTGGCGAGTTAGAGGATAAGATAGTAAATTTAGAAATTTCTATGCTGCTTAGCGGCGAGGACGACGGCAAAAACGCTATCGTCACCATCCACCCGGGCGCTGGCGGCACTGAGAGCAACGACTGGGCGAGTATGCTATACCGCATGTACCTGCGCTTTTGCGAAAGAGAAGGTTTTAAGGTCGAAACTCTAGACTTCCAAGAGGGCGAAGAAGCCGGGCTAAAGGACGTTAGCTTTATCGTTAAAGGCGTAAACGCCTACGGTTATCTAAAGGCTGAAAACGGTATCCACCGCTTAGTGCGAACCAGTCCGTTTGATAGCGCGGGCCGCCGCCATACTAGCTTTACCAGCGTGATGGTAAGCCCGGAGATCGATGACGATATCGAGATAGAAATCGACGAAAAAGACCTAAAAATCGATACCTACCGTGCAGGCGGAGCAGGCGGTCAGCACGTAAATAAAACAGAGTCTGCCGTACGCATCACTCACGCGCCTACTGGCATCGTCGTGCAGTGTCAAAACGACCGCAGCCAGCACAAAAACAAAGCCACAGCGATGAAAATGCTAAAATCGCGCCTGTATGAGCTAGAGCTAATGAAACAGCAAGAAGCCGCGGGCAGCATCGAAAAAAGCGAGATCGGCTGGGGTCACCAGATCCGCTCATACGTGCTTTTCCCGTATCAGCAGGTTAAAGACAACCGCAGCGGCGAGGCGTATAGCCAAACCGACGCGATACTAGACGGCGACATAAAAAAGCTCATCGAGGGCGTTTTAGTAAGCCAAAAAAGCATAAACTAGAAAGGAAAAATATGGAAATTTCAGCTCTCTTAAACCAACTAGGCTACAACGAAAACGACGCAACCACCGCGCAAGTTAAACGCATCCTAAACAACTGCGACGGGTTAAATTTAAGCAGCATCGTCACGCTAAACGACCACCTAAAACCGCTTGGTAGCTTTGTCGCGATGAGTGGCAGCGAGGACGTGTTTAAGATAAAAAACGCGGGCAAAATGCCCGGTGCGCTAAACGTGATCGAAAACTGGGCTGAAAAAAACAAGATAAACATAAAAAAAGTGAATGAAACTACGCACTACATACTAGGAAAAAACATATGAAAAACTACGATATCATCATCATCGGCTTTGGCAAGGCCGGCAAAACCCTCGCCGTAAAAGCCGCAAATTTAGGTAAAAAAGTTGCCGTGATCGAAAAATCGGCGCAGATGTATGGCGGTACGTGCATAAACGTCGGCTGCATTCCGACTAAAAAACTAGTAAATTTAAGCAAAGAGGCAAAATACGTCAACAATAACGTCGCAGGCGAGTATTTCACGCTTAGCGTCGAAAAGAAAGACAAGCTAATCTCCGCGCTTAGAGCCAAAAATTTCGCGATGCTTGATGATAATGCAAACATTGACGTGATAAACGGTACGGCTAAATTTGTAGATAAAAATAGCGTCGAAGTCGCGGCCGCAGACGGCTCAAAAAGCCTACTTACCGCGCCGACTATCGTTATAAATACAGGCTCCGTTAACGAAAAACCTAGCTTTGAGGTTAGTTCAAATTTGGCTTACGACAGCACGGGGATTTTAAATCTAAAAACGCTTCCAAAGCACCTAGTAGTCGTAGGCGGCGGATACATCGGGCTTGAGTTTGCCTCGATGTTTGCCGAGTTTGGCTCAAAAGTCACTATCGTAGCTCGCTCGGGCGTACTAAAAAACGAGGACGATGACGTGAGAGAGAGCGTAAAGGCGCTACTACAAACGCAAGGGATCGAAATTTTAGAGGGTTGCGAAGTTAAAAATTTAAAAGATTGCGCGCTGATTTTTACTCAAAACGGTGAAACAAAATGCCTTGAAGCGGACGCGTTTTTACTAGCGACCGGACGAGTAGCGGCGACTGCGGAGCTAAATTTAAGCGCGGCGGGCGTACAAACCGACGCCAAAGGAAACGTGCTCGTAAACGAGTTTTTGCAAACCGACCAGCCGCATATCTATGCAGTAGGCGACGTTCGCGGTGGTGAGCTTTTTACCTATACGAGTCTAGATGATTTTCGTATCGTCTTTGACAAGCTTTTTGGCGCTGGCAAACGCAGCACTCTAAACCGCTCTCCTCACGCCAGCACGCTTTTTACCGAGACTCCGCTAGCTAGCATCGGGCTAAGCGAAAAACGGGCCGCGACGCAAAATTTAGACTTTAAAGTCCTAAAACTCCCGCTAGCAGCAGTTCCCGGCGCAAAGGTAGTCGGCAACGAAACCGGATTTTTAAAAGCGATCGTGGACGCAAAAAGCGGCAAAATTTTAGGCGCGGCATTTCACTGCGTTTATGCAAACGAGCTTATCAACGAAATCGCCATCGCAATGGCTCTAGGCGCGGGTGCTGATTTCTTTAAAAATCAGATTTTCACCCATCCTAGCATCAGCGAAGCGTTAAACGACCTCTTTGGACAATTTTAAAACTACGGAAAGGATGAAAATGAGAAATTTACTTCTTGCCTTTATCGGGTTTTTATTCGTAGGATGCGCAGCTTCAAGCGGCGGCCCTAGCGACAACCCGGACTATGATTTTAACAAACGCGCCATAGAAGTACTAAAACCCAAATGCGAAAGCGGCAACTACTCCGCGTGCAACGATCTTGCCATCAGTTATCAAAATTTGCAAGATCATAAAACCGCTCTAAAATACTATGAAAGAGCGTGCAAAAACAACTATCAAGCCGCCTGCACAAACCTCGCCAACATGTACCAAACCGGCCTTGGCGTAAGCAAAGACGCAAACAAAGCACTTGAAATCTATAGCGCCTCATGCACGAACGGCGGGGCGTACTCTTGCTACTACTTAGGCGAATTTTATCGCTCGGCAATCGACGGCAAAGAACCGGACTATGCAAACGCCATGTCGGCCTACGATAGAGGCTGCAAACTAGGCGACGTACCGTGCTGCACAAACACTGCGGTCCTCTACGAACACGGACTAGGCGTGGCGCAGGATGAAACAAAAGCTAGAAGCATCTATCGCTCGGCGTGCTTTAGCGGCGACACGTCTGCATGCGACAATCTAAAAAGAATGGGCAGAAAGCGATAATAAAAACTGTAAATTTAACGCATTTAAATTCGGCGTTAAATTTACTACGGCGAGTCAAATTCGGCTCGCCTTTTTAAATTTGACCGTAGCAAATTTAACTTCAAATTTGCCCCAAAATTTACCTCCCAATACCAGCATCTTGAAAATATAAAAACCAAAAACCGTCCGTCAAATTTGACGCCAAACGCTCGCAAATTTAACCGCTCAAATTTAGGTTTTATTCTTGATGTTCCGTAGCCAAATTTTATTCGCTCCGCCAAAAACAGGTTAAATTTGAGCGGATTTTACAAAGCAACCTTCCTCACGCAAATAGCAAAAATAAACAAAGCTAAATTTGAATAAATTTTATAAAAGATAGAAAAAAGGGGCTTAAATTTAAGCCCCCGGAAGCGTAAGTTTAGAATAGAAATTAAAATTTATAAGAGACGTTCACCTTAAAGTTTCTGCCCGGCTCCCAGTCGATTGCGTTCGCATCGCCCGTGTACTGGGCCATTCTTTGAGAGTGCGAGACGTAGGCTTTGTTAAATACGTTATAAACGCCTGCGTTTATCTCAAGTCCTTTAAATTTACCGCCGCTTGGCGCATAAGTGAGATAGATGTCGCTCACGGCGTAGCTCGGGATATGTACGGCAGCGTCGTTGCCAGCGCTCGTCGTGTCTTTTGAGGCAAAATAAATAAGATTATAGCCCACAAGCGTATCGATAGCGTTTATCGAATACTCGGCGTTAAAGGTGTATTTGTCGCCTTGGTCGCGGTAGCCGATGATATTTGACGTGTAGTAGCCGCCGCTGCCGTTACTCACGCGGTCTTTGTATCTTACTTTTTGATGAGTGTAGCTAGCACCTAAGCTTAGCGCATCGAGGTTTAACCTCGCTAAAAGCTCGACGCCGTCGATATCCGCGCCGCCTGCGTTGATCCTATAAAGCACCGGATTTATACGCCCGCCTGCTGCGTTATTATCTACGATTAGATTTTTGTATTTGGTTTTAAAGTATTTAGCTACGAAGCTAACGTGTCCCGTTTCGCTAAACTCGCCCTTGTAGCGTCCGCCGATCTCGTAGCTATCGCCAGTAGTGGCCTTTAGATCAGGGTTTGCTCTGTATCCTAGCGCCGTACCCCTACTAGCGCCGCTAGCTAGCATAGACTCCATAACATCCGGTCCTCTAAACACTTTAGCGTAGCTGGCAAATACTCCAAGCCCCTTCATAAACTCGTAATCAAGCGCGAGAGCGGGCGTAAATTCGTCAAATTTGTATTTGTATCCGCCGATATTTGCGCCCGTGCCGTTATAGGTCTTTAACTCGTGACGCTCGTATCTGATGCCAGGAGTCACAGTTAGGCCTGCAAATTTGATCGCATCCTCTAAGTAAAACGAGTAGTTGTTTACTTTTTCGGGGCGGTTGTTTTGCGGTTTATTGAAGTTTTCGCTATGGTAGTACTCCGCGCCGTATCTTAGCGTCTGCGTCACGTCGCCTGTTTCTACCACTGTTTTTGCTTTCGCGCTTAGGCCTCTAGTTTTTACACCCCATTTGCTATCGTCGATCCTCTGATGTTTCGTATGATAGGCCGTTACATCGAGGTTCAGCAGCTCGCTCGGCGTAAATTCGTACTTTAACGTCGTCGTATCGCGCTCGTATTTGCGATTAGCGTCGGCATTACCTCCGCTATGCCAGCTGCCAAACTCCGCTCTCAACGGATAAAGTCCCTTGTAGTGGTTGTGTTCGTGAGAGAGCGATATCCTGTGTGCGTCTAAAAAGCTATATCCAAGCTTAAAAAGATAGCTAAGGTCATTGCCGTCGCCGCCTATTTTCTTACCGTTGCCGCTCTTGCCGTAGTCGTAACCTTTGTGATTTATCGCGGCTAAAAAGTCAAGCCCCTCGACGGGCGCGGTAAAGACCATTAGCCCTTGCGAAAATTCGTCGTTGTTTGAGGCGTAGCCCGTTTTGATTTTAGCGCCGATGATTTCGCCGTCATCTAGCAGGTCTCTAGCGTCCACCGTCCTAAAAGCCACCGAGCCTCCAAGAGCTCCGGCGCCGTTTACTACAGAGCGCGAGCCGACCTCAACGTCGATGGCTTTGATCAGATCAGGGTCGATTAGTAGGTCTGCGTTATGGTGAAAAGTATTACCGTTTTGCTTAGCGCCGTCGATCGTGATGTTTAGACCGCGGTCGCTAACGCCTCTCATGTAAATTTTTTGATTCATGCCGTTCGTACCGCCTACGTAAACGCCCGGGATATCGCGCATAACGTCTTTTAGTATGCCTGCGTTTCTCGTGCTTATTTTTACGTCGTCTACGCCGTAGCCACCGCTAGTGCTACTTACCTCTACGCCGCTTAGCGTTACATTCTCGGCGGCGTTTGCGCCGATAGCTAGAGCCGCTACGAAAGAAATCTTCGCAACATTGTTAAAACTCATTTTTTCTCCTCTTTAAATTTATGAAAATTTGCGCCGATTTAGAAAAACATTTAAATTTTGTTTTCTTTAATCCGCTCAAATTTTGAAAACGAATACTATAATCTTAAGACTAAATTTTAGATAAATTTATCTAAAATATTACTTGCTTATTTGTTATTGACAATAAATACCATAATCTGATATAATTGGCGCGCAAATTTTATAAGAAGGCATTAAATGGAATTTCTCAAACACAACGTCGATTACGTTATCATCGGTATTTTAGGGCTTATGAGTTTTACGGTAGTGTGGCTTACGATAGAGCGCTTGATCTTTTACGCAAACGTTAAATTTGAAAATTATAAGAATCAAGACGACTTTGAAGAGAGCGTAACCAGAAATTTAACAACGCTTTATATCGTTTATTCAAATGCGCCATATATCGGGCTTTTGGGTACGGTTGCGGGCATCATGGTAACCTTTTACGACATGGGTATGAGCGGTGGCATCGATACTAAAAGCATCATGGTCGGCCTGTCTCTCGCGCTAAAAGCAACCGCGCTAGGCCTCATCGTCGCGATACCTACGCTAATGATCTACAACGCGTTTATGAGAAAAGTGGACGTTTTAGTAAACCGCTACAAGGCTTCACGTGAGAATGCCTAAAAAAGAGGGATTAAACGTAATCCCGCTCATAGATATTATGCTAGTTTTGCTAGCTATCGTGCTTAGCATCTCTACCTTTATCGCTCAGGGCAATATCAAAATCGACCTGCCAAACAGCGAGAGCGCGGAAAAAAAGCAAGACGAAAAAGACAAAATCGCCGTTTTAATTAATAAAGATAATGAATTTTTTATAGGCGAAGAGAAAATCGCCGAGGAAAATTTAAAAGAAAAGCTAAACGAGATAAAAAACGAAACGTTAATAGAACTCAAAAGCGATAAAGAGAGTAAATTCGACTCGTTTATCAAGGTTATCGACATACTAAAAGAAAAGAATCATGAAAACTTCGCTATCACGACAACAACTGAATAGACGCGCCAGCTTTACGGGGCTTGGCGTTTCTATCCTGTTGCACTCTATCCTCATCGGATCTTTTATCAAATTTTACGAAGAGATAAAACCTATGCCGGAAGAAAAAAGCGTTAAGATAGCGCTAAATACTTTTACGCCGCCAGCAGCTCCGCTCCCGCCGGCACCTACCCCGCCTGCCCCGCCGCCTCCGGCACCGCCTGCGCCTCCTCCGCCTGAACCTGTCGTCACGCCGCCAGAACCGCCAAAACCGGTTGAGCCGCCTAAGCCGATAGAAAAACCAAAACCAGTGGAGAAACCAAAACCGATAGAAAAGCCTGTGGAAAAACCAAAGCCAAAGCCTAAACCTACGCCAAAACCGGTTAAAACGCCTGAGCCAGAACCGCAAGTAGCGCAGGTAGTACCGCCCGCACAGCCGTCGCCGCCGACCCCTACGCCGCCCGCGACACAGCCAAGTAGCACTCCAAGCTCGAACGTAAAATCAAATTTACCGCCTAGCGGAGCCCAAACGGTCGGAGAGATTAATTTTTCAGATCCTTCTGCAAGTAGTAATTTTAATAGGGATAAGTACCAAAAGGCTATTAAAAAGCATCTTAGGTATCCAAAGCGAGCTCAAAAAATGCGCCATCAAGGCATAGCTCATGTCAGGTTTTTGTTTAAAAAAGATGGAACTGTTAGCGACATAAAAATCGTAAAAAGTTCAGGCTTTGATACATTAGACGAGGCTGCAATAGACACCATAAAAAGAGCAGCTCCAGATTTTGAAAAGCTAGATAGAGATTACATCATGACAATTCCTATTGGCTTTACACTGAATTAGCTGTAAAATTTAAGTCATTTGATGCGGGTTAATTTACTCCATTAATTTATGACAATAAGCTCATACTAGACGAAGCCGCAGTCGAGCTCATAAATCGCGCCGCGCCGGATTTTCCGACGCTTGATCGCGACTACGCCATCAAAATCCCGGTTAGCTACAAGCTCACGTAAATTTAAGCCGTTTTTGCGGCTTAAATTTCTACTTTTATTCTACAAATTTGACGCAATAAATCAAAAAATAAGCCACTATATTTATAAATTAGCACCGCTAAAATCAGCCGCAATCAAATCAAATTTGACGCCGTTGCAGGAATCCAAATTTGCCAAATTTATAGCCCAAAATTTAGAATAAATTCATCAAAGAGCTCGCCCAAGCGACCGATCAAATTTGCGCCAAATTTAACCGACGCAACTAGTTCAAATTTACGCCGAGTGATCTCGCCAAATTTTACTTAAACGCCCTCTTATACGAGTTTTCTATCAGCTCAGAGCACCCTAGCTCGCTCATGGCAGCCTGCGCAAAATTTGGATTTCGCAGCAGCTCTCTGCCATAAGCCACCGCGTCGCAAACGCCGCCTAGTAGCAGCGCCTCGCCCTCGGATGCCTTTGTTATGAGTCCAACCGCGATTACTGGGATGCTAACGGCCTGCTTTACCGCCTTAGCATAGCCAGCTTGATAAAGCGGAGTAAACGCAGGCGCGCTATCCGTATGCTCAAAAAATCCGCCCGCCGAGACATGGATAAACGCCGCGCCCAAAGCCTCGAGCTCTTTTGCTAGCCGTACGCTATCTTCTAGGCTCCAGTCGCCTTTTACCCAGCTATCCGCGCTTATGCGCACGCCGACGGGGATTTGCACCGCGGCTTTTACCTCGCTTAAAATTTCTTTTAAAAATCTCGTGCGATTTTCAAAGCTCCCGCCATATTCGTCGTCTCGCAGATTGATCTCAGGCGAGAGAAATTCGCTGATGAGATAGCCGTGCGCGGCGTGGATCTCGGTCGCGGAGTATCCTGCGCGCTCGGCTCTGATTGCTGCTTGGACGAAGCTTTGCTTGACCGAGACGATATCCTCCGCGCTCATCTGTCTCGGCGTTTTGTAGCTCTCGCTAAATTTTACCGTGCTAGGCGCGATCAGATCCTCGCATTCGCTTTTTCTGCCGGCATGCGCGAGCTGGACGGCCATTACGGCGCCGTATTTGATGCACTCTTTGACGAGTCTGGCGTGTGCCTCTAGCTGCTCGTCGTTCCATAGCCCCAGATCGCGGCTCGTGATCCTGCCTCTAGGCTCGACCGCCGTAGCTTCGACGATGATGAGCCCGACGCCTCCTAGCGCGCGAGCGGCGTAGTGCAAGCGGTGAAAGCATCTAGGACAGCCGTTCTCGTTTTTAGCCTTATACATGCACATCGGCGGCATCACGATGCGGTTTTTGATCTGCAGATCACCGATTTTTAGCGGCGAAAAAAGCAAGCTTTGCATGAGAAATCCTTTAAAGATTATTTGCGGTTATTTTAGGATATTTGTTTAAATTTATTTAGTCGTGCGGTAAATTTTAGTAGCCGCTGCGAGAGTGCAAATCAACCATAAAGGCTAACGAGTCGCAACGGTTTTATGTAAATTTGTATCAAATTTGAAATTTTACTCGCCGCCGTTAAGAACGGAAGCAAAATACTCATCGATATCAACGCCCTCTTTTTTCATCTCTTTTAGCCTTAGCCTTACGTCGGCGTCTTGCCAAAGAAGTGGTGGCAACGCAAACATCACCCTATCAAGGCTAAATTTACGCACATCCTCGCGCCAGCCATCCCAGCGGTAGAGCTCATAAAATTTAGATATATCGCCGCACAGCACCCAGTACAAAAACTGCGAGTAGCCAAGCTGCGTATCTTCCCATTTGCCGCTATCTGGTGCGTAGTAAAAGACGTTGCTGGCTTTGCCATGAAAAGCACCGCCATTTACCGCGAAAAATCCGCCCAAAACATCGTCTGCTACAAGCAAATAGCTAGGCATTTGCCCTGGCTCGCTAAAACTTTTGCCAAGATTGAAGCTATAAATTCCGCGCTTCATACGCTCACATCCAGAGCCCAGCACACGCAGCCAACCGTCATCTATCACTACGCCACCGCACCCATAAACAAGCGCTCCCATCGGCGAGCGAGTAGTGACCTGAAGTCCCAAAAGCTCACTTTGCGCCCTGCTCTCATCTCGGGGCAAAATTTCATAGCCATTTTTAGCCTCTTTTAGCCACTCTTCTACTAGCGCCCAGCCTGGCTCGCTGACGTCTATAAGCTCGTCTAAAGCTCTCATTTTCTGTCCTTTCAATAAATTTGGTGAAATTTAAAAGAAGAATTTGGCGAGTCGCCCCGCCAAATTTATATAGATAGATTATTTTGCATCCCAAGCTAGGATCGTGTTGCCCTCGGCATCGGTAGCCACGTCGCCCATGCCCATGATGTTGTAGCCGCAGTCTACATAGTGCACTTCGCCTGTTACGCCACTAGCTAGGTCGCTAAGCAGATACATAGCGCTGTTGCCGACGTCTTCAGTGGTGACGTTGCGTTTTAGCGGGCTGTTTACTTCGTTGTAGCGCAAGATCATCCTAAAGTCGCCTATTCCGCTTGCAGCAAGCGTTTTGATAGGGCCTGCACTGATCGCATTTACGCGGATATTTCTAGCGCCAAGGTCGTGTGCTAGGTAGCGAACTGAGCTCTCAAGCGCTGCTTTTGCAACGCCCATTACGTTGTAGTGTGGCACAAATTTTGGTCCGCCAAGGTATGTAAGAGTTAGCACCGAGCCGCCCTCTTTTAGCACTGGCAAAACCGCGCGAGTAAGGCTTAGTAGCGAATAAACGCTAGTGCCCATCGCTATGTCAAATGCCTCTTTTGTGGTATTTACAAACTCGCCCTCAAGCGCCTCTTTTGGTGCGTAAGCCACCGCATGCACGACAAAATCGATCTCGCCAAGGTCCGCTTTTATGCGATCTGCAAGCCCATCTAAATGTGCTTGGTTATTTACGTCAAGCTCATAGACAAATTTGCTACCAAACTCCTCAGCTATCGGCTCTACACGCTTTTTCAGAGCGTCATTTAGATATGTAAATGCCATCTGCGCACCTTGATCGTGACAAGCTTTTGCGATGCCGTAAGCTATCGACTTAGCGTTGGCAACGCCTACGATCAGACCTTTTTTACCTTTTAAAATCATTATTTCTCCTTTAAAATTTTGCAATTCAAATTTTAAACCAAATTTAATAGCGGCAGTATCGTGAGATGAATTTTAATGTTGTGTAGAAATTTTAGGTCAAGACTAGGCAAATAGCCTGTCGCAGACTTAAAATTTCGAACTCATTAAAAAGCGCTCACGAGACAACGCGTATCAAATTTAAAAAATTATTCGCATCCCAGCTGGCTGTGCCTACTAGAACACCATCGCAGCTTTTGATACCTGCGATATCAGCTATATTTGCAGCATTGACGCTTCCGCCGTAAAGTAGCGGCACATTTGCCTTTGTCTTTAAAAAACTTAGCACCTCATCTATCTGCTCTATGCTAGCACTCTTGCCAGTTCCTATCGCCCAGATCGGCTCGTAGGCGATGACTAGATTTTTATAGCCAAGGTCTATATTTTCAAGCTGGCGGCTTAAAAATTCTTTGGTCGCTCCGCTTTCATTTGTGTTTAAATTTTCGCCGATGCAGTAGATGACGTTCCAGCCGTTTTTTGCGGCAAAGTCAAATTTCGCTCGCAAAAACTCCTCGCTCTCTTTTAAAATTTCACGCCTCTCAGAGTGGCCGATCAGCACATCTTTGATCTCAAACTCATCAAGCATCGCCTTGCCGATCTCGCCAGTAAATGCCCCACTCTCGCAAGGGTAGAAATTCTGCGCCCCAAGCCTAAAAATATGCTTTTTTTCATCAAAGGCACTAGCTGGGGCAAAGACGCTCACGTCGTCGTTTGCGCTTAAATTTGCATCTAAAATTTCAGCGTACTCTCTAAAGCTCTCTCTTGTGTGGTTACACTTTAAATTCGCTAGAAATTTCAAGACCTACTCCTCTTTTCTAAGCGGCTTTATGCCAGGTAGCTCTTTGCCTTCTATTAGCTCCAAGCTCGCACCGCCGCCAGTTGAGATAAATGTCATCTCATCAGCGTCTCCAGCGCGCTCAACTACATCAGCCGTATCACCGCCGCCAACAACGGTAGTCGCGTGCGTGTCAATGATGGCGTGGCTCATTTTGATACTACCTTTGCTAAATTTATCCATCTCAAAAACACCCATAGGTCCGTTCCACCAGATGGTTTGCGCATCGGCGATAACCTCTTTAAATAGCCTAATAGACGCAGGGCCAATATCAAGCCCCATCCAGCCGTTTGGGATCTCTTGAGCAGGGACGTATTTCACGGCACTTTCAGCTGAAAATGTCTGAGCAGCGACGACATCTACTGGCAGATAAATTTTGACACCTAGCTCTTTGCCTTTTTGTAAAATTTGTCTTGCATCTTCGATGAGCTCTTCTTCAAGGAGCGAATTACCGATGTTTTCGCCAAGTGATTTTAAAAACGTAAATGCCATGCCGCCGCCAATTATTAGCTTATCTACGCGCGGAAGCAGGTTATGTAGTGCTTGAAGCTTGCCACTAACCTTTGAGCCACCCACAACTGCGACAAATGGACGTGATGGATGTTTTATCAAATTTTGAGCAAAATTTATCTCTTTTTGTAGTAAAAATCCCGCCGCCTTATGCTTTTCATCGTAAAATTTAGTGATCGCCTCGACAGATGCGTGAGCCCTGTGGCAGACGCCAAATGCGTCGTTAATGTAAAATTCGCCAAATCCTGAAAGCTCTTTTGCCAAAGCCTCGTCGTTTTTAGTTTCGCCCTTTTCAAAGCGTAAGTTTTCTATCATCAAAATTTCGCCAGCTTTTAGCGCCTCAGCCTTTGTCTTAGCGTCATTTCCGATCACATCTTCAGCAAATATCACATCTCTATCAAGCAGTCTTGATAGCCTTTTTGCTACGCCGCGAAGTGAAAATTTCTCCTCGTAACCATTTTTTGGGCGTCCAAGATGGCTAGCCAAAACCACGCCGCAGCCGTTATCTAGGCAGTAGCGGATAGTTGGTATCGCTGAGCGGATCCTGCGGTCATCAGTGATGTTTAAAAACTCGTCCATAGGCACGTTAAAATCGCACCTTATAAAAACTTTTGCGCCGTTAAGTTCAAGGTCGTTGATCGATAAAATTTCACTCATTTTTCACCCTTTAAATTTACTTTGTAGCTACGATTTTAGCAAGATCTACAAGCCTTGTTGAGTAGCCCCACTCGTTGTCGTACCACGCAAAGACCTTCACCATATCATCAGCGATGACCTGCGTAGTGTCGCTAGCTACGATACTGCTGTATGCGCTCGTGCAAAAGTCGCTGCTAACTCTGTAGTCATCATCGACGAATAAAATTCCCTTTAAATTTGACTCCGCAGCCGCTCTAAAGGCCTCATTTATCTCATCTTTGCTGGCCGGTCTTTTTAAAACCGCCGTTAAATCGACCATTGATACGTTTGCCACTGGCACGCGCACTGCTTGGCCGTGTAGTTTGCCACTTAGCTCTGGAAGCACTTTAGCGATCGCTTTTGCAGCCCCTGTGGTCGTAGGTCCGATATTTAGCGCTGCAGCGCGCGAACGGCGGAAGTCTTTGGCCTTTACATCAACTAGGCTCTGGCCGTTTGTATAGGCGTGGATCGTGGTCATCAGCCCTTTTACGATACCAAATTTATCATTTAGCACCTTTGCAACTGGAGCTAGGCCGTTTGTAGTGCAGCTTGCGTTTGAGACGATCGCTTCGCCTGCGTATTTATCGTCGTTTACGCCCACTACAAAGGTCGCCGTGTCGTCTTTTGCCGGAGCGCTCATGACGACTTTTTTGACGCCACGAGCAAGATATGGCTCGCATTTTTCAGTGGTTAAAAACTTGCCAGTACACTCTAAAACCACGTCTACGCCGTAGTCTGCGTAGCTAAGCTCGTTTAGATCTCTTGTAGAAAAAACTCTTATCTTTTTGCCATTTACTTCTATAAAATCGTCGCTTATCACCTTAACGTCTTGCTTAAATTCGCCATGCACGCTGTCGTATTTGAGCAAATACCTCGTCATATCCCTTGTTGCGGTGTCGTTAATAGCGACAAGCTCAACATCGTCTCGCTCTAAAATAATACGCGCAGCACACCTACCGATACGTCCAAAACCGTTGATCGCGATTTTTACCATGTTTAGCTCCTTGTGCTAGATTTTCCGGTCGCTTTAGGGCGCCCAGAAAGGTTATTTTCGTACTTTTAGCTTTTGTGCGTTAAATTTATCCGCCTCCGCACTCCGCTAAGCGCGTAAATTTAAGCCGCTTCAAAGCCCGCCTTTGCAAATTTGCCCCTCGCTTGCTCGCTGAAAAACAAGCCTCGCAAGCCCAAAAATCCCCAAATTTTACAAAATATCCATTTAATTTGCGCTTTATCGGCGAATTTTTTGATTTTCAACCAAATTTCACTTCAAATTCGCTAAACTGCACCAAAATTTTAAAGGCAAATTTATGAAAATCGCGCTTTTTGGCGGTAGTTTCGACCCGCCTCATCTCGGGCACGACGCCGTCGTTAAAGCCGCGCTAGAGCAGCTAGACGCGGATAAGCTCATCATCATGCCGACGTTTATCAGCCCGTTTAAGAGCGAGTTTTCCGCTCCGCCGCTACTTCGGCTAAGGTGGGCGAACGAGGCTTGGGGCACGCTAGCTAAAGTCTGCGTGAGCGACTATGAGATCGCGCAAAATCGCCCAGTACCGACGATAGAGAGCGCGCGGCACATGCGGCAAATTTACGCTGTGAGCCGGCTTTATCTCATCATCGGCGCCGATCACCTAGCGAGCCTAGACAAATGGCACGAGATAGACGAGCTCTTTAGGCTCGCAACCTTCGTCGTAGCTAGCCGCGACGACGTAGCCGTGCCTGAAAATTTTAAAATTTTAAACATAAACGCGCCCGTTTCGTCCTCGCAAATCAGGCAAAATTTAGACAAAAGCCTGATGATACCGTGTATAGCGGACGAGGCGGCGAAATTTTATCAAGGAAAAACATGCAAGAAAGAATCGAGCGAATCATCAAAATCCTAGACGCCAAAAAGGCCGAAGCTATCGAGGCTATCGATATGAGCGGGCGCGAATACATCGCAAAATGCGTCATCATCGCCACCACGATGGGCGAACGCCACGCCTACTCGCTAACGGACGACCTAAAAGAGGGGCTAAAAGACGAGGGCGAGCAGTTTTTAGGCATAGAAAGCTCCGGCGACTGGGTCGTGATCGATCTGGGCGACATCCTCATCCACCTCATGAGCGCACAGTACCGCGCCAAATACAACATCGAAGAGTTTTTAAGCAAGCTAAAAGAGGCGAAAGCCTAAGTCAAATTTAGCCCGACGCGCCGGTAACGTCAAATTTGCCTATAGCATGAAGCGGACGGTAAATTTGACCAAAGCCGCCGCTATAAACTGCTGAGATTTGTTTGATCTTGCAATGTGGCGCAAGCTATCTTTGTTAATAAAATACGAACGCTAGCTCTTGACTGAGCGGGCTTTAACGAGCAGCAAATTTAGGCCAAATTTGATCCTGATGATTTTTAAAAGCACTATAACATCGCGTAGCTTTTACGGCTTTCAAGCTGGCAAATTTGGAGTTTTTTCGATATGCAAAAGCCTGGTCGCGTTTTCAGCGCTCTAAAATGCTAGCTAATCAAAAACGCAAAAACCAACAAACATCGCACGACAAACTCGCAAACGCTCGCAAGGCAAAGTACCGCTAAAGCAACGCGCCGCGGCTACCACCGATAAATTTTATCCTCGTAAGCGATCAGTCTAAACTCCTCTTTGTGGTTGCCGTTGCCGATCGTGTGGCTGTCTTGGCCCGCGCCCAGGCGTAGCTTATGCAGTCTGCCGCCGTATGTACCCACAAATAGCACGCTGCCGTTCTCGCTTATCGCCATAGATTTTATCGTGCCGCCCAGATAGTGGCGCCAAATTTTACGCCCGTCCTTGCCGACTGCCTTGATGTAGCCGTATGCGTCGCCGAGAATGTAAAAGTCCTGCGTCGCTACGCCCGCATATACCCTCATCGCATCGTCGATCAGCGTGAAATTTTTCTCACCCTCTTCGTCGTACGAATAAGCCTCGACCTTTAGCCCTCGCTTTAGAGCCACCCTATCCACGCCGATCGTGACGCCGTTGTAGAAGTGGCAGGAGTTCGTGATGAGCTGCGTATCGTCCGCGCTAAAGAGGCAAAAATGCGGATACGAGCTCTGCGCGCCGATGCTGCCCAGTCGCTCGCCCTCGCGATCCATCAGGACGTGATCGCCGCACTGCTCGCCGGCGACGATGAGAGCATTGTCGCTTGATAGCGTCGCGTTAGCCATATCGATATAGAGTGCAGCGTTGCCGTCGTCGTCCTCGTAGAGCTGCCCGTCCTCATAGATCGGATGGATGAGCTTCACGCCGCTTTGCGAGATCAAAAAAATTCCGTCGTGGCAGCTCAAAAGCACCTTTTTGCCGTCGTTAAAAGGTAAAATTTCAGCCTCGTCGTATGTTAGCTCCACATTGTGGCTAAATTTTGCGATAGGCTCACCGCCGCCCTTGCCGTCGTAGCCTTTTACGAGCTCAATCTCGTCTCTCTTAAGAAGGGCGTAAATTTCGTTTCGCTTTGATTTGCCCACCGTAATGACGCCATCTGCGATAACGCTAACGCGCTCGCCTTCTAGCAGATATAGCTTCTTATGCCAGCCTTCAGGATCACTTTGCGAGACGATAAAAAGGACGTTCTCGCCGCCAAGAGGGCAAATTTGATCTACATTGCCTAGCTTGTCTGCTATTTTATCCTTCTCGTCAGCATTACCTGCTTCATCCTCGCTCTCCTCAAAGATAATGTTTGAGGGCGGAAAATCGGCTCTAAATTTCGCCGTCTCGCCGCGCTCGTTGGCTTCCTTTAGCAGCGCAAATATTGCCTCGCCCAGATGCGCTCTATCATCGACGGGCTCCTCGCCATTATAGGCGTCCCAGCCGTGAACCTCCGCAAACGCCACCATATCGTTTACGGCCTTGGCATATTTCTCGCCCTTTTCATTCCACTCTTTTTGCCACTCCGCCTTAAGCACCTCGTAGTCCAAGTTTTTCATTGATTTTCCTTAGGTTCGTTGTCCGCTTTTTCGCTGCGATTCGCGAAATTTTAGCCAAGACCGCTAAAGCTAAATTTAACGTCTATCAAGCTAGCAAATTTAGCGCGGCAAATAAGCAAAACGCTCTTAAAATTTGCCATCAGTCCAAGCTCTCTAAATTTAAAACACGCAAATTTGACGCCTAAACCCAACCTCGTCCGCCTACTAGCTCCGCCAGAGCTTTTCTACCTGCGCGGCGTCCTCGCGTGCTAGCTCAAATCCGAAAATATCGATATTTTCAAGCAATCGCTCCTTGCTAGCAGGGTTTACTACCACGCAAAACCGGTGCTGTACGAGCCAGCGCAAGATGATTTGCATCCGCGTTTTACCATATTTTTAGCTGATTTGCGCGAGCGCGGGCTCTTTTAGCTCTTCGCCGGGCTCATATAGTAGCTCTACTTGCACGTCATGGTCGCGGTCACCTTGCCGCGCGTAGCAAAGCGCTGTAGATAGGAGCGAGAGGGCGTTTGATAAACCGCGGGTTTAACTTCGCTACCTTGCGCGATTTTGGCTAAATTTTCGACTCCAAATTCTCCAGGGTAATCGCAAATGCCGATCGACGCCGCAAGTCCCTCACGGTAAAGCCGCTGCAAAACGCCCCACGCAGAGCTAGCATCGCCCGCCCCTGCGCGCAGTAAAAGTAGATCGACGTAGTCGGTATTTAGTTTTTTTAAGGAGCGTTCAAAGCTTTTTATCATGCCGCTTTCGTCGCCGTTTTGAGCACCGAGCGAGCTTTGGATAAATAGCTGTCCGCGCCCTAAACCGCTAGCCTCAAACGCGGCTGCTGCAGCCTCCTCGCCCCCGTCCGTATCGATCAGGCGGTAACCTAGCCCAAGAGCCGCCCCCAGCGCGTTTTTGTCTTTCAAATCATCAAATTTAGCTGCACTAAGTCCGATGATCGGCATCAAAATTCTATTATTTAGCGTGAGATATGGCGTCATCGCGGCAAGCCTCTCGCCGAGATTTTTCGCACCGCTTAGATCTACGCCGTCCGTCAAATTTACCGCACTGGTCTTGCTAGTCTGCTGGGCAAACAAATCCAACCCCGCAGCAAGCCCCGCCGCGCAGGTCGCCGCGCCTTTCATGAAGTCCCTTCTTTTCATTTTTGCTCCGTTTTTTTGATCTTATCGCTTTTTACGCTTAAATTTGCAAACCAAACGGCGCTGCCGCGTTAAAATTTGCTTAAAATCACGAAAATTTAAATTTGATTCCACAAAACGAGGTCCGAAAAAGCCGCACTTGGATTTAAATTTTATCTAAATGCGGCCGAGTAGAAATTTACGCTCGCCAAACGCGGTCCAGAGCTAAAAAGTCAAATTCAGATCTCAAACGCGCACGAGCTTGGCTGTCCGCCCTCAAAACCCTTTTTAAACCACGTCATGCGCTGCTTTGACGAGCCGTGCGTGAACGAGTCGGGCGTCACGCGGCCTTGGTATTTTTTCTGTAGCGCGTCGTCGCCTATCGCGCTCGCAGCGTTTAGCGCCTCCTCGATGTCGCCGTCTTCTAGCACGTTGTAGCGCCCCATGTAGTGCGCCCAGACGCCCGCATAGCAGTCGGCCTGTAGCTCGACCTTGACTTGTAGCGCGTTTTGCTCCACCGGGCTTTTAGTGCGCGATTTTAGCTCGTTTACTTTACCGAGCGTTCCTAGCAAATTTTGCACATGATGTCCGACCTCGTGGGCGATCACGTACGCCTGCGCAAAGTCTCCCGCGGCTTTGTATTTAGCCTCTAGCTCCTCAAAAAAACTAAGATCTAGATAGACTTTTTTATCCGCTGGGCAGTAAAAAGGCCCCATCTGCGAGCTAGCCGTGCCGCACGCGCTAGAAACGCCGTCTCTAAAAAGCACCAAGCTAGGCTCTTTGTACTGTGCGCCGCCCGCCTTAAACACCTTGCTCCACACGTCCTCGGTCTGCGCCAACACCGCCGAGACGAAGGCGACCTTTTCCTTCTCCTGCGGGCTATCTAGCGCCGCCCTTTGAGTGCCCGCGCCGCCGCCCTCAAGTAGCGCGAGAGGGTTAAAGCCCATAAAGTACGCGACCGCGCCGATAACTAGTACCACGCGGCCGATATTTGAGCCCAGCAAAAATCTAATAATCGGTATGAGCGCGCCCAGCGAGCCCATGCTGTTTACGCTGTTTTGCCGCCTATCCTCGACGTTGTCGCTTCGTCTGCTATCTTGCCATTTCATTTTTTACTCTTTCGTTTTGGGTTTTTCTTTTAAATTTAGCCGCGAGTTGTGCTGTTTTCTTGCCTTTTGCTGCTAAATTTAGGGCATATTTTAGCGACTATTTATAAATTTATCGCTTTGCTCCGCGGGCTAGTTTAAATTTGACGATAAAATTTGAGTTAAAACAAAGTAAAACAGTGTAATGCAAAAATAAGCTAGCACTAGTCGAATTTGGAGTATTAAATTTAAAATCTAGCCTTAAATCCGTTCAAAATTCTCGCCACTAAGATCCCAAAAACTATACCGATACCGTCTGCGACGATATCTAGCAAGCTAAAATAGCGATTTGGTACAAACGACTGCATGATCTCTATCTGGATACCATAAGCTAGCAAAATAGCGACCTTTGCGCCCAAATTTAACCTAGAAAAGCCAAGATACAAAGTAACGTAAAGCGCGGCGAATGCAATGAAGTGATTTGCTTTATCCCAGCTGTTTTCGATGAGTTTTATCTGTGCGGGCGTGAGAGCCAGATACTCGATCGCTATCAAAAATATAAAGAAAAATGCGGCGGAAAATTTGGAAAGATTCATGGATTTTAAGGGGTTGTTTTAAAACAAGAAGCGCCGTTTTAAGCGCTTCTAAATTTATTAAATTTAACTCTTACATCTTATCTTTTGCAGCGATACCCATTAGCCCTAGAGCCGTTTTTATCGAGAGTGCGACGACGGCGAAAAGCTTCAAAAGCTCGTCTTCGTTTTCGCTGCCTACGACGCGATTTTCGTTGTAAAACTTATGAAAATTCGCAGCCAGGCTCTTTAGGTAGTCGCAAATTTTATTCATCGAGCGCGTGTTAAAACTATCGACCAGGATATCGTTTAGCGTGAGCGCCTCAAATAGCAAATTCTTGCCGTCTTCGTTCAAATTTGCAAATTTCACGCCCGCGACATCAGCGACGTTTTTACCTGCTTTTGCGAAAATTTGATTGATCCTGGCGTGCGCGTAGTTGATATAAAATATCGGGTTTGAGCTATCCTCGCGCTTTAGCTCGTCTACGTCAAACTCTAGGTGCGTGTCGCAGCGCTTGCTAAGGAATATAAATCTAAGCGCCTCGTAGCCGATCTCCTCGACCACGTCGCTCATCAGCACGACGTTGCCCGCGCGCTTGCTCATCTTGTAGGCTTCGCCGTCTTTTAGCAGTCTCACCATCTGTGAAAGTATGATCTCAAGGCGATTTTCATCGTATCCAAGCAGATGTAGCGCCGCCTTCATGCGTGCGATGTAGCCGTGATGATCGGCACCCCAGATGTCGATGCAGCGATCAAACCCGCGCCTAAATTTATCGTCGTGATACACCACGTCGCCAGCTAGGTAGGTGCCGCGACCGTCCTCGCGCACGATGACGCGATCTTTTTCGTCGCCCACTTCGCTTGATTTTAGCCAGACTTTACCCTCGCTCTCATAGATGCCGTTCTCGCTTTTTAAGCGGTCCAGTGTGAGAGGGAGCTTGTCGTAGTAGCTCTTTTCGCTAGCCCAGTTCTCGATAAAAATTTGCGCGTCGGCTAAATTTTGCTTGATCAAAACCAGCACTCTATCCTTGCCAAACTCGGCGAGTTCGAGATTTCGGCTCTCGTCGTAAAATATCTCTTTGCCAAATTTCTCTAGCGCCTCTTTTGCGATAGGTTCGATGTAGTCGCCGCGGTAAAATTTCTCCGGATACGCCACGCTCTCGCCGAACAGATTTTCGCGCGCCCAAAGCGAAATAGATGTGCCTAGAAGCTCGATTTGATTGCCTGCGTCGTTAATGTAGTATTCAGTCGAGATATTTTCGCCGATATGAAGCCCGACGCGAGCTAACGTATCGCCGAAAACCGCGCCCCTAACGTGCCCGATATGAAGCGGACCGGTCGGATTTGCGCTGACGTACTCGAGCAAAATTTTCTCGCCGCTAGTTCCGCCGCCTTTTGCGAACTCGCTCGGATTTGCAAGGCTAGCGGAGGCAAATTTATCTAAAAATGCGGGCTTTAGTTTAAAATTTATATAGCCGTTTAGCGCCGTTGCCTCGAAAATTTCGCTATTTTCAAATTTAGACGCCAGCTCGGCAGCGATAGCTACTGGGGATTTTTTGAGCTGTTTTGCCAGGCTAAAAGTAGGCATCGCGTAGTGCGCCAAGCCCTTATCTTTTGGCTTTTCCAGCGCAAAATCAAAGTCCACGGCGCCTTTTATTTCGTTTATTACGCTTTTTTTCAACGCCTTTCCTTACGCGTTTTTAGCCGCATCTTCAGTCTTTGCGGCGGTTGCGGTTTCTTCTTTTTTCTCTTCTACTTTTTCTACGTTCTCGGTTTTTTTATCGTCTTCCATTTCTGATTTGAAGCTCTTTATGCCCTTACCTAGGCCTTTTGCGAGCTCGGGGATCTTTTTCGCTCCAAAAAGCAAGACCACGATAAGTAAAATAATAAGCAATTGTTGGACGCTTGGACCCATTTTTTCTCCTTTTGATTTTCGTTATATTAGCATAATTTTATCAATTATTCCATTTGTTAATAATCTCTTTTGCGTCTAAATTTGACGTTTTTAGGCGCATCGAGCGCAAAATCCCACGCAAATTTTCATAGCAG
Organism: Campylobacter showae CSUNSWCD; assembly: GCF_000313615.1. Classification (NCBI taxonomy): domain Bacteria; kingdom Pseudomonadati; phylum Campylobacterota; class Epsilonproteobacteria; order Campylobacterales; family Campylobacteraceae; genus Campylobacter; species Campylobacter showae. Next base: position 190,015 of record NZ_AMZQ01000001.1, on the reverse strand, counting down.
CTTTGCAGATCATCATTTATCAAAAAATAATCATACTCTAAGATATGCTCCATCTCGCCGACCGCGTTTATCAGCCGTTTTTCGATAGTTTCTGCACTGTCGGTGCCGCGATTTTGCAACCTTGATTTTAGTTCGTTTTTGCTAGCAGTCGTGATAAAAACGGAGGTGATATTTTTGGCAAATTTTGATTTTGCGATATTAAAGCCCTGCACATCGATGTCAAAAATCGCTATCTTGCCTTCTTCAAGTGCCTTTAAAACGGGCTTTAGCGAAGTACCGTAGTAGTTGCCGTGTACGCACGCCCACTCTAAAAACTCGTCCGCATCTATGCCTTTTTTAAACTCGTCTTCGCTTATAAAATAATAATTCACGCCTTCGGTCTCGCCCTGCCTCGGCGCTCTCGTTGTGCTTGATATCGAAAAATAAAGATCGTTTTCCTCTTTTAAAAGACGGCTTAAAAGTGTGCTTTTACCGCTACCGCTAGGACCGGAGATAATTAAAATTTGCCCCTTCAACTACTTTTCCTCAAAGCTTATATTGATTTTTATATTGAGATTTTTTAGAGCCTCTCGCAGTTCGCCGTCTTGCAACGAATTTTCTAGATTTTTAGCCACGGCGTCTGAAATTTGAACCTTTAGTTCGTCCATCTTTGACGTTGCTTGATCTTTTTGCGAACTCAAATTTACCATCTCATCATCCAATAACCCGCTCTCGTTAAGCACTAACGCCATATCTTTTTCGCTTATTTGATCGATGTCGCCGTACTCGCTCGGATCAAGCTCCTGAGCTATTTCAAGATCGTTTTGCATGGCTTCTGGTTCGCTGATTTCTTGCTCTTCTTGCTCGGAGCTTATTTCCGTCTCGCCTTGCTCGTCTGCGGCGAAAATATCCTCCGCAAGCTCATCATCCAAAGCATGTTGCGTCAAATTTTCTTCGCCGCTAAACTCTATTTGCTCCGTCTCGCCCGCCAAATCCATATCTTCTAGTGAAGATTCATCGCCTAAAACACTGTTTGCTACATACACAGCTTGTTCGCTAGGTTCATCAAACTTCATATTTTCGCTAGCGAAAATATCCTCTTGCTCATCGAGCTTATCGACCGCAAATTTATCATCAGCTACTGTTTCTTTCAAATCTTCTACAACTTCAAGGTCTTTCTCGCCCTCTACGGTTGCAAACTCCGTTATGTTAAATGTAGAATCTTCCCTCGTTTCAAATTTGATATCCAAATCCTCGTCGTCTGCATTCAAATTTTCCGACAGATCGTCCATCTTGTCGATTTCATCGATTTGACTCTTGATATCTTCAATCCTATCATCAAAATCAAGCTCTAATTTACCCCCATCAAATCCTTTTAACTCCTCTCCGCCATGCGCTGCATCAAACTCGGTTGCGTCAAATATAGGATCATCCGGTATTTGAAATTCGACATCTACACGCTTATCGTCGGCATCTAAATCCGAAGAAATCTCATCAAAATTATTATCTTTTACGGCAACATCAAATTCGTCTAGTTCTCCGAATTTCATTATTTCATCATCAATCAAACCATCCAAATTTAGCTCATCGTCTTCAAGTTTGTCGCTTAGCTCGTCCATATCGTCGATAGCTTTTACAATCTCGCTTAGCTCATCAAATGCGCTATCTTTACCATGAACCTCTTGAGCAACATTAACTAATTGATTATCCAACCCAAATCCGCCAATGTCGGCATCGATTATTTCTTTCTCAATGATTTCTTTGGTCGGATCGTTCACAAACTTAAACCCATCGGACGATGCCTCGCCGGTTTCATCGCTTGTCGTAACAGGCTGCTCGGTGCTCTTTGTCTTGCTCGCTAGATCCTCCACGATAGTGATAAATTCCGTCGGTAAAAACGGCTTTGGCAGTATCCTGTCGGCATATTCAAAGGTCGGAGAATTTTTAGAGGAAAGGTATAAAATTTTATTTGCGAATTCTTTTAGGTTCGTCTCTTTTACGTCGATATCGCTGTCTAAAATAAGCACGTCAAAAACGCCGCTAAGCTCGCCTACATCGCCGATCTCAACATATTCGTAACCCATTTTGCTAAGAGCCAGCGTCGCCAAACGCGATACCGCGGGATTGGCATTTGCAAGAACGATTTTCACGAATTCTCCTTTTTATACCTAAAAAACGTATTTTAAAACATTTTCCATTACTTCAAGCTTAGTTTTAGAAAAATAGCGACGGAAGGTCGTTGATAACGCGAAGCACAAGCTGCCTAAAAAGCTCCATCATGCCCGCTAATATCGCGATCAGCACGGCAAAGCCGATCGTGATCTTGATCGGGTAGCCAACGACCAGCAAGTTAAACTGCGGCATTGTCTTCATCAGCATACCAAAAATCAAATCAGAAAGTAGCGAAAGCGCCAAAATCGGGAAGGAAATAATAAAGCCAAAAGTGAACAAATTTATCATAGATTTAGAGGCATACTGTACGATATCTGGGCTCGGGTAAAAGCCGCCTAACGGAACGTGCGTGAGCGAATTTGAGATAAAAAGTAGGATCAAATGATGCCCGTCAAAGGCCAAAAAGGTCATGAGTGCGAGGAAATTTATGATATTTGAGATCACGGGCGAGCTAAGGCCAGTCTGTGGATCAAGCACCGAAGCCATCGAAAAACCCATGATCATCGATATCTGCTCGCCCGCTAGCTGCAAACTGGCAAAAACGATATGAAGCAGCAACCCTGCGCAAACCCCCAGCGCCGCCTCGCTCACGATCTCTACGGCTAGATAGTAAATCTCGCCGCTTTTGATGCTGGCAAGCGGAAACAAAAATAGCGTGAGTAGAAACGAAAATGCGGTCTTGACGCTCATGGGGATTTGTTCATGCCCGTAAAACGGGAAAAATAGCATCAGCCCGCCGATACGCGCAAATAGCAGCATAAAGGTGATGACGCGCTCGGGCGCAAAAAACTCGACTAGCTCCACTTGAATCTTTCGTTTTAAATTTAAATGCCGTTATTTTAGGCTTAAATCCTTGAAAATTCGGTAAATTTGAAAGACAGATGAAAATGTGCGGAAATTTGGGTGTGGTCAAGGGGCGCAAAACACCGCTTTGTCTGCCAAATTTTATTCGTGCCGTTGTTGCTTTTTAAATTTAAGAGGTTTAAATTTGGCGGTCGCTTTTAGCTTTTGTTTTGGGTTAAATTTTAGCTTGTCGTGCGGTAAATTTAAAAAATCGCTACGCTTTATAAAATACGGCTACGAGACTAAATTTGATTATAAATTTTGTTCGTTCAGAAGTGGTCACTTTAGGCGGTTTGCGATAAATTTAAACTCAAAAAATAGCTCGTAAATTTGACGCTTAAAATTTAAGCAGTAAATTTGAAAACTCGCCGCCTAATAAAAATATTTAAATATCTTCAGGAGAAATTAAAGAGAATTTTTTATCTTCGAGGCGATAAACCTCGTCACATCTTTGCGCGAGCTCGTTGTCGTGAGTGACCAAAACCAGCGCCGCATCGTTTGCTTTGATGTAGTTAAACAGCGTTTGCATCACTTCATTTGCGGTTTGTTTGTCCAGATTTCCCGTCGGTTCGTCGGCAAATATCACGCGCGGCTTTTTGCAAAGCACTCTAGCGATTGAGACGCGCTGCTGCTGTCCGCCGCTTAGCTCGCCTACTTTTTGATTCATTACACCGTCTATTTTTAAATTTGCCAAAATTTCATCATCGATTTTCTGAGCGGATAAAACGGAGGCTAGCTCGATGTTTTCGTGCGCGCTAAAGCCTTTAAAAAGATAGTGCGCCTGGAAAATAATACCAAAATCAAATCTACGAATGCGTAAAAGCTCGTTTGCCGATAGGTCGTAAAGCGATTTACCCCCGTAGATAACTTCGCCGTTTTTTGGTCGCAAAAGAGTGGAAAGTATGTGGAGTATAGTTGATTTGCCGCAGCCGCTAACGCCAGTTATGGCGCAGCTGCCGCCGGCATTTACGCTTAAATTTACATCCTCAAAGAGCGTATAATCATACGCAAAGCCTAGATTTACGCCCTTTAAGATTTCCATTAATTTAGCCTATTTGTGCCGCAACCTCGGCCGCAAAGTCTTCGTTTTTCTTCTCTAGGCCTTCGCCAAGCTCAAAACGAACGTATTTTACTACTTCGATCTTGCCACCTAGCTCTTTGCCTTTTTCTTCAACGACTTGCTCGATAGTTTTTTTATCGTCCATTACGTAAAACTGTCCAAGCAGCGTAAGGCGCTGATCTAAAACGGTGTTGTCGGCATAAAATCTATCGATCTTGCCAGGGATGATCTTATCCCAAATTTTCTCAGGTTTGCCTTCAGCCTTTAGCTCTTCTTCGATAGCTTTAGTAGCTTTAGCAAGCTCTGCATCGCCTATTTGGCAGCGGCTAGCATACTCAGGGATGTGGTGAAGCGGCTTGCCTAGGCGTTTTAGCTCTTCATTGTCTTTTTCAAGCTCGGCGCGAAGTGCGATAAATTCCTTCTCGACAAAATCTTTATCAAGGTCTTTATAGCTGATTACGCTTGGTTTCATAGCGGCTGCATGCATGCACAAATTTCTTGCAAATTCAGCCGCTTTGTTTGCGATTTCTGCACTTTCGCAAGCTAGGCCGATCAGTACGCCTACGCGGCCGTTTGAGTGCACATAGCCGTTTACTACGCCTTTGTCGTCTGCTTTTATAGTCTCAAAGCGGCGAACGACCAAATTTTCGCCGATAGTAGCGATCTGGCTTTTGAAATAATCCTCAAATTTAACGCCGTTGATGATGCTTGCGTTTAAGCTCTCGACGTCTTTTATCAAATTTGTTTGGATGTGCGCCGTAGTGTCTTTGGTCAAATTTTGAAACTGCGCGTTTTTAGCGACGAAGTCAGTCTCAGAGTTTATCTCGCTGATAGTTGCTGTTTTGCAGTGATCGCAAACAACAACGCTCACAAGACCCTCGCTAGCTAGGCGGTCGGCTTTTTTAGCGGCTTGACCTAGGCCTTTTTCGCGCAATATATCGACGGCTTTTTCCATGTCGCCGTTAGCCTCGGCTAGCGCCTTTTTGCAGTCCATCATTCCAGCTCCAGTTGATTCGCGGAGCTCTTTTACCATTTGTGCGCTGATTTCCATTACTCTTCGTCCTCGCTGAAGTCCTCAGAGAAGTCTTCGCTCGCAGCCTCGTTTACGACTGCGTCTTTTTCGGCTTGGCTTACAGCCTCTTTGCCTTCTTCTTGCTCGCCGCCGTCTTTTTCAAGCTGAGAGCGTCCCTCGATGATAGCCTCAGCCATTTCTTGGCAGAAAAGCTGAACAGAGCGGATCGCGTCGTCGTTGCCAGGAATCGGGAAGTCGATAACGTCAGGATCACAGTTTGTATCGATCGGAGCTACGACAGGGATTTTTAGGCGGTTAGCCTCTTGAACGGCGATTTTTTCTTTTACGGTGTCGATGACGAAAATCATATCAGGCACGGTTTTTAGGTTTCTGATACCGCCTAGAGACGCTAGAAGCTTCTCTTTTTTGCGGCGAAGCATTAGCGCTTCTTTTTTAGTTAGTAAATTTATAGAACCGTCTTCTTCCATAGCCTCGATTACTTCGAGTTTGCGGATAGATTGGCGGATAGTGCCGAAGTTTGTCATCATGCCACCTAGCCAGCGGTGATTTACGTACGGCATGCCGCATTTTTCAGCATACTCTTTTAGAGTTGCTCCGGCTTGCTTTTTAGTGCCTACGAAAAGTATAGTTTTACCCTCTGCTGCTGCGTCGCGAACGACATTATAAGTGTAGCGGAAGTAGCGGATAGTTTTTTGTAGATCTATGATATAGATACCTTTTCTCTCGCCGAAAATGAATTTTTTCATCTTCGGATTCCATCTGCGTGTTTGGTGTCCGAAATGAACGCCGCACTCTAGCAAATCTCTCATTGTTACCATGAGTTTTCTCCTTGTGGGTTGCCCCGAAATTTAGGTTTCTCCTCCACACCCATTAACATTTGTTTTAGACAAACGCAACCAAATTTTAGGACTGGTGTGTGTGAATTGAAGCTTGGATTATATTTAAAAATAACTGAATTAAAGCTAAATTTAATATAATCCAAACCTCGGCGCGGTTAAATTTTGCGCCGTAAAGGCTAGATGCTCGCAAGCGGCGCGAGCAAGATTATACGTCAAATTTAAACTCGCCAAATTTTAAGGAAGCGGCGAATTTGTTTCAAATTTCACTCAAAAAATCCCTTTTTCACGAGCTTGCCCTCTTTCACGCAAAACTCCCCTTTCGCGATCACGCTATCTAAATTTAGAGCTTCGTCAAATACCGCAAAATCAGCGTCAAAGCCAGCTTTTATCTCGCCCTTGCCGTTTAAATTTAGATATTTTGCGACGTTTTTGCCCATCATGCTTAGCGCTTGCGGGATAGTTAGGATTTTATTTTTGACACAGGCCTGCAAGACCTCTAAATTCGTCTCGCACGAAGCGCAGCCGTAGCCGACCAATGCGCCGTTATCGTCAAATCTAGGCACGCTGCCGTTGCCGTCCGAGCTCATCGTTAGGCGCTCTAAATTTAGCCCGTTAGCAAGCCCGTACGCGATAGCTTCGTGAAGCGGCATAAACTGGCTTCCGCCGCTCGTGATGTCGATATAGCCGCCCATTTTTTGAAATTTGATCGCTTCATCAAAAAGCTCCTTTGTCCGCGCGCAATGCGTCGGCGAAAAGTAATTAACCGGGAACGAATAATCCTTGATCACGCTAAAAATCAGGTCAAATTTATCCGCGAGCCCGCCCATATGCATGTGCAGCACGCCGCCTTTTTTCGAGATCATTCCGCCGATGCGGATCTGCGTTAGGGTTTTGATGAGCTCCTGAGAGGTCGGGTAGCTGCCGCGGTTATCGCTCATCGCGATCTTACAGCCGATAACCTTGTCGATGAGCACCAGATCGCGCGTGACGGAGCCCGTAAATGTGACGCTAGGTAGCGCGTAAGAGCCAGTATGGATGAATGTCGAGATACCCTCGTATTCAAGCGCTTTGGCCTTTGAGTAGAGATTTTCCAGGCTCCTCGTGCACCCGTCGGTGCCTAGCGTGCCCACTACCGTCGTCGTGCCGTAGCGGATGATCCCAGATAGCGTTATTTCAGGCGTTCGCGAATGATAACCAGCCTCACCGCCGCCGCCTGTGATGTGCACGTGCTGATCGATGAGCCCAGGCGCTAAAATTTTGCCTTCTAGATCGTAAACCTCAAGACCCTCAACTCGAAAATCAAGCCCCTTGGAAACGGCTAAAATTTTACCTCCGCCTACTAAAACGTCGCTCCTGCCGACGTGCTCTGGCGCGTATAGGTCGGCATTTTTAAGTAACAGCATATTTTCTCCTTTGCTTTGGATTTTCATTTTAAAATTTACGTTTTAGCTTATTTTGATTGCGATGTCACGCCGTCATTTTACATCAAATTTGATAAAAACCAGATATTTCAGTTTTTATTGGAGAAGCGGTGGTTTGAGTGATGCTTGGTTTTATTTTTGTAGATTTAGCAGGGAGTCAAATTTAGCAAACTATCCGCTTAGCTGCACGCCCTCTTCTATGTTCATTAGCCCCGTAAATACGCGCTCTACGGCCTCTTTTTGTTCGCCCGAGATTTCGATCTTTTTCTCATTTAAAAGCAAATTTACGAGATCTTCGTTTTGCAATGTCTGGACGTCAAATTTTCTCGCATTTGCGACGATTTTTGCCGCGAGAGGATTTTTTGATTTAAAATTTTCATATGGCATTTTTCTCGATTTTTAGTGGATTTTTAGGGTTATTATAAAAAATTTGCAGTAAATTTTAGCTCAAATTTAAACTCGGCGCGCACCCCGCAAAACAAGAACGCGCTACCGAGTTAAATTTTAGCAGCTAGCTTGGCTTAACGCTTTAAAATTTTAGCGTTTTCGCAGCCGACCTCTAGCACCATCTTGCACGCTTTTTCGTAAAATTTAACCGCGGCTTTGACGTCCGCGTTTACGCCCATGCCGCGCTCGCTCATAAAGCCCGCCTCGTTGCAGCCCTTAGCTAGTCCAAGCTCGCATGAGTTTTTATAGAGTTCGTATGCTCTAGCTTCATCTTTTGCTATGCCAGCACCCGTCTGGCACGCGTACGCTAGCGCGTAGCAGCCCAGCTTATCGCCCATCTTGCATGCTCGCTCGTAAAATTTAGCCGCCGTCCCAGGCTGCTTTGCCGCGACTTTTCCGCTAGCGATCATCGCGCCCAGATCATAGCATGCCCGCGCGTGACCGCCCTCGCACGCTAGATTAAAGAGCCTTGCCGCCTCGCTAAAATCCGAAACTCGGTACATCGCTAGCGCGTCTTCAAACTGCTTATTTGTCAAATTTGTAGGCGTGCTCGCAGGGGCGGTTGCCATCTCGTTTGAGGATCTCGTTTGTGCCGCCAAAAGCGCACTCGCCGCAACAATCAAACAAAGTAAAATTTTTCTCATACTGACTCCTTTTTATGAGGTTTCGATTTAAATTTTAGCCCTTTTTAATAAACATAAATGAAATTTTAACTAAACTCGCCTGGCCGCACGTTCGTCTACGCCCAAATTTAGGCCATATACGGCTATTTTGACGAGATTTTATTCATCGCAAAGCCACAAAATCGCCCTGTAACCCCATCCCTGCGGTAGGAAAATAGCCCCTGCGTCTCAAACGTGCAGCGCGGATCAAACTCCACTCGCTCAACGCCAAGCGCGGTAAATTCGTCCCGCAAGGCTGACTCCATGTCAAATTTGCCGCCATTTTTATAGCGGTTAAACGCGCCCAGATCAAGCTCGCCCACCTCGTAGTTTCGCGCCTTGATATTTGCGCCGACAAACACGCGTAGCTCGGCCGCCTCGCAGCCAAACTCGCTCGCCATCAAATTTACCGCGTTCGTGCAAATTTTACCCGTTACGCCCGCCCTGCCCGCATGCACGGCGGCAACCACGCCGCGCCGCTCATCCGCGATCAAAACAGGCGAGCAGTCGGCAACCAAAACGCAAAGCACTACGCCTCTAAGCGCGGTTATCACGCCGTCGCAAGGCTGTAGCTCATCATCAAGATTTCGCAAAATTTCCACGCGGTTTGAGTGAATTTGGTTCATAAATTTTAGATTGTCGGGCGCGACGCCGATTTGCTCGGCTAAAATTTCTCGATTTTTAGCGACGTTTGCGGGCTGGTCTCCGACGTGACCCGCTAAATTTAACCCCTCGTACTCACCATCGCTTACTCCGCCAAAACGCGTCGTAAAGCCCGCAATAACGCGCTCGCTTTCAAAAACTACGTCTAAAATTTCCCGCTTCATTTTCGTCAAATTTAACCCGCCAAACCTAATAAAGGCTCGCGATATGCTGCGACTCGTCCCAGCTGATCTCGTTTTTGCCGCCGTTTTGGGCACCGTGGCTAAACTCTAGCTGCCTAGCCACGTAGCGCGCGAGCAGATCGCTTTCTACATTTACGCGGCGCCCCGGCTCAAACTCGCCAAATAAACTCTCGCGAAACGTGATCGGGATGATCGTTAGGCGCACGCCTGTGGGCAAAACTTCGTTGATCGTGAGGCTCACGCCCTCGACCGCGATGCTACCTTTGTTTGCCATCATCGGCATGACGCTAGAGGGCAAATTTATATAAAAATCAACCCCGTTTTCGCGCCGCTCTATGCGCGCTATCTCGCCGATAGCGTCTACGTGGCCTTGTAGCAGGTGTCCGTCTACGCGGTCTGCTAGCCGCATCGCAGGCTCGATATGCACGCGTCCGCGCAAGTTTTCCGTCACGATGTGCGCCCTAGTCTCGGCGCTAAGCTCCACGCTAAAGCCGTCTGCGTGCAGCTGCGTCACGCTCAAGCACGCGCCGTTTACCGCGACGCTATCGCCTAAATTTGGGCGGTACGAGGCTTTTAGTCGCAGGGTATTTTGCGAATAGCTCGCAACCTGCGCGATCTCTCTAATCAGTCCGTTAAACATTTTTAGTCCTTAAATTTTGAGCTATTTTATAAAATTTAGGCTCAGAACGGGCTAAATTTAGCAGTCAAATTTTAGCGCTCGCTTTTTAGCGCGGCGTAAATATGCAAAACCCGCAGAGCAATCGCCCAAAGCTTGATCAAAATTTAATCCACTTTAAAAATATTTAAGATAAAATAATCGCCGAATAATAATCATAAGAAACGATAAACTTGAAAAAATCACGACTAGGCCTACTCGAGACCGATATTTTAGACGTTTTGGATCAAAACGAGCTTGCTAAATTTAACCGCGAGCTTCTGGCTAAAGGCGCCACAATCTACGCAGAATCAATCAAAGTAGTGATATTTAAAAGCGGCTCGGGCAAGCTCTCGTTCTTTGAGGACGGCGAGGAGTTTATCGTCTATCACCTACAAAAAGACAACATCTCGATCGTGGACGACGTGTGCGTGCTAGAGATCCTAGAGGACAGCGAGGTCTACTCGATCGACGCGGGCGATATGGGCGAGCTGCTAAAAAATGAGCGATTTGCCAAAGCATACGCCGACACGCTCGTAAATATCTCCTTGCTGCAGCGTCAAATCATAAAATCGATACTTTTTGAAAGCGCAAAGGGGCGCATCGCAAACTTCCTCGTCGAGCTCGCCGCCGAGCAAAATTTGATGCAAAACGGCTATCACTACGTCTTTTTACCGTTTTCACTAAAGGTGCTTTCAAGCTTCGTCGGACTCAAGCGCCAAAGTGCAAGCACGGCGTTTAACGAGCTCATAAAAGACGACATCATCAGACGCATAACGCCGCATGAATTTTTGATAGTGGATTATGAAAAGCTACAAAGCTATACGAACTAAAATTTAAATTCACGCACCAAGAACCTTACGACAAAAACGCCAAATTTGAGTTTTTAAATTTAATGCAGTTAAATTTGTAAATTTAGCAAGCTATGTAATAAATATTCAAGACAGAATAGGCGTAGTTTAACTTTAAAATTTTAACCCGTGAGGGAGCGGACTCGTCCGTCCGTAACCAAAACGGGTTTAAAATTTTAAAGCTTGAAATCCGTTCATTTATGGGGAATTACTTCTTTTTCATATCAAATTTATTCGCCATAAACCCAACTAATCCCACAAAGAAAAGCCCGCCGCAGATATTGCCTAGCGTAACCGGAACTAGGTTTTTAACGATGAAATTTCCCCAGTTTAGCACATCTAGCTTATCAGCCGTAGTGTGGAGCAACGCTGCTGCCGCATTGACGTCGCCGCCGCTTGCTGCGATGTAGTGAGCTTTTGAGATGATGGCTTCGGTGATGATGAACATATTTGCCACGCAGTGCTCCATAGAGCATGCGACAAACGCGCCGATCATCCACATGATCGCAAAGAATTTACCAGATAGGTTGCTCTCGCTGGTCGCAGTCCAGATAGACATACAAACAAACACGTTACAAAAGATACCGCGGATAAACAGCTCGTGAAACGGAGCAGTGATCTTGCCGATACCTGCCGGTACGAAGTGCTGCAAGATGTAGCCGTCGTATTTTAGCGGTAAGCCAGAGTAGTAGTACATATAGGCAATTAGCGCGCCGCCGACGAAGTTAAATATCCAAACGATCGCCCAGTAGCTAAAGGTTTTGCCTAAATTTAGCTTGCCTTCATACGCGCTAACGCCGCTTAAAACCGAGCTAGTAAATAGATGTCCGCCGTAGAAAACAACCATCATAAGTCCGCAGCTAAAGGTGATGCCGCCGATGAAATTTGCAAGACCGATAGATTGCTTTTCAGCCATACCCACGGTCGAGTGCGCCCAGAAAATATCGCCCATCGCGATCGCCGCACCAGCCATGATGGCTAGAAAAATAATGCTTACTAACGGAGTATGCGCCTTGTGCTCCATCGAATTTGACACCGCTTGCGCGGTTTCTGCAGGATTTAACATGTCCTTCTCCTATTTTAAATTTTTATCTATCTCCACGATACGCTCATAGGCCTTTTGCGCGCTCTTTTTTGCGTTTTCGCTTAAGCCCTCTTTAAAATCAAGCACGTTTTCAAGTAGCACGCTAATGCCTAAAAATAGCGTTTTTGGGCAAATTTTACGCAGGTAGCTCAAAAGCACTGGCGTGGGTAGATTGTGCGTCGAGTAGATATAGTCGCGCTCGTTGCTCAGATCGAAAAACTCGATCGCGCCGTCTTTAAACCCGCTCATAGCATCTACCACGACGATGATATCAGGCCCAAATTCTCTAAGCGCGCCAAACTCGTTTTCAGGCACATCCTGTCCGTAAAATACCCGCCAATCTTTCAAATTTGCCTCGACGATTCGCCCGGTTTCGTTGCCTACGTCGTCGTCGCCGCGCATGGGATTACCGATGCAAAGCAAAGCCTTTTTCATCTCTTTTCCTTTCTTTTTTGAGCGCCTTTAAATGAGCTTGAAAATTTTAGCCTGCGATGGACTACATGTCCTATCTCGGCTAAAATTTTCTGCGCAACATTTAAATTCATCTCAAAAATCCTTCCTAAGCACCAGATATCCCTCGCGTAAATTTTCAAGCTCAGTCTTTAGCTCGCATTCGCAAAGCTCTGGGATGAGCCTGGCCGCATGCTCTCTAAATATCTCCACCTCGAAATACTTACTTAAATTTCCCAGCTTAAATTTGACGTATTCGCCGCCGTTTGCGACGATACGCTCATACTCCTCGTCGCTGATATCAAGTAGCTTCTGGCTAAAATCGATCGTACCCACGCCGTGACCGACGCAGGTAGAAAAGAGCTTGATATCCTTTAGCTCTTTGGGCATTTTTTCGTTTTCGTCCATGTGGCGGCGAGTGAGCTTATAGACTCTTATCATCTTTTATCCCAGATTTCTTTTTTGACGTCGATCGCATTTTCACCCTGTTTTGCGTTTGCGTATTTTAGATAGACGTCGTTGTATAAAAGCCCCATGCACTCGGCATATCTAGGATCTTCTTCTTTATACATGGCTTCTAGTATCGCTTTTTTAGTCGCCGCTACGTCATGGATATCTGGCGATGTTTTGGCTGCGTCCATATACTTAGTAAACAGCGTTCTGCCAAATATATAGCTCATCAGCCTCTTTGACTCGGCTTCCAAATCTCGCTCAAAAAGTATGTCGCCCATGATAGACTCTTTAACAGCCGGAACCTTGCAGTCGTCCTGCTCGAAGCTTCTTTTTTGCAGCTTTTGATCTATGATACCAAGAGCCATGCCAAGGCCGTAGATGACGCTAGCCGGATGCGGAGGACAGCCCGGGATATAGACGTCTACAGGGATGATCTTATCTATACCGCCCCAAACGCTATATGCGTCGTAGAATATACCGCCCGTACTTCCGCATGCGCCAAATGCAACCACAATCTTTGGATCAGGAGCTGCTTCGTAAGCGCGAAGTAACGGATAGTACATCTGGCGCGTAACCGGGCCGCTGCAAACCAGGATGTCTGCGTGGCGAGGGTTGGCTACGAGCTTAAAGCCGAAGCGCTCCGGATCCCACATCGGCGTGATAGCAGCGAAAATTTCTATCTCGCAGCCGTTGCAGCTGCCGCAGTCGATGCGGTAAACGCTAAAGCTTCGTTTGATATTTTTTAGATGCTCTAGCTTTGCGGTTAGGTCGTTTGCCGTTTTTATATTTTCGGGAACTTGATAAAGGCTCATTTTATCCCCTCCTCTACGTCTTTAGTTAAGCGCTCGACGGATTGCGCTTTTTTGCACTCAGGACAAATATAAAGGTAGTTCTTAGCTTCCTCTAGCCTGCCCGGGAGTAAATTTGCCGTACTAAGCTTTGAAAAAGTATAGTTAATGAGGCGAACCGGCGTATACGGTTTGCCGCAGCATTTGCACTTTTGCATCTCTAGCTCGCCGCGTTGGATCAGCGCGCTCTTGTCAAATTTAACCGCAAGCTCAAAACCCTGGCTTAAGCGCACGCCGCCGGTTGGACAAACCTCGTCGCAGCGTCCGCAAAATATGCAGCGTCCGCAATCAAACTGCCACACGAGTTTATCTTGTTTTTCGTTCATTTTTAGCTCTATGGCGTTACTAGGGCACGCTACGCCGCATGCCGCGCAACCTACGCAAAGCTCGTAGGTATAAAACGGCTGCCCGCGGAAATTGTCGGGCACTTTGTAGGGCTCAAACGGATAGGCGTAGGTCGCCTTTCCGTATTTTTCGGTTATGTCAAATAACTTCATCATCTTAAATCCTTTTTGCTAATCTTGCCGGTTTGGCAAAATCTCTTAAGGTCTTTTTCGGTTAAAATTTTACTCTTTTTAGTATTTACGTCCACGACTGTAACGCGCTCGGTGCACGAATAGCACGGGTCAAGCGAACAAACGATCAATGCGGCGTCAGAGATATTATTTCCGCGGAACTGGTAGCGGAGGCTCGGCCAGTTGTTATACGTAGCCGCGCGGCATCTCCATCGGAAAACCTTTTGCGCGCTGCCCTGCATGATCCAGTGGACGTTTTCTCCGCGAGGAGCCTCGTCGTGTCCGAGCGCGAAATTTTCAGGCTTAATCATAGTCACGGGATCTATCATGATCGGCGTTTGAGGCATTAGCTCAAAGCACTGCCTGATGATATGAATAGACTGTTTTAGCTCCTTGTATCTCACGACTTCGCGACTAAATACGTCTCCGCCGTGCTCTACCGCGACTTCAAATTCGATATATTTAAAGAAGTCGTAAGGGTGGTCGTAGCGGTTATCGCGCTTAAAGCCAGAGCCGCGCATGTTTGGACCGACCGGGCTAAAGTCGCGAGCGACTTGCTTATCAAGTACGCCTACGCCTTTCCAGCGTCCTAGTTGGCGTTTATCCTCCATCACGGCATCCCAAATTTCCGTAATTTGAACGTCGAGTTTGTTTATGATGGCAAGGCCTTGCCTGATTTCATTGTCGGTCATATCGCGGCGAAGTCCGCCCATGATGACGTTACCGTATGTCTTGCGACCGCCGGTTACGAGTTGGGCTAGCTCCATAGAGTACTCGCGCACCCTAAAGATATGCATGAAGGCGTTATAGTTACCCGTTACCTCGCAAGCTAGACCGATATTTAAAAGGTGGCTGTGAAGGCGCTCGATCTCAAGGCAAATCACGCGGATAGCTTGCGCTCTTAACGGAATTTCTAGCTTTATAGCCCTTTCCGCCGCTTCGATACAAGCAATCGCGTGAGCGTAACCGCAAATTCCGCAGACGCGCTCTGCAAGGTAACCCATCTGATCGTAGTTCATACGGTTTTCGGCTAGCTTTTCCATACCGCGGTGTTGATAAAACAAGCGGTAGTCTGCATCTATGATCTCGTCGCCGTCGCAAAACAATCTAAAGTGTCCAGGCTCGTCAGATGTAACGTGTAAAGGCCCAAGCGGTACGTCGACTACACTATCGCCGCTAGGAAACAAAAACTCGGCATCAGGCTCGTCTTGGTGAGCGACGGGATCTGGTCTATAGCGGTAGTCCATCGCGTCTTTTCTAAGCGGATGAAGGCCGTCTGGCCAATCGTCGGCTAAAACCAAGCGGCGTTTATCAGGTAGGCCCTCGGCAACTAGGCCGAACATATCAAAGGCCTCCCTCTCATACCACACGCAAGCAGGCACTAGCGGCGTAACGGACGGAAACGTCGGATCGACGCCCGGGATTAGCGTTTTAACGGTGATAAAGCACTTATCCTCTGCGGCAAAATCATCCGCCTCCGTCATCTTGCTGCCTTCCATGGATATCGCGTAGTAAAGCGCGAAACAGCCGTTTATCGCCCTCTCGTCGTTTGGTATCATCGTGCTTAAAAAGCCACCGATATCGTAGTAAAGGGTCTTAACCGCAAGCGGAAGGTCGTTTCTATCGACTAAAACCGTAATTTGGTCGTCGGCTTGGCGTGTTACTTCTAAAACCTTTACCTTTGTTTTTAAAATTTCTACAAATTTATCGCCTCTCATCTTCAAACTCCCATCATTATTTTGACGCCCTCATTGACTAGAGCGTAAAAGTTTTCTACGTGCCAAACGCCAAATATTATGATTAGCGCGCAAAGCAGGATAAGCGGTAAATTTTCTACTATGCTCATCTCTTTATTGTGAACGACCGCAGCTTTAGGCTCGCCAAAACTTGCCATGTTAAAGTGTGAGAAGTCCGCGATAAAGATGATCGCAAGAGCTATCGCAAATAGCGCAACGCTAAAATATTGACCGCTGTTTATAGCGCCGACGAATACGTTATATTCGCTGACAAATATCGCAAACGCAGGGACGCCTACTAGCGAACAAACCGCAGCGCCGAACATCATAGTGGTTATCGGTGCAATCTTTACCATACCGCCCATTTTAGTCATATCTTTGTGACCGTAAATTCTAGCGATGTTGCCCGTTGAGCAAAACGCAAGAGCTTTTGTAAAGCTGTGAGCTAGGCAGTGGAAAATCGCCGCAAATAGCCCAAAAGGTCCGCCAACACCCAATGCAAAGGCAATAACGCCCATATGCACGATAGAGTGGTAGGCAAACATTCTTTTTACGTCGTGTTGTCTAATCAGGAATATACCGCCGACGAACAACGTAATAAGGCCTGAGATTACCATCACGCTTTGAACGAACTCCATACCAGTAGCTTGAGCCGCGATAGCGTAATATCTAAATAAAGCTAGCATCGCGCACTTTAGCAAAACGCCTGAAAGTAGAGCCGAAATCGGCGCAGGGCCTTGAGCGTGAACGTCCGGAAGCCACGTATGCGTAGGAGCAAGACCTGCTTTCGTACCAAAACCGATGAGCGCAAAGACGAATATTAGCTTAGCAACGTCAGGGCTCAAATTTTTAGCGTTTGCCATTATACCGGTCCACAGCATCGCGGTTTCGCCGTCTTTTATCTCCGCAAAGGTCGCAGAGTAAAGAAGTACAGTCGCATAAAGCGCGAACGCTAGGCCGATAGAGCAAAGGACTATGTATTTATAGCCGCTCTCGGTTGATTTTTGGTCTTTTAAGATCGCGACTAGGAACACTGATGAAAGCGTAGTAGCCTCGATCGCAGCCCACATAAAGGCGACGTTGTTACAGATGACACTTAGAGTCATCGTAAATATAAATACGTGGCTAAGCGCATAGTATTTTCTAAGCGCGTCCAAATTTATATGGCCCTCTTCGAGCTCCCATTTCATATAGTGAGTCGCGTACAAATTTACCAAAAATCCAGTAACCGCGATAAGCACCAAAAACACGCAGCCAAGGCTATCTAGAAACAAAAATTTATCGTGCGCGTAAAAAGTACCGCTCGATAAAACCTTGCTTACGTTAAATAGCAATGCCAAAGACGTAACCGCGCTAACCGCAACGTGAAGCAAACTCAAAGTCGCGTAATTTTTCGGAGAGAAAAATAGCAATATCGCTCCAAGAAGCGGTAAAATTAATATCAAAGTTAAACTATCCATCTCTATCCCCTTAAATTCGTAGCCTTAGACGTGTCAAGGCTGCCGTATGCTTTATAAAATCTGATAGCTAGAACGCTCATGATGATAACGGCGAAAATCGCGTCCGTTAAGATACCAAGCTCTACAAGCTCGTTTGAGTTGTAAGCCATGAGCGCCAGGCTTAGATGTATGCCGTTTTCAAAAAGGCAGTAGGCTAAAATTTGCTTGATAAAAGAGTTTCTAAGCATAAAGCCAAAAACCCCCATCATAAACACGCAAACCGCCGCTAGTAGCATTATTTTCTCTTGAATTAGCGAAAATTGAAGGAATATCGGGTTGATACTCATCGCTAAAGCTAGAGAAAATCCCATCGCTATAACAGGGCTCACGAAAAAGCCGCCCACCGGCTCATCCTCGCTAACGACATTAAGCTTTTTAATCAACCAAAGCAAGATCGCCGGCACGAATAAAACCTTCGTAAAAAACGCCACTACCGCCCACATGGATAGCTGCGACGCGTTAAATTTAGACGCCAACATAGCAAATATACCGACTAAAAGTAATGTCTCGATCGCGTAAACGATGACGGATAGTTTTAGGCTGCGTAGCCCAAATACCGCCAAAGACGTTACTATCATGCCGATAGCTAATGCGTCTAACATAGTCATATCTGCATTCATCTCACACCCCCACGACGTAAAGCGTCAAAGCCACGAAAGATATGGCTAGAGCGGCTACCGCGTTTTTACGCAAGGACGAAGTCATCTTAAATCTCGGTCCGAAGTTGTCTATAAACACGGCTGCTACGTAAAACACTCCCGTTTTTAAAACGAAAATTATCACCGCTAAAAACGGATTGCTAAAATTCCACGGTTCGAAAATCGAAAGGAAAAGTCCTATCATCGCAAATTGTTTTAAGATAAGCGCCGCTTGAACTAAGCCAAGATCGCTACCTGCGTATTCGCCTAGTAAGCCTTCTTGCAACTCTTGCTCGGCTTCTGCGAGGTCAAAAGGCTTTCTGCCGGTTTCAACGTATATGCACCACAAAAATGCGATCGAAGCAACCGCAAAGCTTGGGATCTGATATCCGATCTGGCCGTTTTTTACCATTGATTGTATCTCGACCAAATTTGAAGTACCTGCCGCTAGCATAACGACGATTAGGCACATTATCATAACAGGCTCGACATAAACGGCTAGCATTTGTTCGCGTCCGCCGCCGGTAGCCGCAAACGGGTTACCGCTATCTAAAGATGCGGCGCCAAATACGAATCTCAAAAGCGCGCCTAGATAAAGAATCACGAAAATATCGGAGTAAGCTCCAAAAATCGTGCTCTTGCTATAAGTAATAGGAATAGCCGCTAGTATCGCCGCCGAAGTGGCAAATAGGAAAAACGGCGCCCATCTAAATACCCAGTGAGAACACTCAGGCACGGTCCTGCCGCGTCTAAATAGCTTTATGATGTCGCGATACGTCTGAAAGAAATCGCTGCCTTGTTTTGATTGTAGTTTGGCTCTTAGTTTTCTGGCCATACCGTCAAACAAGGGCGCGACTAAGACGATGACGACGACTTGAAATATCATTAAAAATATAGTCTGTAAAATTTCCATCTCACGCCCCCTATATCAAAAAGTAGCTAACCGCTAGTATCGCACAAAGATATACGAGGATATATAGCGCGTAAACGTTGGTGTAGCCGCTTTGCATTATGCCTATTTTGTCGGCTATTTTCTTGCTCCACTCGATCACAGGCTCGTAAAATAGCCCCCACCAGATATCTTTTGGATGGTTGTGGTATTCGATCGGGTTGAAATAGCCCTTGGTTACGACTTTTCTATCGCCTTTAAACAGCCAGTTCATTATGCGTCTTAGATCGCCGGTGAAAGGGCCACCCGTCATTTGCATGCGAGAGCTGTATTTAAATCCGCAAGCCCAAGGATCTGTCTCGCGAGGTTTCTCGCGGTTTGCTTTCATGAAAGCTAAAATCGCAAAAGGCAAAACCATAGTAGAACATAAGATGATAGCGATTAGCGGAGTAGAAACGATACTGCCTAAATTTGAGGTCAAATTTATACCGTGGCTAGCTACGTAACCGCCTGCGCCGCCTATGGAATTTACGGCCGTCATTATGTAGCCGACGACAACGTTCGCTCCAACGCCAAAGCCTACGCAGCCGATCATTAGTATGATCATGCCTAGCACCATAAATATCGGGCTTTCTTTCGCGTTTTCCCAAATTTTCTTATCTCTTGGAGTTCCCGCAAAGATTACTGCATAAAGCTTAAGGTGCATGCCGACTAGTACGCCTGTTAATGCAAGCGCAACGACTGAAAGAGTAAAGGCGTATCTAACGAAAATGCCCTGCTCTAGCGCGCCTTGAAGCATACCTTGATATGTAAACCACTCTGATACGAAGCCGTTAACCGGAGGAAGTGCTGCGATACCCATGATACCGATAAACATACCAACAGAAGTCCAAGGCATCTTTTTAGCTAGGCCGCCTAGCACGTCCATATCGCGAGTGTGCGTAGCGTGCAAAACAGAACCAGCACAAAGGAACAATAAGCCTTTAAATATCGCGTGGTTAACTACGTGGTAGCATCCAGCTAAAAATCCGATCGCGGCAAGCGTCATGTTTCCGGCGGCCAGACCGTATAGACCGGTACCAAGACCAAGCAAGATGATGCCGATATTTTCAACTGAGTGATAGGCAAGGAGCGCTTTGTAGTCGTGCTGACAAAGAGCGTAAAGAACGCCAAACAATGAACTAGCAGCACCCAAAATCAAAACCGCTAGACCAAAATATATGCTTAGCGGTAAGAAAAGCGTAAATTTAACTAGAGTAAATAGCGCAACCTTTATCATAACGCCACTCATTAGCGCAGATACGTTTGAAGGAGCGGCCGGGTGAGCCATCGGTAGCCATACGTGGAAAGGCCACATACCCGCTTTACTGCCAAATCCTACTAGGAATAGTATAAACACCACGACGCTAACCGCAGCAGGCATATTTAGGTGGGCAAATTTACTAAACTCAGCGCTGCCCGCATAGTGAGCCATTATTAGCAGTCCGCACGTGATACAAAACGCACCGACCTGAGCGATGCCAAGATATACCATCACCGCTTTTAGCGTGCCTTTGCCGTCGTTTACTAGGATGAGGAAAGACGAAATAAGCGTCATAAGCTCCCACAAAACGACGAAGCAAAATACGTTATTTGCGCTGATGACTAAAAGCATCGAAAGGATGAAAAGGTTAAACAAACAGGCGAAAACGCCGACGTTTGCTTTTTTGATGTATTCCTCCGCGTAGCTCATACCGTAGACGCTGCTGGCAAAGCCGATAAAGACGACCACGAAGCTAAAGAAATTTCCAAGCGGAGTTAGCTCAAATTTAGGCGCGTATAAAAAGTCTCCGCCTAGAGCGAAGCCTTGGGTCACGCCCATGTTGGCCACAAAGTAGCAAAGCGCGTAAAAACAGCTGATCGCGCTTAATCCAAAGCCGATTTTGACGGCTGATTTTTGCGCACCGTAGAGCAGGATGCTAACGGCGGCACTAACTAAGAAAAGTAGATAAACGCCTACCATCTCGCACCCCCTTGTGCGCCGCTATTTTCGTCGTTCATAGCGCGCGAATTTGACGCCGCTTGCTCTCTTGCCTGCTCGCTAGGAGTTTTGTCAAGCTCGTTGATAACGATGACGTCGCCCTCGCCGTCCACGTCCTGAGCGCCGATATCGGCTAAAACGTGAGGCTCTTTTAAATTTCCGCTTCCGTGTAAAATTTTATTTACGAAATCCTGCGCCGCCTCCTGCTCGATCCTGTTGCCAAGCTTGTGCTGGCTGCGTAGCGGATCGACCATGATTATCGCGCTGGTCGGACAAACCTCGACGCATGCAGGGCCGTTTTCGCGACCGAAACACATATCGCATTTGATAGCGGTATTTTTCGCGCCCGCCTGGCTCTCGATCTCGAGGTAGTACTTCGGCTCTACCGCGTAGTTAACGGACGGCATGAGCTCCGCGCTCGAGCTTATCGCGCCGTAAGGGCAAGCGATCGTGCAGAGTTTGCAACCTATGCAGATCTCCTCATGCAGCTCGATGCAGTTATCGTCAAACCTGAGTGCCCCGGTAGGACATACGTTCGCGCAAGGACCGTCATCGCACTGGCGACACTGCGTCGGCATGACGCCCTTTGCTTGACGGAGCACTGTTAGTCTAGCTTTTGAAAGCTTACCGCGCTCGTAAGCGCTACGAAAACAGGCCGCCATGCAAGTAGCGCAACCGATACAACGTTTGTAATCGGCGATCACAAATTTATGTTGTTTCATAAATTCTCCTTTCTACTTGTTTTACGATTCTTGATTTCTCTTAAATCTTGAGCTAATTGTATTACTTTTAAAAATTTATTTCCGTCATTTGGCTGACGAATTTTGTATTTTTTAGATTAATTTTTATGAATTATTTATTTTTAAGTTTATTTTTAAATTTGCGGTAAAATAGGCACTCTTTTAACCTTATGCGAATATAAAAATATTACGCTCAGGCTATCTAATGCACTAAAAGAGTATTTTAGTCCTATAATGCTTCAGAAAGCTTAAGCCAAAATTTAATCTCGTCGTTTCAAATTTGACGGAATACTTTTTGCTAGAACTCACCGTTAGTAATATAAAAAGGATAAAAATGCAGATCAAAAACGGCGCTTCAAACGAGATTTTAAAGACCTTGGCAAACCGCGTAGCTCAAGGTCAAAAAGGCGATAAATTTTTAGGAGGCTCTACGCTCGCGGCGGCAAATTTGACGGATTTTGCCCAGATGCTAGATAAATTTAACGAAAATGCAAATTCAAGCAGTGCGGCAGACAAAATCGGCGCGGATAAATTTCACAGCGGCGAGACTGGCTCGTTTTTACGAAATTTAGCCCACGACGAAAACGAAGCGCAAATCTACGCCAAACTAGAGCGCGAAGCCAAAGAAGCCGCGAAAATGTTTAAGAAATTTGATTTTATGCAGATGATGACGAAGCTGGAAATGGGCAGCCTAAAAGATGGCGAGCGAGCGGAAATTTTTGCTAAAATGAACAAAATCGCGAGGGAAATTTGAGCGGGGTTAAATTTTCGCCCGATCTCTCAAAAAATACTCTATAAAAATTACTATAAATAAATTTAAACCAAATCGCCAAACTACGCGCACCGGCTCAAAAAAACGTCAAATTTAAGATAGTTTTCCTCGCCGTCTTTTCTTAAATTTTTGTATATTTTATCTGTTTTTTGATAAAATCGCGAATTTTAAGGACAAGGAAAATTTGAATATGAACTATGATATTATCGTCGTCGGAGGCGGTCACGCAGGCATCGAAGCCAGCCTCGCCGCCGCAAAAATGGGCAAAAAAACGCTACTAATCACAATCCTAGCCGAGCAAATCGGTGCAGCTAGCTGCAACCCCGCAATAGGGGGCCTAGCAAAAGGCCACCTCGTAAAAGAGATCGACGCTCTAGGCGGACAGATGGGGCTAACGACCGATGCCGTGGGCATACAGTTTCGCGTGCTAAACGAGAGCAAGGGCCCAGCTGTGCGAGGTAGCCGCGCTCAGATCGATATGGACCGCTACCGCGTCTATATGCGAAATTTACTGCTAAATACGCCAAATCTCGACATCAGCCAAGAGATCGCAACGCAAATTTTAAGCCAAAATGGCGAGATCACGGGCGTAAAAACCCACCTAGGCAACGAGTATAAAACCAGCAAGCTCATCATTACGACGGGCACGTTTTTAAACGGACTCATTCACGTCGGATTTAACAAGCTAGAAGCCGGCCGCGTGGGCGAGCTAAGCGCCAAAAATCTAAGCGATAGCCTGCGCGAACTAGGCCTAGAAGTCGGCCGGCTAAAGACCGGCACCTGCCCGCGCGTGGACGCTAAAAGCATAGACTTTAGCGTACTTGAGATCCAAGGCGGCGACGAGGATCCAACCCCATTTAGCTTCCGCACGCGGGACTTCGCGCCTACGCAGCTGCCCTGCTACATCGCCTACACGAACGAAACCACGCACGACATTATCCGCTCAAATTTCGACAAAGCGCCGCTATTTACGGGTCAGATAGAGGGCGTGGGTCCGCGCTATTGCCCGAGTATCGAGGATAAGATAAATAGATTCGGCGATCGCGACAGACATCATCTTTTCGTCGAGCCGCAGACGCTAGAGGCCACGGAGTACTATATCAACGGCTTTTCTACGAGCTTGCCGTATGAAGTACAGGTCGCGATGCTGCGCTCGGTCAAGGGCTTTGAAAACGCGCGCATCGTGCGCCACGGCTACGCGATCGAGTACGACTACGTCCAGCCGACCGAGCTAAAACACACGCTAGAGACCAAAAAGGCGCGCGGACTCTATCTCGCAGGCCAGATCAACGGCACCACGGGCTACGAGGAAGCGGGCGCGCAAGGGCTGATGGCCGGCATAAACGCAGCGCTTGCGCTTGATGGCAAAGAGCCGTTCGTCCTGCGCCGCGACGAGGCCTATATCGGCGTTCTCATCGACGATCTCGTGACCAAAGGTACAAAGGAGCCTTACCGCATGTTTACCTCGCGCGCCGAGTATAGGCTGCTTTTGCGCGAGGATAACGCCGTGCTACGCCTAGGCGGATACGGCCGCGAGCTTGGGCTGCTAGACGAAGCGACGTTTGAGAAAATAGAAGCCATAAGGTCAAATTTGGCTCGCGGGCTAGAGCTGCTAAACAGCACCGAGATCACGCCGACGAAGCGAAATTTAGAGCTTTTAGCTAGCCTAGACGAGGAGATAATCAGCCAAAATTTAACCCTGCAAAAAATCGTCGCCAGAAAGAGCTTCACGGGCGAAAAGCTGCGCAAGCTAGATCCATTTTTTGAGGCGCTCGACGAAGCTAGCTTGGAGCAAATTTTAACCGAAGCCAAATACCAGCACTACATCGCCGAGCAAAAAAAACAGATCGACCGCATGAAAGATATGATGAGCGTGAAAATCCCAGCAGGCTTTAGCTTCCGCGGTATCAGCGGGCTTAGCAACGAAGTGGTCGAAAAGCTCGAGAGATTTGCCCCGCCGACGCTATTTGCGGCTAGCGAGATCAGCGGCGTGACGCCTGCGGCGATAGACATCTTACATATTTATATAAAGATGAACGCAAGGGAGTCGCAGTAAGTCGCGATAAAATGCTATTTAACAAGGGCAGGCGTTAAATTTGAGGTTAAATTTAACGCTTCGCCTCTTGGCGTTAAATTTACAAACCCGTCAAATTTAAACGTATCTACTGATCTCTATCAAATTTCCGTCCGGGTCGCGCACATAGATTGAGTTTATCGCTCCAAGCGCGCCGGTTCGCGGCACGATGCCCTGCTCTACGGCGATGCCGGCAACCTCTAGCTCCTCTAAAACTAGCTCAAGCGGCGTATCGGTAAGTAAGCAAATATCAGCCGTTCCGATGTTTGCGTTTCGCGCGTTTGGCAAAATCTCCTCGTCTTTTACGTGCAAATTTATCTTTTGCGAGCCAAAGGCTAGAGCTTTGCGTCCGTTTGAAAAATCAATCTCCCGCATACCCAGCACGCGTATGTAAAAATCAAGCGTCCGTTGCAAATTTGCCAGCGTTAAAACGATATGATCGATCGAAGCGATACGCATATATTCTCCTTTAAAATCAAATTTAACCAAGCATTTCCCGCTAAAAACGGCAAATTTGACGGCGTAAATTTAAAGCCGCTCGGCGTCAAATTTTTGCGGTGCGGGTAAAACGCGCAAACTAAAATATAATTTAAATTTACGTCTGCTCATAGACCGTCAAATTTAACCGACTAAACCAAATTTACACTCAAATTTTACTCCCTAAAGCCTTAAAATACGAAATAGTAAATGATTATTTAAAAATAGTTTAAATAATTAAACTATTTGCCGAAAAAATGAAAGTTTAATTTTCATAAGAGTATAATCTCGATTATTCTTCAAAAACCGTTGAAAGGAAAGTAATGTCCGTAAAACAAGAAAGACGAGATTTTATCGGTCTAGCGTTTGGCGCGGTAGCCGCAGTCGGCGGCGCAGCGACTCTCGTAGCCGTTAAAAAGACTTGGGATCCGCTTCCTAGCGTAAAGGCGGCCGGATTTACGACTGTAGATCTTAGCCCGATGAAAGACGGCGAGATGCGCCAGATCGAGTGGCGTAAAAAGCCGATATTTATCCTAAAAAAAGACGCTTCGATGGCGCCTAACGACAAGCGCGACGTCGTGGTAGACGGCGCTAGATATATGGTGGCGATCGGGCTTTGCACGCATCTTGGCTGTATACCGGAGTGGAAACCGGGCAAGCAACTTTTCGTTTGCGCCTGTCACGGAGGCGAATTTAACGCAGACGGCGTAAATACCTTCGGCCCTCCTCCACGCCCGCTAGACATACCGCCGTTTAAGATAGACGGTACGAAACTCGTTTTGGGCGAGACTAGCCCCGAATACGAAAAACTAACGGCTCAAGCGTAAGGAGGGAAAAATGCATATCAGAAAATCAACTGGCGTTTTAGACTGGCTAGATCAGAGGATCGCCCTAAACAAGCTAATGAAAGTCCTCGTCAGCGAATACTGGATACCGAAAAATATAAACTTCCTCTGGGCGATGGGCGTTATACTCACGACGCTTTTTGCTTTGCTTATTTTTACCGGATTTATGCTAGTTATGTACTACAAACCGGATATAAATTTAGCCTTTGACAGCGTAAATTTTACTATAATGAAAGAGGTCGAGTACGGCTGGCTATGGCGTCACATACATGCGGTTGCGGCTTCGGTCGTGTTTTTAATCATCTACATACATACCTTTACGGCGATCTACTACGGCTCTTATAAAAAAGGTCGCGAGATGATTTGGGTGAGCGGTATGTTGCTCTTTATCCTGTTTTCAGCCGAGGCTTTTAGCGGATATATGCTACCTTGGGGTCAGATGAGCTACTGGGCGGCGATGGTTATCACGAATTTATTCGGCGGCATCCCGGTTATCGGGGACGCGGTAGTCGAGTGGATCAGAGGCGACTATGCCGTTAGCGATCCGACTTTGACGAGATTTTTCATGCTTCACGTATGCTTGCTACCGATCGTGCTGATCGCAGTCGTCGCGATACACTTTTACACCCTTCGCGTCCCGCACGTAAATAACGAAACGGGTGAAGAGATAGACTTTGATATCGAGGCTGAAAAATATCTAAGCGGCGATAAGAAAAATGCTAAAGTTATTCCGTTTTGGCCGGGATTTTTGGCAAAAGACTTTATGTACATCGGCTTTTTTATGATTTTCTTTTTCTATTTAGTCTGTTTCCATTTCAACTTTGCGATGGATCCGATAAATTTCGAGCCGGGCAACGCTCTAAAAACCCCTCCGCACATCTATCCTGAGTGGTATTTCTTGTGGCAGTATGAGATTTTACGCGGATTTTTCTTTGATATTTTCGGCTTTAAAGCTTACAACATCGGCCTTATCGCGTTTGCGATCGCAGGCGTAGCTCTATTTTTCATGCCGCTTTACGATAGAAGCGACGTCGTGGCTCCGGCTCACGAAAGAAAGGGCTTTTTCGTATGGTTCTGGTTGCTAGTAGTCGATATGATCGTGCTTACGATATTTGGCAAGCTACCTGCCGACGGCGTGACACTTGGTATTTCAAACTCATGGATAGGATTTTACTCGACCATTACG
This sequence comes from Campylobacter showae CSUNSWCD, assembly GCF_000313615.1. Lineage (NCBI taxonomy): Bacteria > Pseudomonadati > Campylobacterota > Epsilonproteobacteria > Campylobacterales > Campylobacteraceae > Campylobacter > Campylobacter showae. Next base: position 162,982 of record NZ_AMZQ01000001.1, on the reverse strand, counting down.
TTTTTCGTTCTGCTTTTTGTCGTTTTACCTATCATAACGACTCTTGAGAAAAAAGGAGCGGTAAAATGAGAGAGTTAAAAATTTTCATAATCGTAGTTATTTTAACTGGCGTAACATACTGGGGTATCGAGCCTTACGCGCATAACGTCATGCATCCGCACGTCGGCGCGGCCGATTACGACTTTGGCGCCGAGGATATAAATCAAGCCAAATCCGTAGTAGAAGCTAGACAAAAAGCACTTGATGCGACAAAAGCTCTGAATGACGAGAAAAAAGTCGCCGGAGCGCAAAAAGATCTCGAAGAGGCACAAAAATCTCTCGAAGACTACACTGCGTTTTGGAACGATATAAAGGCTATAAATTTAGCCAAAGGCGACGCGACTAAAGGCTCAGAAACCTTTGCAAATGCTGGCTGCGCAGGCTGTCACGGAGTCGAGGCTGCGGGTATGCCGACAGCTATGAGCGCTGCTGAACTTAGCGAAGCGTACGGCGTAGTGCCGCCCGATCTTAGCACTGCAGGAGCGATATACGACGAGCATTTCTTGGCAGCCCTTATCAAAGATCCGACCAAGGCACTAAAACTAACGCATAAATTTAACGACGAAAAGCCTTATCCGATGCCGGCCTTTTTCGGAGCGGGCGGAGAAGATCCAAATGCCGAGATCGCTGATATAGTCGCGTATCTAAAGTCTATCGCACCTAAAGAAGTTAGCGACGAACAGGTATTTCGCGACGCATGTCAAAGATGCCACGACATGAAGTACGAAAACAAATACACGCTAACCAACCGTGTAAATTTAGCCGCCTATATGGGCTCAAACCCGCCTGATTTATCGATGATGATCCGCTCAAAAGGCGATGATTATCTGCATAAATTTATAAACGACACGCAAAAGATGCTACCGGGCACAGCAATGCCTCGCGTAGGTCTAAATAAAGCTAGCGAGGACAAAGTCATAGCCTACATGGCAAAAGCGGGCGACGCTAAAAAAGCCGAGCGCGAAAGTCTAGGCATAAATATGATGATTTACTTCCTGATTTTCGGCATCTTCGGATGGCTTTGGAAACGCAAAGTTTGGTCTAGCCTACACTAAAATTTGAGCCCGACTCCGGGCTCTTTTTAAATTTACCGCTTCGCATCCTTCTTTTTGATTTTTAAATTCGCCCTGTTTTTAACTCACAAATAGTTTTTACTTGAATCTATTTTATCGCTTACGGTCTAGCTCAAAGCCGAGTTGAGCCGCGCCGCTCGTCTAAATTTAAACATTTTTTAGATTAGCCCGCTAAAATGCGTTAAATTTTAATAAGGAAAAAAGATAAACAAAGCAGAATTTCAAAAGCTAAATTCCAACGAAAAACAAGACGCGATGCTAAAAATATCCGCCGCATATCCGCAGTTTAAATTTCTAAATTTAAGCAAATTTACGTGCGGCGAGCATAGCTTTGAGACGGGCATTTTTGATTTTGAGGGGAGCGAGTTCGTTTTTATCCCGGGGGACGAGCCCGAACTTGGCTGGGATGATTTTGCCGTTTTAGATGAAAATTCGGCAAAAGAGATTAAAAAACAATGCGACTTTTGTCCTGAGGATCAAAGCCTGCGCGAGTTCATAGCGAGACAAACCTCGCCACTTCGCCATGCCAAAATCCCCGCTATGTTAGCCGAAAGAAAACCCGCCGAACTTAGCTGGTACGAGGTAGATTTAAGCGACGAAAGGCTTAAAATTTACGCAGGCGAGATGGAGGATTTTTTGTGCGGTAAAGACAAAGATATTTCTGAAATGACGGTTTGGAGCACGATAAAGTTAATTCGCGAAGACGGCAAAATTCGCGCGTTTTTGTTTGACGACGTCACGCACGAGGAGCTTGAAGCGAATTTACGCAAGAACGGCTTTAGCCTACCCAGCCAGGACGAATGGGAATACCTAGCCGGATGCGGCGCGCGCACGCTTTGGCGTTTTGGCGACGAGCTGGGCCCCGACAAGGTAGCGTTACCGCATGTTAATCAGCCCAAAAATCCGGAATTTTCGCTATTTGAGCCGAATTTATTCGGGCTATTCATCGCCTTTGACCCTTACCCGGTCGAGCTTGTAAGCGCGCCGATATACTTTAAAGGCGGCGATGGCGGCAGCGCGTTTTGCGGCGGTGCGTCGCTATTTGAGTGTCTGCTGCCCGTCTCGCCTTTTTACGCTATGAGCAAGGAGATGCGAAATGATTATTTGGAGTTTTTGCATGACGGCGATATCGACAACGCGATTTATAGGCGTATTTTTAGACTGGAGTAAGCAGGTCGAGCGGCTAATGCAAAATTCAAATTTAAGCTTTTAAATTTGCGCCGCGGATAAATTTGACCGCGTAAATTTAACTCGAAAATTTAAATTTATAGCCCGATCAAATTGAAAATCCGCCGTCAAATTCTGCGCTTTTTGATAAACTTCATAGCTCAATTTTAATCCAATCCGTGCGTTCAAAGCTCTAAATTTACGCACAAAATAATACTCTTTTCAAATTTCCCTCGCTTTTTACGTCCGATTTTGGCTATAATTTCAACCAAAGCAGATCGCAGTTGCGATTTACATTTGCATAAATTTATATTCATTCACGATTTCTGCAAATTTACACAAACTAGAGCTCAAATTTGCGCTCAAATTTAACAAAGTTCCGCGTGTCGGAAAGATTTTTTAGGGATCAAAGTATGCATTTTATCGGTATCGACATCGGCGGGGCGTCGTCAAAGGTCGCCGTTATGGATGAACGTGGCAAATTTTGCGAGCTGTTTTTGCTACCAAGCGGCTTTAGCGCGGTTAGAGTCGCGCGGCAGATCAAGGAAGTTTTAGAGTAAAAAGGCTACGGCGAGGGCTTTCGTGACGGCTACGGGCTACGGACGCGTCAGCGTGGACTACGCGCAGCTTAGCATGAGCGAAATTTTATGCCACGGCCTTGGAGCGCACTTTTTGTTTGAGCCTGATTGCACCGTCATCGACGTGGGCGGGCAGGATACAAAGGCGATCAGGATCGAAAACGCCAAGCCCACGGATTTTATCATGAACGACAAGTGCTCGGCGGGCACGGGCAAATTTTTAGAGATCAGCGCGGGCCGTCTGGAGCTAGAGCTAAGCGAAATTTACAAAACCGCCCGCAAAAATCCTGCTATCAAACTAAGCTCGACCTGCACTGTTTTTGCCGAGAGCGAGATCGTCTCGCTAAGCGCAAACGGAGCCGAAACGAGCGAGATCGCCTATGCCATCGTGGACTCATCGGCGCACAAGGTCGCCGCTCTCATCAAACGGTTGGAAAATCAAATTTACTTTTTAAGCGGCGGGCTTAGCAACGTGCCGCTCTTCAAACAGCTTCTAGGCGAGCATCTGGGGGCTGAAATTTTTACTCACGAAAACGCAATCTACTGCGGCGCGATAGGCGCTGCGATAATGGGAAAAAGGAGAAAAGATGAGGTATGATTTTGCGGAGCTTAAAAAGCGAAATTCTATGGCGCTCCAGGATCTAAAAGCCGAAGGAATGAGTGTCGTGGGGACGTTTTGTACATATTCGCCAAAGGAGCTCATTTACGCCGCGGGCGCGGTACCAGTTAGCCTGTGCGCCTCGGACGAAGGGCCGATAAACGCCGCTCACGCCGAGCTTCCGCGTAATCTTTGCCCACTAATCAAGGCAAGCTACGGCTACGCGCTAACGAAAAAATGCCCCTATATGAACGCCAGCGACGTAGTAGTCGGCGAGACAACCTGCGACGGCAAGAAAAAGATGTACGAGCTGCTAGCAAAACACAAAGAAGTCCGCGTTTTAGAGCTGCCAAATATGACAAATAAACGCAGTTTGGAGCTTTGGACGCAGGAGCTACGGGAGTTTAAAGGCTATTTGGAGCAGCGTTTCGGCACGCAAATAACGGACGAAAAACTAAAAGAGACGATAGAGATTTTTAACGAGGAGCGAGACGCGCTAAACGAGCTAATGGAGCTTGGCAAGCTAAATCCAAGCCCGATTAGCGGCAGCGAGATGCATCAGGTGCTATTTGCGAGCGACTACATCTACGACAAAAGCGAAAAGATACGCATGCTACGCTCCTACGTCAAGGCTCTGCGCGAAAAAGACATGAGTGGCGCCAAACGCAAAAAGCGCATCATCATCACCGGCTGTCCAAGCGGGGGCATCTACGAAAAGGTCGTAAAGCAGATCGAGGAGCTAGGCGCGGACGTGGTGGCCTTTGAAAACTGCACGGGCACGAAAAACTATCAAAATAACGTAGAGCTAGAGGGCGATCTGGTCGCAAATATCGCCGAGCGCTACCTTAAAATTCCATGTTCGGTGATGTATCAAAACGACGCCAGAGGCGATATTATCAAGGAATTTATCCGCGAATATCAAGCCCACGGCGTCATCGACGTCGTGCTAAGCGGCTGTCACACCTACGCGATCGAGACGAACAGGATCAAAGAGGCGAGCCGCGAAGCGGGAGCGAACTATATGAGCTTGGAGACGGACTACTCCAAGCAAGGACGTCGGGCAAATTCGAACGCGCCTAGAAGCGTTTATAGAACTGCTTTAAGCTGGGTCGCTCTAAATTTTAAAATAAAAGAGCCTTGTAAATTTAACAATCCAAAGAAAGGAGAGATTGCATGAAATTTAAAGAGATAGACGAATCTCGTCGCGGCTTTTTAAAAGGAGCTTTGGCGGCAGCCGCTATCGCAGGACCTGAAGCGATGCTCGCTGGCTATACGCCGTTTAAGCCCGATTCGCTGCAGGTTTGGTCGTGCGGAGGATTGTCTGAAGCATTTAACGAGCTAAACGCCGTTTATGAGTCCAAAACGCGGCATAACATCCAGTACACCGGCGCCTTTGCGGGAGCGCTCGGGAAGTCGCTACTGGCCTTGCAGGGCAAGACGGAGGTTTTCGGCGCCCGCGTTTTAGAGCTAAGCCAAAAACTGCGTAAGGCGGGGCTTAGCCTTCGCTTTAGACCGCTATGTTTTACCGACTACGTTTTAGTGGTGCCAAAGGGAAATCCCGCGGGCATTCGCGATCTAAAGGATCTAGCGGAACCCGGCGTGCGGGTGATGCTGCCGCTAAGGGCTTCGCCTCCGGGTAGCGGACCGGTAAAGGGAATTTTGAAAAATTCAGGTCTCACGGGGCCCGTTATGAAAAATATGATTGCCAACGGCTCATGGTCATCCAGATGATGTGCGATCTGGTAGATGGCAAGGGCGATGCGTCCATAATCGAAAAGCGCCTAACGACGCACGATAGGTTTAAAGACAGGATCGAATACATGCCTATCGACGAGAAACTCATCCCGCCGGGGCCGCTTACCTTTACGCTAAATATCATGAAATACGTAAAAGACGAGAAGCTTGCCGATGATTTTGCGGACTTCGTCTGCTCGGACGGGCAGGAAATTTTCGAGCGGCACGGCTTTACCTCCATCCATTCGGCGCGCGGGCTTGAACTCATAGAAAGGTTTGGTGTAAAAGATGTTTAGTATCGTAAATATGGCAAAGATGAAAAAAGTCTCTAGGCTAACTAAAATTCGTCGCTTGGTGCAGCTGATTTTTATCGGCGCGATCGGGCAATGGGCGTATTACGGGATTTTTAGATGCCCATTTATCGTGCCTTTCGTAAACTGCCAATCCTGTCCGATCGTTACGTGCTGGGGGCGGATCGCGACCGTGTTTTTCGGCTTTTGGCTATTTATCCCAGTGCTGGTTATTTTCCTCGGGCGCGCCTTTTGCGGCTGGCTTTGCCCGGGCGGATTCGTAAATCAAATGCTGGGAAAATTTGCCGCTTTTAAGCTCAAGCTAAAAAACAATAAGAAGCTACGATATGCGCAAATAGGCATGGTCCTAGCCGTTTTGCTTAGCGCGGGCGTATATTTTATCTACGGCAATCCTCGCGTTATGATCCCTATCCGCACCAGCGACGAGTATCTCAACGCCGTTATCATGTCCTTTAAATTTTCCGACTGGTACTGGGCGGTTCGCACTGCCGTCGTCGTAGCTCTTATCGCCGCGTCTTTGATCGTAGCAAATTTATGGTGCCGCTTCGCCTGTCCTAGCGGCGGCATAATGGAGCTGCTGCGTAAAATTTCAATATTTCGCGTTTATAAAACAGATGCCTGCGATAACTGCAACGCCTGTTTGCGCAAATGCGAGATGGGCACGAGACCGGACGAGATGAACTGCACGAACTGCGGCGATTGTATGGATGTTTGCCACGCGGACGCCATCAAATTCGGAAGGAAAAAAGATTGATGAATTTTTTCGCCAGGCCCTCCTTTGACAACCACCCCTGCTTTAGCAAAAAAGCGTCCGCCGCCTACGGGCGCGTGCATCTTCCCGTAGCGCCGCATTGCAATATCCAATGCAATTTTTGCAACCGCATCTACGACTGCGCCAACGAAAATCGTCCGAGCGTAACGGGGAGGGTGCAAAGCCCAGATGAGGCCGCGCTATACGTGGAAAATCTATTTAAATTTAGACAAGATATCTCAGTCATCGGCATCGCAGGGCCAGGAGATCCTATGTGCGATGCCGACAAAACCCTAGCGACCTTTGAAAAATGCAAAGTCCGCTTCCCCCACGCCCTACTTTGCCTATCCACAAACGGCCTATCCCTGCCCGAGCACGTGGATGATATCGTGCGAATCGGCGTGAGCCACGTAACGGTGACCGTTAATGCCGTAACACCCGAAGTGGGCGGCAAAATTTATGCGTGGGTGCGCCACAAAAACAAAATTTACCACGGCGAGGATGGTGCTAAAATTCTTGCGGAGCGCCAAGAGGCAGGAATCCGCAAGCTAAAAGAAGCTCGCATGATCGTAAAGATCAATACGGTCGTAATCCCGGGCGTCAATATGAATCACGTCCCCGAAATCGCGAAAAAGGCCAAAGAGTGGCAAGCCGATATCATGAACTGCATGGCGATGATACCCGTGCATGACACCCCTTTTGCAAATATCAAATCGCCATCAAACGAAGAAATTCGCAGCATGCGAAAGCTCATCGGCGGCTCCATTCATCAAATGACTCACTGCAGTAGATGCCGCGCCGACGCATGCGGCAAGCTTTGCGAGGGATAGGGCTTGCTTTGCGGCGGGTTTGTCGGCTCTTTTTATCTGTCTGTCAAATTTAAATTTATATCGCGATCGCGATTTTTAAGGTTATATTTTCAAATTTCACAAAAGGAGTTAGCATGAAGCTAAGACAAATTTTAAAACTAGGTGCGGCGATTGCCGTTTGTTTAAATTTAGCCAGCGCGAAATCGCTTGAGCAGATCAAAAAAGACGGCGTGATCACTATCGCGACCGAGGGAGTGTATTCGCCGTTTTCGTTTCATAACGAAAAAGACGAGCTGATGGGCTACGACGTCGAGATCGCAAGGGCTGTCGCCGATAAACTAGCCCTAAAGCCGAAATTCGTCGAAGCCTCTTGGGACGCGATGATAGCAGCATTTGACGCGGGCAAGGCGGACACCGTGTTTAACCAAGTAAGCATCACCGAAGAGCGCAAGAAAAAGTACGACTACTCCGTGCCGTACATGACCTAGTACTCGGCAATCATCGTGCACGAGGATAACGACGACATCAAGAGCTTCGCCGATCTAAAGGGCAAGCGCTCGACGCACTCGGTAAATAGCATGTGGATCCCAACCGTCGAAAAATACGGCGCAAAGCTCGTCGTAGCCGATAGCCTAAGCGACCAGATAAATCTCATAATCACCAAGCGCGCCGACGATACGATAGACGACGCCGTGATGTTCTACGACTACAAAAAGCAACACCCAAAAGCGCCTATAAAGCTGATAGAAGCAGGCGAGGATCCGATGTACACTGCTGCGATCGTACATAAAGGCAACGCCGAGCTACTGGAAGCGATAAACAAGGCCCTAAACGAGCTACGAGCCGAAGGCAAGCTAAAAGAGATTTCGTTGAAATATTTCGGTAAAGATATTTCAGAATAAACCAAAAAGCGACGGGCGGAACGGGCGGATTTTAAATTTGCAAATTTAAAATTTACGCATCCAGGTTTAATCGCCGCTTAAAATTTAGACGCAAAGTTGGCGGCAAATAAGCCGCCGCGTCAAATTTGAGCTCAAATTTGGAGTCGGGCTAAATTTACAAATTTAAGCCCGCAAATATAACTTGCTGTTTTAAAATTTGACGGCAAATTTGACGAGCAAAAAGCTCGCGAGCGCTAAATTTAAGCTCAAATTTGACGTAAAATAACGGAGGTAAAATTTGGACATAGATCGCATAAACCGCATAATAGAAATCCTCTCAAGCTCGACGCTGCCGATGCTAGTCGCACTCGCAAAGATCACGATACCCCTCACGCTGATATCCTTCGCCTGCGGACTGACTATCGCTATAGTTACGGCGATAGCAAGGCTTAGCGGGGTGAAAATTTTGCGCTTGATATTTGGCGCTTACGTTTGGATATTTCGCGGTACGCCGCTACTAGTACAGCTTTTTATCGTGTTTTACGGGCTTCCGGCGGTCGGCGTTACGCTTGAGACCTGGACCGCAGCCGTCATCGCCTTTAGCCTAAACGTCGGCGCCTACGCGTCCGAGTCCGTGCGAGCCTCGATCCTATCGGTGCCGCGAGGACAGTGGGAGGCCGCGATGTCGCTAGGCATGACGCAGGCGCAAATTTTACGGCGCATCATCGCGCCCCAAGCCGTGAGGATATCGCTGCCGCCGCTATCAAACACCTTTATCGGCCTAGTCAAGGACACCTCGCTAGCCGCGTCCATCACGATGGTAGATATGTTTATGGTCGCTCAGCGTATCGCCGCGCGCACCTTTGAGCCGCTACTACTCTACGTTCTGGCCGCCCTCATCTACCTAGCCGTCTGCACGGCTCTAACCTGGCTACAAGCAAAGCTCGAAAAATCAGTCTCGAGGTACGTGTGATGATAAAATTTACGAATTTAACCAAGGCATTTGGCGATCATACGGTGCTAAATGACATAAGCGTGCAAATCTACGAAGGCCAAACGACCGTGATAGTGGGCTCATCAGGATCTGGCAAATCAACCCTGCTGCGCTGCATAAATTTGCTCGAAATCCCGCAAAAAGGCGAGCTGGAGCTAGACGGGCAGAGGCTAAATTTCGCAAATAAAATATCGCAAAAAGAGCTGCTGTCCTTTCGCCGTCATACGGGCATGGTGTTTCAAAGCTTTAATCTTTTTCCGCATTTAACGGTGCTGCAAAACGTCATCGAGGGGCCGACACAGGTGCTTGGCATAGACAAACAAAGCGCGATAAATAAGGCTCGCGAACTGCTAAATAAGGTCGGACTCAGCCAGAAAGAAAACGCCTATCCAAATAGGCTCTCGGGCGGCCAATGCCAACGAACGGCGATCGCGCGAGCTCTTGCGATGGATCCGGCGTTTTTGCTACTAGACGAACCAACTAGCGCGCTTGATCCCGAGCTGGAGGCCGAGGTTTTTAAGGTCGTAATAGCGCTAGCCAAAGAGAAAAACCCCTCGTCATCGTCACGCATAATATGAATTTTGCTCGCAAAGTCGCGGATAGGATTTTATTTTTAGATGACGGCAAGATCGCATTTGACGGCGGCGCAGAGGAGTTTTTCGGTAGCGACTCGCCGCGCATAGTCAAATTTATCTCGGCGATGGATATTTAGGGCGGGTATTTTTGCGAGCCTTTGAATGTCGTTTTGGCGAATTTTTAAAATTTGAGATTTTGCAGCCTAAAAATCAGTTTTTGCTTGCAAGCTAATTTTAAAGCTTTGTTGATTGAAAAGTAGCGATTTTAGATAGCTATATTTACTGAAAGTCCGTGGTTCTAAGCAGTCTGTTTGAAAGCTTTGTTTCTTTAAAGACAGTATTTCGTAGCTAGCTATATTTTGGCATGCTAGCATTAAAGGAAACATTTTTGCAAGCAGTTGTATTTTGAGACCTGCGCGCCTTTGGATGACTGCAGTTTGCGGTCATACCGAATAGTTATTTAGTTGCATCTAAGCTCCGACATCTACACGCGTCTTTAAACCATCCAAAACCCGCGCAAGTATGGTTGTTCTTCTTTAAACATATTGGATTCACTTACTTTAGTGGCTTGCTTGGCCAAGGTGATTTAATGTGTTTTGCGGTGACGAATAACCAAAGTGCAAAATAACACCAGTAATAAGCTGGTAAATTAAGTCCAAAAACTATAGAATATGGAAAAATCTTAAAATAGAAACCCTTTATTACAATCAGAAAAGCCATAAAATTACATCAAATTTTGATAATTCTATTAGCATAGGCATAAAGCGGCATTTACCCGTTTAGTAATATAAAATTTGCCGCACAACCAACAAAAGAGATGGTCAAAAAAGAGTAGCACTATTTTTATGTATACGCGCGTAACTCGAAAGCCAATGTTTATTTTTGAGTAATCACCGAACAAATAATCCAAAAGCAAGCCGTCTTTGGATTCAAATTTAACGCAAAATATATTTTCAACGCTTGCTTGCGGTAAATTACAATTTTCTACTAAATATAAAGATATTTTTTTGAAATACATAGTTACTAGGCTAAATTTACAAGGTTAGTTTTGATTTTGTTGATATTGTACGTAATGTTCCGTACAAATCTAAGTACATAAAAAACACAAATAAATCGCTTACAAAAAGTTCAAGAAACTTTTTGTAAGAATATATTTTGAGATGTTATTTGCCTTCTTCAAATGCACCTGCAGATAGGATTTTGGCTATTCTAGCATTTAAAAGCTCATCTACTTTGAGTTTTTCGAGCTTATCTAATTCGGTTATAAAATAGCTTGCAAGTGCTTTTACAGCAGTTTCTTTATCTCTGTGAGCGCCATTTATCGGCTCTTCTATGACGTCATCTATCAAATCTAAGCTTTTTAGATCGTCAGCGGTTATTTTTAGCGCCTTCGTAGCCTGCTCTTGTTTTGACGGATCGTTCCAAAGTATAGCCGCGCAACCCTCTGGCGAGATAACTGAAAAAACAGAGTTTCGCATCATGGCTAGCTTGTCGGCTACGCCTATAGCCAGTGCTCCGCCGCTTCCGCCCTCGCCTATAACGACGGCTATCATAGGAGTTTTTAAATTTGCAAATTCAAATAAATTTCTAGCGATTGCCTCGCTTTGACCGCGCTCCTCAGCCGCAACGCCCGGATACGCGCCCGGAGTATCGATCAAAAACAGTATAGGAAGTCCAAATTTCTCAGCCATCTTAGCTATTCGCAATGCCTTGCGGTAACCCTCTGGATGAGGCATACCAAAATTTCTTTTTAGTTTATTTTTAGTTCCTCTGCCCTTTTGCTCGCCTATCACGACGACTTTTTTAGAGCCTATATAGCCGATAAAACAAACTATCGCCCCATCATCGCGATACGCTCTATCGCCGTGAAGCTCATAAAAATCCCTCATCATGCCTTTGATGTAGTCGATAGCGTAAGGACGATCCGGATGACGAGCCAAAGCAAGGCGTTGAAATTCGTTGAGATTTTTATAAATCTTAGCGGTCTCTTTTTCTAAATTTTTATTTAGAATTTCTACCGCATGTTCATCGCCGCGAATTCTCGCGTTTGCGATGTCATCATCTATTTGCTTGATACCTTGTTCAAAGTCTAGATAACTTGCCATTATATCTTCTTAAATATAATAGAGCCATTCGTGCCGCCAAATCCAAAAGAGTTGCTCATAACGGCATTTAGCTCAGCTTTTCTAGCCACGTTTGGCACGTAGTCTAGATCGCATTCCTCATCTCTTGTTGTATAGTTTATCGTAGGCGGTATAAGCCCTTCTTGCATAGCCATTATAGACACGACTGCTTCTATCGCGCCAGCCGCACCTAGGCAGTGTCCCGTTTGCCCCTTAGTAGAGCTAACCGGCGGTACATTGCTACCAAAAAGAGCCTTCAAGGCTGCGGTTTCATTTTTGTCGTTCGTCGGTGTCGAAGTACCGTGCGCGTTGATGTAGTCGATCTGTAAATTCCCAGCCATTTTTAAGGCTTTTTTCATCGCAGAAAGCGGTCCTTCAAGCGAAGGCGAAGTGATGTGATATGCATCGCCACTCTCACCAAAACCGACCACTTCAGCATAGATTTTAGCGCCTCTGGCCTTAGCGCTTTCATACTCTTCGAGTACGAGTGCACCGCTACCTTCGCCCATAACAAAGCCGTCTCTGTCCTTATCAAAAGGTCTTGATGCCGTTTGCGGATCGTCGTTTCTAGTAGAAAGTGCTTTCATAGCCGCAAATCCGCCGATACCTACGCCGCAAACCGTAGACTCTGAGCCTACGACTAGCATCTTTTGCGCTTCGCCTATCATGATGGTTTTAGCAGCCTCAATGATAGCGTGAGTAGACGCCGCGCATGCCGTTACGCTAGAGATATTGGGCCCTTTTAAGCCGTGCTCTATCGAAACTATGCCGCCCAGCATATTTACTAGTGCAGAAGGTATAAAAAACGGAGAAATTCGTCTTGAGCCTTTTCCAAGTAAGATATTGGAGTTTTTTTCGATATTAGGCAAACCGCCTATGCCGGCAGCAGAGCTAACGCCGAAATTTTCAGCGTCGAATTCGCCGAAATTTGCATCAGCCATAGCCTCTTTAGCAGCTTTTATTCCAAGCTGGATAAATCTATCGACCTTTTTGACCTCCTTAGCGTCCATAACGCTAAGCGGGTCAAAGTCCGTTATCTCGGCAGCAATCTGAACTGGAAAATCGCTCGCGTCAAAAGAAGTTATCTTTTTTACGCCGGTTTTACCTTCGCAGATAGCCTTAAATGAACTATCTTTGTCGAGCCCTAAAGCATTGATCATCCCAATTCCGGTTACTACGACTCTTTTCAAGATCTCTCCTTGCAAAAACTTATTTGTTTAGTTTCTCGATATAGCTTACGACGTCGTTTATAGTGATCAGCTTCTCAGCGTCGCTATCAGGTATCTCTACCTCAAATTTCTCCTCAAGAGCCATAACCAGCTCAACTACGTCAAGCGAGTCTGCTCCCAAATCCTCGATAATCTTAGACTCAAGCTTTACCGCATCCGGAGCTACGCTTAGTTGCTCAACTACTACGTCTCTTACGTCCTCAAATATTGCCATTTTCTTCTCCTAAAAATAAAAATTTCGTGATTTTAATATATTTTAGCTTAAACTTTCGCAAAAACGCAAAATTTGCGCGCTTACATATATAGTCCGCCGTTGATCTTTAGCGTCTCGCCCGTGACGTAGCTAGCGTGATCGCTTAGCAAAAACGCCACAGCTGCGGCCACTTCGCTAGCGCTTCCGAAGCGTTTTAGCGGGATGTTGTCGCTGTAGGTTTTTTTGATCTCGTCGCTTAGCTCGCTCGTCATATCAGTCTCAATAAAGCCCGGCGTAACGCAGTTAAAGCGCACGTTTCTAGCTGCGCCTTCTTTGGCGAAGCTTTTGTTCATCGCGATCATTCCGCCCTTGCTCGCAGCGTAGTTTGCCTGTCCGGCATTACCCATCTCGCCCACAATCGAAGCCACGTTTACGACGGCGCCGAAGCGTTTTTTACTCATTACTTTTAGCGCCTCGCGGCATCCGATAAAGGCCGAAGTCAAATTTGCGCCTATCACGCTAGTAAAATCCTCTGTTTTCATGCGAAGCGCGAGCTTGTCGTTCGTGATACCGGCATTATTTACGAGGTAGCCCAGCTCGCCGTCGGCGTCCACGATCAAATTTATCGCTTTTATAAACTCATCCTCGTCCGTCGCGTCAAATTTTACCACCGCAGCCTGTCCGCCGTTTGCTATGATTTCAGCCTGCAACGCATCGGCAATTTCTGGCTTTGAGCGGTAGTTTATCCACACTTTTAGTCCCATTTGCGCTAGAGTTTTGGCTATCTGCGCGCCGATACCGCGACTTGCACCGGTGATTAGCACGTTTTTTCCGCTAAATTTCATTTTTTCTCCTTGATTTCAAATTTTACTTGCATTTTATCAGACGAAAGCTAAAAAGCCTTTTACCTAAAATTTATATAGTATTAAAACAACGCCTCATCCATCTCTGCCGGTTTTTTGATACCCATCAGCGCTAAAACGCTCGCAGCGATATTGTTTAGACCGCCCGCTTTTACCGCCTTTACGCCCTCGCCCATCACGAAGCAAAATACGTCAAAAGTCGTGTGGTTGGTTAGCAAATTACCCTGCGTGTCCTTCATCTGCTCGCAGTTGCCGTGGTCGCTCGTGATGATTAGCGCATAGTTTTTCTCCTTGGCCTTTGCCACGATGCGTCCCAGCGCCGTATCTACAGCCTCGACGGCTTTTACCGCCGCGCTAAATTCGCCCGTGTGTCCGACCATATCGCCGTTTGCGAAATTTACTACTATGAAATCCTGTCCGTCATCCATCCCTTTTAATACCGCCTCGCACACGGCTTGCGCGCTCATTTCGGGCTTTTCGTCGTAGGTTTTTACCTTAGGACTTGGCACGAGCACTCTCGTTTCGTTTTGTGCGAGTTCCTCGACGCCGCCGTTAAAGAAAAACGTTACATGCGCGTATTTCTCGGTCTCGGCGGTGTGTAGCTGCGTTAGACCCGCGTTTGCTACGACCTCGGCAAGGGTGTTTTTTAACTTTTCGTTTTCAAATAATACGGGAAATGCAAAATTTGCGTCGTACTCGGTCATCGTGAGTAGATTTTTGACGACGAACGGACGCGCAAATTCGCTAAAATTTTCATCGCCCAAAGCCGCAGCGATCTCGCGCACGCGGTCGTTTCTAAAGTTTATAAATATCACTCCATCGTTTTCGCCGATACCCTCAAACCCGCCAAAGCTAGCCGGCACGATAAACTCGTCCGTCACGCCCGCCTCGTAGCTTTGCATGACGTATTCTAGCGGCGATACGGTTTGCCCGTTTTCTCCTCGCGTCATTGCGTCGTAGGCCGTTTTTACGCGCTCCCAGCGTTTATCTCGGTCCATCGCGTAAAATCTACCGCTAACGCTAGCTAGCCTAAAGTCCCCGCTTTGCGCCTTTTCTTGCAGTGATTTTATGAATGCAAGCCCGCTTTTTGGCCCCACGTCGCGGCCGTCCGTGATCGCATGAGCGCATACCTCGCAGCCGTTTGCGACCGCAAGAGAGCACATCGCGTCAAAGTGGCTCATGTGCGAGTGCACGCCGCCGTCTGAGTAGAGTCCGACGACGTGAACGCGTTTGCAAGTTTTAAATAAATTTAAAAGCTTTTCGCTTTTGGCTAGCGAGCCATTTTCAAAACCGAGCGAAATTTTTACCAAATTTTGATACAAAACCCGCCCGCTGCCGATACACATGTGCCCGACCTCGCTGTTTCCCATCTGTCCGTCAGGTAGGCCCACTGCTAGGCCCGAAGTTTTTATGAGCGCGTTTGGTACGTTTTTAAACAACCAGTCGTATGTCGGCTTTTTTGCCGCTGCAAATGCGTTAAATTCGCTACTCTCGTTATATCCGATACCGTCTGTGATCACCAAAATAGTTTTTTGCGCCATTTTTAAATTTTCGCCTTAAATTTAGATATTTTTTAACGGCATTATACTAAAATTAGTTTTTTTTTAAATAAAGGCTTTTATGTTTTACTATATTTATGAATTCTCAAATTTTAATATCTTTCAGTACATCACCGTTCGCGCGGGATTTTCGTTTTTTATCGCATTTTGCTTGACCGTTTGGGCGCTGCCTAAATTTATCGCGTGGGCAAAAGTCAAAAATGCCGCCCAGCCCATCTACGAGCTAGCTCCGCAAACGCACCAAAAAAAGGCCAAAACGCCGACGATGGGCGGACTGGTCTTTATCGGAGCCGCACTTGGGGCGAGCGTGATTTGCGCGCGCCTTGATAACGTCTTCGTCCTTGCTTCGCTGATCTGTCTAGCGGGCTTTACCGCGCTTGGCTTTAAAGATGATTTTCGCAAAATTTCAGGCGGCAAAAACCACGACGGACTAAGCCCTAGAGCCAAGCTTGCGGTGCAAATTTTGATCGCGTTTGCGGTCTCGGCGATGCTCTATTTACACGGCGAGCTGGGTAGTAAATTTTACCTACCGTTTTACAAATTTCCAGTGCTTGATCTTGGCGTTTTTGCGGTGGCCTTTTGGACGCTAGTTATAGTCGCTGCCTCAAATGCGGTAAATTTGACCGACGGACTAGACGGACTAGCTACGGTGCCTGCGGTGTTTTCACTACTGACGCTGGGCTTGTTTGCTTACATCTGCGGGCACGCGGTGTTTAGCTCGTACCTGCTTTTACCAAAGATTGCGGGCGTGGGCGAGACGGTCGTCGTGGCTGCTGCGCTGATCGGCTCACTGATGGGATTTTTGTGGTTTAACTGCCATCCGGCCGAGGTTTTCATGGGCGATAGCGGAAGCTTAAGCGTAGGCGCATACATCGGGCTCATGGGTGTGATGACGAAAAACGAAATCCTGCTCATCATCATCGGATTCGTGTTCGTGATGGAGACCCTGAGCGTGATTTTGCAGGTCGGAAGCTTTAAAATTTTTAAAAAGAGAATTTTTCTCATGGCGCCGATACACCATCATTTTGAGATAAAAGGCTGGGTGGAAAATAAAATCATCGTGAGATTTTGGCTCATCGCCGTTTTGGCAAATTTGATCGCCATGACGGCATTAAAAATCAGGTAAATTATTGATGCGCGCGCAAATTGAACCAGACTTTGAAACGGCACGGAAAAGATACGACGCAATTTTAAACAAAATTTTAGCTTACACAGACCACTGTGACACATGCGGTGATCCTGACGGCGCCAAATACCGTAACCTAGAAACAGAGTTACACGCAATCACGGGCAAAGATATGAGCAAATTTGACCTTTGGGAATGGTGGGAGTCCGAAGGAGCTGAAAATTTGGCTTTTGATATCGCGCTTCCTGAACCAAATTTGGTACCCGATATCACAAAAAACGAGTTGCTCGAGATCGTAGAACGGATGACGAGTTTTGAGCTACGCGAAACTGGAGACGAGTTTTTAGATGCTTTTTATAACCGCCCAAACTTTACTCATAACGGCGGATACTTTACAGAATTTTTAAGGCTAAATTTTCAAGATACTTATGATTTTAAGCTTTTTATGAGATGTAAGCGCAATGGCGTAATGACTGAGCTTAGCGCGGATGAGATAACTAAAATTTTATGGGACAAAAGGGGAGAAAAATGAGAAAATCGCTATTTGGCTACGGTGGCACGACGCGCGCGATCGCAAAAAACTTCGCAAAAGACTGCGACTGGGACATCTACGACGATAAATTTAGCGAGATCTCAAGCGACGAATGGGGCAACACGTTACTGCCGCCAAACCTTTTCGTGCCAGAAAAAAGCAGCCTCGAGATCCCAAGCCCCGGCTTCCCGCCGAGCCACGAGCTGGTCAAAAAAGCGCAAAATCTCATCAGCGAATACGACTATTTTTATAAAATTTACGGCGACAAAATGCCGTTTACCGTCTGGATCAGCGGCACGAACGGCAAAACCACGACGACAAAGATGACGCAGCACCTGCTGGCGCGCCACGGCTCCGTCATGGGCGGCAACGTCGGAGTTCCGCTCGCAGACCTAGATCCAACCGCCAAAATTTGGATACTCGAGACCAGTTCCTTTACGATGCACTATACAAACGCCGCGACGCCCGGCATCTACACGCTTTTACCTATCACGCCCGATCACCTCAGCTGGCACGGCGATTTTGTCCAGTATGAGCGCGCCAAGCTAAAACCGCTAGCGACGATGAGTGAAAACGCGGTCGCGATCCTGCCTAAAATTTACGCCGGGACGCCGACTAAAGCAAAGGTGATAAGCTACGAAAACGAGGTTGATTTGGCCCGGTTTTGCGGGGTAAATTTAAGCGATATCGCCTTTAAAACGCCGTTTTTAACGGACGCGCTTTTAGCGCTTACTATCCAGAAAATTCTGCTTGATAGGTGCGACGTACGGCTACTAAACGACTTTGTCATTGAGGGCAACAAGCTCGAAGAGTTTCTCGATGCGCGCGGCAGAACGTGGGTCAACGACACGAAAGCGACCAACATCGACGCGAGCATCCAGGCCGTAAAACGATATGAGGGCAAGTTTTTGCATTTGATTTTAGGCGGCGACGATAAGGGCGTAGATATGCGACCGCTTTTTGAGGCCTTGCGCGGAGCTAAGTCGCAAATTTACGCTATCGGCTCAAATACAGACAAGCTAATGAAGCTTGCCGGCGAGTTTAAAATCCCTGCCGTAAAATGCGAGTTTTTAAACGTCGCAGTCGGCGAGATAGATAAAAATTTCAAATTTGACGAGGCTACGAAAGTAGACGCAAACAGTGAAAATTTGGACGAAATAGCGCTATTAAGCCCTGCTGCAGCTAGTCTAGATCAGTTTAGCAGCTACGTAGAGCGTGGGGATGAATTTAAAAAAGCGATTTTAAATTTGCAAATTTGACGCGGTATATGCGCCGTAAAAGCCGCTAAATTTAGGCGACTGTCTTTGAAGCGAATTTTATATTTTAAAAAATAGCCGAATTTTACATATTTAACCAAAATTTAAGTATCAAGTGGCTAAAATCACATTTCTTTTTAACAGCGTGGTTGGATAGCTCAGTCGGTAGAGCAGCAGACTGAAAATCTGCGTGTCGGCAGTTCGATTCTGCCTCTAACCACCATTCTATTATTTAATCCCCTATAATACAATCCAAACAACACCGAAAGAAGCCCTAAAATACGGCATTTCTAAGCTATTTATAATCCAATAAGCTACAATGAAATATAATGCAATCCAAAGATTTTTGGAACACTCACGGAACATTGAGAGCATTTTTATGAGCCAAAAAATCCCCAATGTTCCAAAATGTGCCGTTTTTTAAAAACCCTAAATGTTCCAAAATGCTTTTAAATATCGTATTTTAGGGGCTAAAATGGCAATAGATATTTTAAAAGATACGCAAATACGCAAAGCAATCAAGAAAGAAAAAGACTACTCATTGACCGACGGCGGGGGCTTAGCGATACTTATTACCTCTAAAGGCGTGAAAAGGTGGGTATTTTATTACATAGACCCGGTAAGCGGTAAAAAATGTAGCGCAGGCTTTGGGCTTTATCCGGATATTACCTTAGCAAGAGCAAGAGAGCTAAGAGCGGAATACAAAAGCCTAATATCGCAAGGCATAAGCCCGAAAGAGCATAAAAAGCAGGTAAGAGAGCAAAGACAAAGCGACCATAAGCAGACGTTTAGCAAAGTGTTTAACGAGTGGCTGGAGCTTGAAAAAATGCGAGTGCTGCCAAAAACCCTACAAACTAAAGCAAACCGCATAAATAATCATATTACGCCTCTTATAGGGGATAGAGCTATCAAAAGCATAAATCACGGCGAGATAGCGCAAATATTAGAGCAGATAGGCAAGGATACGCCTCAAACGGCGCAAATACTGCACCAGCTATTAAATAACATATTTCATTACGCCACCACAAAAGGCTACACGCCGTTTAATATCATCTCGAATATCCAAGCAAAGGCGATCATCATAAATAAAGAG
Source organism: Campylobacter showae CSUNSWCD (assembly GCF_000313615.1). Lineage (NCBI taxonomy): Bacteria > Pseudomonadati > Campylobacterota > Epsilonproteobacteria > Campylobacterales > Campylobacteraceae > Campylobacter > Campylobacter showae. The sequence goes on along the minus strand of NZ_AMZQ01000001.1, from coordinate 143,498 downwards.
GCGGAGCATTACGGCAAGCTTACCGAGATAGAGGACTTAAGGGCGTTTGTTAATAAAATTTACGATTATCCGTTTTTTCTTAGCACGCGCAATATTTTAAAATTTGCCTTACATATTCCTTTGAGGGTCGCACCGCTTACGCTTTTAAAGTGGGAATACGTGGATTTTGATAAGAAACTTTTAACAATACCAAGAGAGCTACAAAAGAATAAGAATAAATCGCTAGGGGCTTTTATCTTGCCTCTAAGCGATGAGGTTATTAGTATCCTAAGAGAGCAGGAGCGAGAATTTAAAGCCTACCCGTATGTTTTTATGAATACGAGCTACAAAAACCCAATCCACAAAGATACGCCTACAAAAACCATTAAAGAGTTTGAATTTTACGATAGAGATACCGGGCGGATAATAACGGCTCATAGTTTTAGAGGCATATTTAAAACAGCCGTTTACAACTACCGAGAGCAACACAACACTAGCACGGAAGCAATCAACAAGGCGTTAGACCACCTGCACGGCGACAGGGTGGAGTTATCATACAGCGAAAAAGCGACCTTTTTAAACGAGCTTAGAGGGCTCTTTGAGTGGTGGAGTGGATTTATACTAAATTTGAGAAATAAGGAGCGATAAAGATGGCAAAAAAGCTAAAGCAACATGAGAATTCTATCGTTGATGAACTTTTGGCTTTTATCGATGCGGACAAATTTAAAAACGTTTCATTAGGGCGCAGCTTTGCATTTAACGCCGAAATGTTAAAATTCTTAATATCGTGCAAGAGGCTAAATATTTTTTTACAAGGTATTAAAAAAACCGACATAGAAAAGGCAAGCGCGGACACTTTAGAGAAGCTAGACAACGCCTCAAATGAAATTTGCACGCCGTATTTTGATACGGATAATCGCGACGATATAAAAGAAGTTGTTTTTATTGCTTTAATAGATATGATTAGCGATGAGGTAACAAATTGCAAAAGAGGCGAGATGAAAAGCAAGAAAATTTTAAACGATTTAAAAAGGCTTAATAAACTCCAAAAAGAAATTATCGAGAAGCATTTTTTTAAAGACAGTATCCCAAATTTTTTAAAAAGAATAGGAGTAAAAAAAGAATTTTTTAGGCGCGGAGATAGTGCAGAATTCGCTTGCGACTTATTGGCTGATTTGCTTTTTGATTGTTATTTTGAAGCAGACAATAAAGACCCAGAAAGCCTTAAAATTTTATTTGATATTGAAATAAAAAACGATGTTATGCCCACTCTTTACACGCTCACGCAGGGGGCCTTAACTTTTGATGAGATAATATCGCTAATCCCTCTTTTGCGCGGTTATGCTCAATCAGAAAGAGACATTGAGACGATAACCGGATTTTGGGATACACAGGAGGCGTTATTAGCTCTAAGCGATATTTTAGGGCTGGGCATAGCAATGCCGATTAAACGCAATGAATTTCATAATGCCGTTAAAGACGCCTACCAAACATACCTTGAGCTAAAATAAAATAATCTTTAGCAAAAAATAGCTATTTTTTTAATAGATTTTGACATCAAAATCCAATAGCTTTTTAATACTTTAATTACCTCAAAACCCACCCAAAAAACGCCATTTTATCGTTATGCTAAAAATTTAATTTATGCAACAATACCCTCATCAAGCTTGAATAAAAACAAATAAAGGTCAATGTAATGCAACAAACTACACACGAAAGAAAAAAACTAAGAGCTTATGAGGTGGCAAAGATTTACGGGGTAAGCCAAAGCACAATCTGGAATTACACTAAAAAAGGATACCTAAAGCCTGTAAAGGTGGGCGAGAGAGTAACCCTGTTTGATGCTTTAGAGTGCGATCAATTCTTTAACGGCAAGAATGCGGAGCGAGACAATGAGACAGGCACGCACAAATAAACAAATCCTGGTAAGGATAATGCTGGACCGGGGCGAGGTAACAGCCTCAGACGTAGCTCATATAAGCAACTCTAATCAATACTTCGTAGAACTCGAGAAGCTAGGCATAAGCGATAGCAGACCGTACAAAAGAGCCAACGGCACTAACTGCAAGATGAGATTTATCAAAGATCGCAAAAAGGCGCAGGCGTATTTAAACGCCTACAAAGTAGCCGAAGCGATAGCCGAGTATGTCGATGAGGTGCAAGATGTCAAAATATGAGGAGCTAAAGCCTTATCTAAACCGCGACACCGTAGTAAGCATAATCATAAATTGCGGTTACAGCGTAGATAGAGCTTACAAATTTAAGATTAGAGACGAGAGAACGCCTAGCGCGTCGATAGATAAAGACGGCTACATAAAAGACTTCGGCGGAACATTCGGCGGCGATGTATTCGCCTTTTTAAACGAGATTGTAGGCTACTCGAAAGCAGAAGCCCTACAAATAGTCAAATATGCTTTAGGAGCGGAATGATGACAAAAGATATGCAAAAGATAATAGATACCGGAGCTAATGAATACGGATTAACCGAGCTTGTAAAAATAGACGTGGCCAAAGCCAAAGAGACGGCAAAATTTATTTTTACGAACGACAAAGAGGGCATATTTAGAGATTTCATTTTTAAGAGTATCGAGTTTTTACAAGAGCTGGAGACTCAAAAGCAGTTAGTGGATATGGTAACTGACGCGACCATAGAGGAAAATAGCCGGCTAAAAGGCGCGAGCGGCTACCAACCATTAACGCAAGACGAACTAAAAAACATAGAGAGCAACAGAGAGCTATTAACCGGAAATTTGAAGCTAGCGCAAACAATGCTAAATAATTTTTTGGGAGCTCATTACGAACCGCTTTACAAAAGACTAAAGGCTGAGAAATGAAATCAATCGAGGATTTTAAAAACGTAGCTTTGAGTAAGCCGGATTTAGCGCCGTGCGAGGGCTACCAAGAAGCGAGCGAGGCAAAGGATAGCATAGACCTTAATCAATATGCCGTAAAGCTAAGGGAGGCGTATTTAAGCGCCTATACAAGGATTAGCTTATGCGCGCAGGAACAAACCGACGAGCTTTACGATCTTTATCCGTGCAATTTTCTAAGAGCGTGCAACGCAAAGCTAAGAGATATTGAATGTCTAGGCTACAACACGAAACACCAAAGCCTGGCGATCATTTTAAAAAGCGGCGATAAAACGCAAGCCATAGCCACAAGACGACTAAGAAACGAAGCCGGTAATATTGTCGAGGGCAAAAAGTGGATAAGAGCCAAAGGCTCAAATAATAGCTTCATACCTCATCGCTTTAATAGGTCCGATGACGTGGTATTCATAGCCGAGGGTATAGGCGAGGTCGGACTATTTGAGATACTAAAAGCCTCTTACGTTTGTTTTCAAAATGCGGGCGAAATATCTAAATTTGAATACAGCCCTTTAAAAGACGAAATTTTAGGAGGGCTGAAAGGTAAGCGCGTAATTTGCTTCGTAGATAATGACGAGCCTAGTCAAAACGGCTTTAATGCTCTTTATCCGGTCATAGGGGGCGATCTTTACCAGGTCAGGTTTAAAGACAAGCCCAAAGGGTATGATCTAAGGGATTTAATCGTGGAGCTCTCAGACAAGCATAACCACAAAGAGCTTTTAAAAGCGTTGCAAAACGAAATCAAAGCAAGACAAGAGAGGGTTTAAAAATGAACGGCGGATTATTAAATTTTTCAGACGACGATTTTATCAACGCACCCAAAGCGCTGCCGGTATATGAGAATACTTCAATAAAGCCGGATATGAGAAAAAGCGATGAGGTAAAAAAGAAAGGCAAAATAAAGCTAAATTTTAACTCTTTATCGGAATTTAGAATTTATCCCGATGAGATAGCGAATTTTAACCCCGTTTGGCTCATAGATGATTTTTTAATGGAGCAAAGCATAACAACGATATACGCCACCGGAGGAAGCGGCAAGAGCTTTTTAGCTCTAGTTTTAGGCGTGTGGCTCTTGGACGCTCAAAAAATAAGCAAACTTATCTATTTAGACGGCGACAACGGTTACACCACGCTAAAACGTAGGCGTGTCGATGAAATACTAAAAACCTACTCAAAGATAGAATACTACCCGCTCTTTAAGCAAAACAGCGAGGGGCAGTCGATAGATCGATACAGCGTATTAAGCGATCTAGCCGAGAACCTTGCACCAAATGAACTAAAAGGAACGCTAGTTATCATTGATAGCATAAGAGACTTCATCAAAGGAGACTTAGGAAGCGACAGCGTAGTAATGCCATACCTCAACAACCTAAAGGCATTTAGAGACAATGGGGCTACCGTAATATTCTTGCACCATCAACCCAAGCAAAGCAAAAATCCCGATGAGAACAACGAAGCTTACAAAGGCGCGACAGCCTTTATAGATAGCGTAGATACCGCATATTTTCTATCCAACAAAACCACCAACCAGGACAAAAGCGAGGGCAAGCTGGCTGTAACACTAAAGCCCACCAAAGCAAGAAACGGCGCTGAGCATAAAGCCTTTATTATCAACGGGGCTGATTTTAAGCTAGTGCAGGCTGATTATTACAAATATGCCCTAACCGATAAGGAAAGATACACGCTCGAGCTTGCTCTACAAATCATCAAAGATAACCGTATGGGGATAATCCAAAGCGATCTGGCTAGAGAGATAAAAAGCCTAGCCAAAGCGCAAGCCGTAGAGGTATTGTCGAATAATGCCCTCTGGGAGTTTCTAAAACGATATGACGAAAAAGAATACATCATCATCAAAGGGGCTAGAAACTCAAATATCTACAAGCTCATAGACGAGAATGCCAATACGATAAACCCTATGCCTTACAATGCCGTGGAAGCATACGAATTCAAAGAATAACCGATAAAGGGCTAGACCTGTAAAAAGGTAAAGCCCTGCCCTCATAAAAATAAATACATAAATACATAAATAAATTTACATCTATTTATCTCCATATTTCAGTTTTTTAGTTTTTTTCAGTTTTTTTTAGTTTTTTAGCGAGCTTAAAAAACTCAAACCCCTTGCTATTACGGGCTTTTCAAGGCTTTTTATTTTAGTTTTTTAAATTTTAGTCTTTTTTGCATTTTTATCCTTTTTATCGGTTTATTTCAGTTTTTTAGGCAGAGTTTCGCATACGTTAAAAAACTAAAAAACTGAAAAAAAATAACGCTCTAAGCCCCTAAAATACGTGCCTCTGAGTTTTTTAACCTTTTTAAAAAACTGAAAAAAACTGAGCTTTAAGAAAAAAACAAGATTAAGACCTCACCCCTACCTTTAAAGGCAAAAAACACACCTCGATTTCAAAGCGAGAATAAATCAAAATAAATCAGTCGGACAAAGAAAATTTAGCCCAGTCCGAATAATGCTCCGTAGTCAAACTCAAACGGCTTGATTTTGAATACTGAATAAAAAGACATACAAAGGACATCAAAAAGAGTTAAAATCAAACAGAGAGCTTTATTTTGCGTTTAAATAGGGTAAGGTTATTTTTGATGAATACGCCCCGCCCCTCCAAGGGCGGAGGCGGATAGCTTGACGCGATCAAAAGCTTTTTAGCCTAGCGCGTGCGCTTAATTTTCGGCTTACGTAGTAATGCCCTCAAATGCGAGCTTTGTCCGTCTCCTTAAAAATAAGGCAACGAGCCAAGCCTCTAAAATCGTCATTCCATAAAAAAATGGAACGCATAACCTAAGCGATGAGGCAGATTTAATCTAGCCCATAGGCGAACTTATGCCCTAAGCCAAACTTAGCCCATAGGCGCAAAGTAAAAGGATGTAACCACTACTGACACCCCCCTGATTTTAAAAAGGGGGTGGCATTCAATTCACCCCCCCCCCCCCTTTTTTTTTGGATTTCACGAAAAAGAGAAACGCATTTATTCAGAAAAATCTGAAAAGGGGTTATCCGCAAAAAAAGGGAAACCTAACCGACGCAATTTTACGTCCGTTGGAGCTAGGCGTGAGAGGTTTACCACAAAAAAAGGGAAACCCTAAAAGCTGGGTGAGTTTAATTCATAGAGCTAGACGCATTTTTGCGTTGATCGTCGAGATCAGAATACGGCATTTTTAGCCGTAAATAGACCGCAAAGCCTGAATAAATCGAAGTTATGAGCCGTGATCGGAGCTGGGGGAATTAAATACCGGTAGCTAGCTACGTTAAATGTAGGTAGCTGGGTAAATTTAACTTAGGTAGCTATCGGAGAGAGATTTAAAGCGGTGGGATTTTTAGGCGTCGGTATCAAGGCTCTTAAACATTTCGCCTATTTTGTCGAAATTGCCAGCCTTAATGTAGTTAATAAGCCAGCTTTTTACCCAATACGGATAACCACGTCCATTAGTACCCCAGCTATTTACGCCCTGATAGCTTGTTTCTAAAATTTCCGCTAATCGTTTTTTATTAAGCCCTGCACGTTTCATAAGCTCATTAAATTCGTCTCTATCCATTTTTAGACCTTTAAGAAATATGCGTTAGTGTATTAAATAATTTATTAAAAAGTGCTTACGCATATTTTATTAAGCTTGCTTTAAAGTGCATAAGCGTATAATTTCAAAATTATTTTAATGCAAATGCATATTCAAAGGAGACCCAATGCAACCAACCAGACAGAAATTTACAGAGTATCTATCCAGCTACCAATTTAAGCTAAACGATACCGACGAGGACGTGAGCTACAAGGTGCTAGACTGCGCTTATGATTTATTCTGCGCTTTAGAGGCGTTAGCAAACAATCATAAGATACTAGAGGCTAAATACAAAGCCGAACAAGAAAAGCGCGAGGATTTGCAAAGAGCGATCAGGCTTTACGGCATAGATAGGCTAAGCAAAAAAGAGCTATTAATAAAAGCAAGACCGAGTTTTTAGAAAGGAGACCCCAATGCAATTAACATTTGACATAGCCGACGAGCTAGACCTAACCAACGAAATACCAAGCACGCTAAACGCTATTAGTGCTTTAGTGCTAGCCTTGCCGTATTTTAAAAAGCACGCAGGCATTAACGACGCTACCGTTATGAGCGCAAGCTACTTTTTAGCAGGCGCGATTGACGACGTAGCCCAAGCGGTGCGAGATTACGCAGATAAGAAAATATCCGAACAAAGAGAGGAACTAACCCAAAGGCGCGAACAATGAATAAAAGAGACTTTAATCAAGCTTTGAGATATTTAGCTAAGGGCGCAGACGCGCCCAGCTACACTCAGTTAAAAGATTTCGCCTTTAGGTTATGGACTAGCTTGCATAAGCGAGGCATTGAGCTAGAGCGAGCAAGAGGCGATAAGGCGCGCGAAGCATTTCAAGCAGAGGTAGCAAAGAGAGAGGCAAAAGGAATTGCGGACGCATTATTTGAAACGGGCTTACAAGCATACCGATTATTTAATTATTACGCTAGCGAGTGCGAAAAGCTAGAGGAGCAAATAAAGCTACTAAGCGAGCTAAACGACAAGCTATAAGAGCAAATCGCGCCAAAGGGTAGCTACACGTGGCACAGCGACCTAAAGGGCGCATAGGTTTATCAAAGGGGGCTTAATAGCCCTCCCCCATAAGTCTATTTTATCCGCTCAAAATGCGCCGATGAAATGAACGCTAAGGCACAGTAATTTTATGAAGCCAGAACAGGACGCCCCCGCCCTATTCGTCCGTAGCCCGTAAAGTAGTCAAGCCGTAGGGGCAGGTCAAATCTCTACGGCCGAGACGGCGAAACATCGGCCGGGTGCATTTCATTTTTTGCGCGCCGTATTTTTGAGAAATTAATAAAGTCAAGTGAGAACAAAGTCAAGTGATAAACGGTAAGTCAAGCGACAAGATAAGTGAAACCCTAATCGTCGTTAATGGCGGGATTAACCCGCAGCAATGAAACCTAAAATTTAACGGCGAAAAATGAGCGCAGGGCGGACAAGTAAAGCCCGATTTTATCGAAGTAGCCCCAAACTAGGCGGAAAAATTGAGCGCGTTTTTGAGCGCAAAAAATGACCGCCTAGCCGATAAGTAAATATCGCTACCATCAGTGCAAAACGGTTTAACGGCTACGGAAATGACCGCTTTATTAAGCCCTAAGCCCCAAGCGGTTAAAATAAGACTGGATTTTAAAACAAGGGCAGAATATGCAAACTCTAACCATACGAACGGATAACGCCGATTTCATAGAAAAGGCGAGAGAGATATTAATCACGCTAGCCAAATTTGACGGCGTGAACCTAAGCCTAAGCGATGAGGTCAAATATCAGTCGCGCTTTAGTGAATATGAAGCCGACATTGAAGCGATCAGGCGCGGCGAGCTTGAAACCTATCCGCTAGAGGGAATACGCGACGAGATAGCCAAATGGTAATTAAGCGCACGGCACGCTTTAACCGCGAGCTAAGGGCAGTATTTGACTTTATCGCAAAAGATAGCCCAAACAGAGCGCAGGGTTTTGTCGGTAAGCTACTGGACGCAGTGGAGCTTTTGGAGGATAATCCGCGACTAGGGCGAGCGATAACGGACGACAAAAGAGAACTAATCGCCAAAGGTTATGTAATACCCTACTTGATAGACAAAGACGCCATTAAACTTTTGGGCATTTACAAAGCCAACGAGTGGCAGGCGTGAAACATCAGCCAGTTTTAAGACAACGAAGCTTAATTAAGCCTCGAGCCAAAAGCCGACACAAAAATACAAAATCTTAAGTAAAAAAGTTAATATTGAGATACTTTAAGCCCTCTAAACTTAAAAAATAAACCTCAACGCTTGCAAAAGCCCTAGAATACGGCATTACAGAAATAATAGTTTGAAAACTGGAATTTTCATAACCATTTTCCTAATCTCGTGAAACTTAGGAACATTGAGTTCATATTTTGACATTTTTTATCTCAAATGTATACATCAAATGACGATATATAAGTGCTTTAATACACTTCTGCAAGTCGCCTCTAACCACCATTCTATTATTTAATCCCCTATAATACAGGTAGCGTTAATAAAATTTCAAGATATGTTATTTTGTAGACTATACTTAACTACTTCTTGGTATATATAATATTGTAGCGCATTGAATTTAAGCATTCCTGTGCATCTTTTGCATTTTAGGATATGCTAAATTTATTTGGTAAACAACCTAAATTTACAAACAAGTAAATTTTACATCTATTTTACGTCTAAAACGCAAAATACAAACGTTTTTTACATATTCAAATGCTAATAATGCTGAATGCATCAAATCTTGCCAAATATTAATCAAAGCGCAAATACGTGGAAGACAATTCAACAATATCTACCGAATTTATAAATTATCCGAAAAATTTATTCAAATTTGACGCCGCCAAGGGCCAGGCTAGATATCTAGCTCCGAGCCCTCAGAGTGAGCGGATCAAAACCCGTGCGCCTTCTTTAGCTCCGGATCGATCGGCTTTTTCGTACCGTCTTTAGTCACGCTCACATAGGTCGCGATCGCGGATGTCACGTGTATGCACTCGCGAAAACCCGCCGCATTTAGCCGCAGCGCCGTGACTTCGATCTTAGTTTTGATCGAGGTGTTGCCCACGTCCGTTATCTTGGCGTAGCAGCTCACGACGTCGCCGACGAAAACGGGCTGTTTAAATATAATCTCTTGCATCGAGATCGTCACGACGCGCTCTGGAGCTACTTCGCGCGCGGCCTGGGCGCCGGCAAGGTCGATCTGGCTTAGTATCCAGCCGCCAAAAATATTGCCAGCCGAGTTTGTGTCTTTTGGCAAGGCAACTTGTTTCATGCGCGGTTCGCCCATGCCTTCTAATGTTTTTTCCATTTTTATCCTTTCTATTTTTGTTTAATTTTGCAAATTTATCGACAATCCGCCGCGGTTAGCTTATCTTGCGTCAAGCCAGAGTTAAATTTGACTGCAAAAGCCAGCATCTTTATAACGCAAATTTTGCGTCAAAAAGGTGCTGGTCTCGGCCGCTCGAAAAAGGCAAATTTGACGTAAATTTCGGGTCGAATTTGCATGCCAAGCCGCTTAATCTAGCGCAAATTTGCCTCGGGCTATTTCTCTCCCGCTTGCCACTTTTCCCATTCGCCGCTCTCGTCAAGCTCGTTTCCGATAGCCTTGTAGCGAGCGTAGTAGTGCTCTACAAATGCCCTTGCCTGCGCGTGTTTAGGCAGGTAGCTTTTGCCATCTTTGTCGCAAAATTTCGCCAAAAACTCGCCCGCAGGAGCGCGCCTTGCGTAGTGAAGCGCCAAATTTTTGTAGTTTGCGAGGCAGATTTCTTTAAATTTAGCGTAATGCTCACGGTCAAATTTGACGACCAAAGCGCCGCCATCAAAGCTAAGCGCGCCCGAGTCAAACAGCAAGCTCAGGTGTATGAGCCCCTCGCAGTAGTACGCGCGCACCTCATCGACCTCGCGCCACGCGATGAGTCCGACCGCGCGGGCGATCAGCTCGTGAAACACGCTCATCTCGTAGCCCTCGTCGCCGCCGATAAAGAAATTTACCAGCCCGCCCGTGGTCGCCTTGTACTCCTCGATAAATTTAAACTCGCCGTCCGCGTTCATCGCCTTTTCCGTGTCGGTGCCGACGAAAAGTATGTGCCCAAACTCGTGCCCGATCGTGGAGATTTCGTAGGTTTTCTTCCAAATTTGCGGCTTTTTAAACAAAATTTCGCGTCCGTAGTCCAAAAACTCGCGCGAAAAGATCTCGCCGCTGAGCTTCATAAACGGCCGCGCCTTGGCGCTCTCGTAAACGTGCTCGACGAAGGCGAATATCTTTTTGCCACGCTCCTTGCTCACGGTCTCGTCGTTTGGCACGACCTGCGCAGAGAAAAGCCCGTTTAGCTCGGCTCCGTAGTAGATCATCGGCACGCTGATGTAGGTTTGCGTGCGTGCGATATTTTGCGTGACTTGGCGTGCTAGCGCAGCGTCCTTGATACCGCACTGCTCGCAAATTTGCTCATAGGCGCGGATGACGCTAGCTTTAAATTTCTCCTCGTCAAAGTCGCTGGCACCCGCTAGCCTGACGTCCCACTCGAGCGCGACGGCGTGCGTGTAGGCGTCCTCGTAGTACTCGAGCGGATGGCCGGGCTGCAGCGGGCCTTTTACATCCATCCACGCGCGCTCGGCATCCTGCCACGCCGGGATCGCTCGGTCGTTTTCTCGCTCGCAAAACGCCGCCTTTAGCTTTTCAAAGTACGTTACGTAGACTCTTTGCTCGTCGTTTGCGGCTAGCGATTTTAGATTTTTGATTAGCTCCTCTAGCGCGTCCGTCACGCGTTTTACTTCTTTTTCAAAAGCCACGGCATATGGCGCAAAGTCGTATTTTTCGCAGTTTTTTAGGACAGCACCGTAGCTTCGTTCGCCCTTTTCGTCGCCGTCTTTTTGATAGAGGCGGTTTTCGTCGATAAATTTGATCGCATCGGCCATGCTTACAAATTTAGCTTCGAATTCCCTATTCGTCGTTTGCAGGATTTGCCTGTCCCACGCGCTTTGCCACGCGTTCATCGCTAGCCCCGCGCCGTGCATGCCACTAAGCAGCGCCTGATAAAACTCGTCTATTATTTTCTCCTCTTTTACCCGCGCCAACAGCTTTTCAAAACGCGCCTCGTAAAACTCGCGCACGAGCTCAAAAGCTTCGTCTTTTATGCGCCCTATCTCGGCCTCCTCGCGCCCTTGTTTTTTTAGCTCGTTTTCTAGCGGCTCAACCTTTAGATCGACGATACGGCGCAAAACCGCCACCTTTTCGCTTTTCTCGCCCTTAAAACCGGCGATCTTTAGCATCTTTAGCACGACCTCGCTAGGATTATCCAGCTGCCTATACATCGCATTTAGCTCATCTTTACCGGCCGCTACTAGCTCGTTTAATCTTTTAAAATCGTTCACGTTTATCCTTTTTAAAATTTGGCGTATTTTAGCTTAAATTTGATGCATATTTTGTTAAAAATGAATATCAAGCTCGTGAAAAGCATAAAATCAAAAATTTATCGTAAAATTTACAGATACTAGTAATAGTTAATATTTTAAGTCCAACAAATAACCATAATCCATAAATTTCGCCTCTATATTTACCAATCCAAAGCTTTATAGACAAATAAAATTTGATTAAGCGTTGAGGTAGAATTTTAAGTTATATTAATACAATAACTAATTCTAATCTTAATAAGATCTCTCAATATGCCTTTATAAGTAACTAAAATGATACGCTAGAAATTACGATGCAATGGTGATTTTGGCTACATATACCGACATAAAATATAAATTAAATCTTAAATTTAGAAACTGGTTTGTAATATTAAGAGAATTTATTATCTTTTAAGGACAAATATGCAAATATTTCATATTTAATAAATGTGCAAAATTTGCATATAAAAAGGAGAAAAAATGACAAAGACCGGCAAAGTCATATGCCCGTACTGTGGCACGGGCTGTCAGGTCGAGCTTCACGTCGAAAATAACGTGATAAGAAGCGCGCTTGGAGTACAAAATAACCCCGTAAATCAGGGCAATCTGTGCTTAAAGGGCTTTTACGGCTGGGACTACGTGGGGGCGCCTGATAGATTAACAAAACCGCTAATCCGCAAAAAAGACGGCGTATTTAGCAAGGACGGAGATCTTGAGGAGGCTAGCTGGGACGAAGCGCTCGATCTAGTCGTCTCAAAGATGAAAGAGGTCAAGGAAAAATACGGCCCTGACGCGCTAGTAGGCAACTACTCGGCTCGCTGTACGCTAGAGGACAACTACGTCGCGCAAAAAGTAATGCGCGCCGTAATCGGCACGAATAACGTCGATCACTGCGCTAGAATTTGACACGCTCCGACTGTGGCAGGTCTTGCCAAAACAATCGGTAACGGAGCGGCGACAAACAGCTTCACGGAGATCGGACCTTATAGTAATTGCATATTGATGATCGGCTCAAACCCCGAAAACGGCCACCCGATCGCGGCGATGCACATACAGCGCGCGCTAAACCGCGGTGCTAAGCTCATCGTGGTAGATCCGATAAAAACGGAATTTGCCAGCCGAGCGGACGTGCATTTGCAGCTAGCGCCCGAGCACAACATCGCGGTTATAAACTCGCTCATTTACGTTATTTTCGAGGAAAATTTAGTTAACTGGGACTTCGTAAACGAATGCACCAAAGGCGTAGAGTACGTACGCGAAGCGGTCAAGGACTATTCGCCTGAAGCCATCGCTAGCTACACAAATCTAAACCCTGAGGACGTGAGAAAAGCGGCCCGCATGTACGCGACTATCCGTCCGGCCGTCATCACGCACGGTATGGGCGTCACGCACTTTAACCACGGCGTGGGCGCGGTTTGCGATATCTCAAATTTATTCCTTTTAACGGGAAATATCTGCGAGCTAGGTAGCGGCGACCTGCCGATACGCGGACAAGAAAACGTCCAAGGCTGCTGCGATATGGGCGTGTTACCAAATATTTTCCCAAATTTGGGCTCGGTAACCGATCCAAAACAGCGCGAGTGGTTCGAGCAGGTTTGGCATCTAGAGCCAGGCTTCCTAAACGGTAAAATCGGCATCCATAAAACCGAAGTGCCAAACGCCATCCTTGACGGCAGAGTGCACTTTTTCTGGACGATGGGCGAAAACCCAGTCATGACGGATCCAAATACCAACCACTTCCTAAAAGCGATCTCAAAGGTCGATATGTACGTGGTTCAGGATATCTTCCTAACCGAAACGTCGCGTAAAGCCGACGTCGTGCTACCTGGCGTGGCAAGTAGCGAAAAAGAGGGGCTATACGCTAACGCCGAGCGCCGCGTGCAGCACAACGAGCACGTCATCACGCCTCCAGGAGATGCCAGACAAGACTGGTGGATCATCTGCGAGATCGCCAGAAGGCTCGGAGCGACGGAGGGATTTAACTTTAACTCGCCTGAAGAGATTTGGGAAGAGGTACGCAAGTGCGACCCTAGAAGATACGGCGGCATGAGCTACTACCGCATCAAAAAGTATCACGGTTTGCACTGGCCGTGCCCTGACGAAAACAGTATGGGCGGACAGAGTCTCTATCTAGATAAAAAATTCTTTACGCCGGATGGCAAAGGTAAATTTATCCCTTGCTTGCACGTAAAGAGCGTCGCAGATATCGAGCCTGCAAAAGCCGAGTTTGCTAAACGCGTAAATTTACCGCCTGAGTACGAAGTGATGGCCGGTAGCGTGGACGAGCCGACGGATGCCGAGTATCCGATACAGCTACTAACTACGCGTAAAGTTTATCAGTACGCCGGCGGCGTCATGACTAGACGCTCAAAAGCTATCGAAGAGGGCGGCGACAGCATCGGGCCTATCGCCGAGATGAACCCTGCGCTGGCCGAGCGCTACGGTATCAAACAAGGAGACTTCATAAAAGCGTGGAGTAGATACGGCTATATCGTCGTCAAAGCAGACGTCACGGGCATCGTCCCGGACGGCGTCATCCAGATGACCTACCACTACTGGGAGAGCTGCTGCAACGAGCTAACCAGCAACGGCTGGGACTTCATCAGTAAGACTCCGACCTTTAAGGCCGCTATCCAGATCCAAAGGATCGAGGAGGAGGAATTTTTGCGTATTCGCGAGCTAAAACGCATCAAATTCCAAACTAACAAGGTCATATACGACGACTATCACCACGAGTGATTTTTAGCCCCGTTCGCAAATCGCGGGCGGGGCTTTTTAAATTTGTCTTTCAAATTTAGCCTCAAATTTCGCTTCTTTCTTAAAATTTGAAAATATATCTTATTTTAATATGCATTTTTGTAATATTATAAATTTATATCTCACAAGGAGTAAAAGATGAAAAAATTTCTCACGACGTTGCTTTTAAGCGCTATCGTCGCGCTAGGAGCCGAGGTCAAAACCATCACCGATATGACCGGCAACGAGGTCAAAATCCCGGCCCAAACGCAAAAGATAGCCGCGCTTTGGCATGCAAACAACCAAGTGATCTTGGTGCTAGGCGGTGCGGATAAGATCGTAACTACGACCGATCTCATCAAGAAAAACAAGTGGTTTGCTAAAATTTACCCTCGCATCGCAGAGGTACCGGCCGCGCTAAACGGCAACGACATCCAGATCGAGGAGCTAGTTAAACTAGCGCCCGACGTAGTCGTCGTGTCAAATAAAAATTTCCAAGAAAACCTTACTAAAAACGGCTTTAACGCGGTAAACGCGATATTTCGCGACTACGACGATATGAAAAAAAGCGTGCTGCTAACGGCTGAGCTAATCGGCGGCGACGCAGCTAGCAAAGCAAAAGAACTAAACGAAAATCTAGATGCTAACATCGCGCTAGTCACCGAGCGCACAAACAAACTAAACGATGCTGCGCGCCCTAAAGTGCTACACATCGTAGGCGGCGCAAACCTGCTAAAAATTGACGGAACCAAAACGATCATCGACACGTGGGTGAAATACGCGGGCGGTAAAAATGCGGTGCAAAAAGAGGGCAGCATGATAGAAATCACGGCCGAAGAGATCGTGGCGGCAGACCCTGATATCATCATCGTGGGCGGCGCGGACAATCAAAAAGCGGTTGAGAAAATTTACGCTGATCCGGTATTTGCAGGGCTAAAAGCGGTCAAAAACAAAAAAGTCTACGGCAACCCAAAAGGCGTGTTTAGCTGGGATAGATACGGCGCGGAGTCTGCGCTGCAAATTTTATGGGCGGCTACTATCGTTCAGCCAGAGCTCTTTAAAGACGTCGACGTAAAAGCCAAAACTAAGGCGTTTTATAAGAAATTTATGAACTACGACCTTAGCGACGCGGAGTTTGACTACATCCTAAAAGGGCTAAATCCGGACGGTAGCAAATAGTCAAATTTGAGCGGCTTTGCGGGTAAATCCCGCAAAATCAAAAGGAAACAAAGATGAAAAAGAGGGCGCTTGTTTTGAACGCGGCGGCTTGCCTGTGTGCGGCGATTAGCGCGCAGGCGGCGGATCTGAAATTTGACCCAAACAAATTTGAAACTCGCTCTATAAAAGCGGGCGAAAAAGAGGTTAAATTTAGAGCCTACGAGGGTATAGTTTACGTGGCAAACCCAGTAAATAGCCGGTTTCAGAGGCTAAATTTTTACGTTCCGGCGCGGTATTTCGAGGACGGTAAAGACGAGGCGGGCAAATTTGACGCATCAAATGCGCCGATATTTTTGCCAAACTCCATCGGCGGGTATATGCCGGGCGAGCCTTTTACGCCAGCGCTTGATAAAAGCGGCAAGCCAAACGCGGTGCTAGCGGCGCTTGAGCGCGGTTACGTCGTCGCAGCTCCGGGAGCTAGAGGTAGGACGCCAAAGGACGCAAACGGCAAATTTAGCGGCAAAGCGCCCGCAGCCATCGTTGATCTAAAGGCCGCCGTGCGGTATCTAAAATTTAACGACGCGGCGATGGCAGGCGACGCAAACAAAATCATATCAAACGGTACGAGTGCGGGCGGAGCGATGTCGGCACTGCTCGGCGTCTCGGCGGACGCGCCCGAGTTTGAGCCGTATCTAGCAGCACTCGGAGCCGCAAAGGCTAGCGACGAGATCTACGCGGTCTCCGCCTACTGCCCGGTTACGAACCTGGAAAACGCCGACGCAGCATACGAGTGGATGTTCGGCGCGCAGACGAAATACGAAAAAATGGACTTTAGCGCGCTTGACGCGGCTGAGTTTAACGACCGAAGCGGCAAGCCAAAAACCGTCTCCGGCGAGCTAACCGCAGAGCAAAAAGAGCTCTCCGCCGCGCTAAAATCAGCCTTTCCCGCCTACGTAAATTCGCTAAATTTAAAGGACGCTAAAGGCCGCTCGCTCACGCTTGAGCCTAGCGGCGAGAGCAGCTTTAAAGAGTATGTCAAAAAGACGCTAGCAGACTCCTACGCCGCCGCAAAAAGCCGCGACAAAAGCCTGCTAAAGCCCGAGTTTTTCACGCTTGAGACGCAGGGCTGCACGCTCGGGTATGATTTTAAATTTGACGATTACGTCCTATCTATGTCGCGCGCTAAAGCCGTGCCGGCTTTTGACGGGCTGAAGTTAGAAAACCCTGAAAACGACTTTTTTGGCTATGCGGACGTGGCGGCAAAGCACTTTACCGAATTTAGCGCCAAACGCGGTGGAGGCGAGATCGCAGACGCTAAAATCATAAAAATGGTAAACGCGATGAGCTATCTAGGTAACAAAAACGCGGCCAAATTTTACCGCATCAGGCACGGCGCGGCGGACTCCGATACGGCTCTAGCCGTCCCGCTTATCTTGGCGCTAGGGCTACAAAATGCGGGCAAGACGGTTGATTTCGCTGCTCCTTGGGGTCAAGGTCACGGCGGCGACTACGATCTAGACGAGCTTTTTAGATGGATAGATCGCGTCGTAAAATAGCTTAAATTTGACGCTGTGGAAGCTTGCGTTCAAATTTGGCGTAGCGAAAATTTGCGGAAACGTTAGATTTAAATTTGATAGCGCGTCGCTAGGTTCAAATTTACCGCTAACGACCGAGTCGTAAAACAAAAATGCGCAGTCAAATTTGACTGCAAATGGCAAGCTGTTTGGCGGTTAGGACGGGTTCTCGGTTGTAGGTTGCGAGCCGAGCTTGCGACGACTAAAGCGGCAAACGCAAACGCTAGATAAAGGCTTAGGCGGCTCGAGATCCGCAAAAAAACGCAAAAACAAAAAGATTTAGCAAAGCTCCGCCGCAACGGACGAATATACCGCAAAGGCTGCCAAAGCGAGCTAAAACGGCAAAATTTGACCCTTAAAGCGAGCGATTTTTCACGCGGCGCTACCGCGGACGCAGATTTTATTTTAGGAGAAAGATGAAAAATATTAGTTTTAAATTTACGCTGATTTTGCTGGCCGTGCTGACCGTAGTTTGCGGCGTGATCGCGCTTGGCGTCGGCAGGTTTTATGTGGCTCCCGGCGACGTGCTTAGCGTGATCGGCAGCTTTTTTGGAGTGCCGACGGACGCCGCGGCAAATATCCAAAACGTCGTCGAAAACATCCGCATACCGCGCATCATCGCGGCTATCCTCGTCGGAGCCGCGCTTAGCATCAGCGGAGCGGCGTATCAGGGCGTCTTTCGCAACCAGTTAGTTAGCCCCGATCTGCTTGGCGTTTCAGCCGGAGCTTGCGTAGGAGCCGCGCTTGCGATCATGTTTGATTTATCGCTTTTTTGGGTGCAGGCGTTAGCCTTTGTCTGCGGGCTTGCGGCCGTGGGTATGACGCTATCCATACCGCGTCTGATGGGGCGATCTAGCACGCTGATGTTAGTTCTTTCAGGTATCATCGTTAGCGGCCTCATGGCCTCGGTGATCGGCTTTTTAAAATACGTCGCCGACCCAGAGACCAAGCTACCCGACATCGTCTACTGGCAGCTAGGCAGCCTAGCCAAGATCGACGCGGATAATCTCAAATTTATAGCGCCCGTGATGATAGCCTGCGCGGTGCTTTTGGTGGCTATGAGCTGGAGGATAAACCTGCTATCTCTAGGCGACGAGAGCGCGGCGAGGCTGGGCGTAAACGTGACGCTCGAGCGCGGCGTCATCATTGTCTGCGCTACGCTGCTAACGGCATGCAGCGTCTGCGTGAGCGGTATCGTGGCGTGGGTCGGGCTACTGATGCCGCACCTCGCGCGTATGCTAGTTGGCGCGAACAACGCTCGCAGCCTGCCTGCGAGTATATTTATGGGCGCGATATTTTTGCTATTTGTAGACACCCTAGCGCGTACGATCAGCGTGAGCGAGGTGCCTCTGGGCGTACTTACGGGCTTTATCGGCACGATATTTTTCGTCTGGGTGCTCTGGCGAAATAAAAAGGTCGCGTGATGTTAGAAGTAAAAAATCTAAATTTCGCCTATCCAAACGGCGCTGGTAGGCTAGAAAACGTAAATTTACGCGTCGGCAAAGGCGAAATCCTAACCATACTAGGGCGAAACGGCGCGGGCAAATCAACCATGCTAAGCCTAATCAGCGGCACGCAAACGCCGCACTCGGGCGAAGTTTGGCTCAGCGGCAAAAACAGCGCCGAGCTTAGCAACAAAGAGCGCGCTAAAATCATGGCCTACGTCGCCCAAAGCGAGATCTGCGAGTACGACTACACGGGCCTTGAGTTTATCACGATGGGACGAGCGGCGCATCTGGGTATCTTTGCGCGGCCTAGTGAGGAGGACACGGCTATCGCGAAGGAATTTATCGCAAAGCTTGAGATCACGCACCTCGAGGATAAATTTATCACTCAGATGAGTGGTGGGCAAAAGCAGATGTGCTCGATCGCACGCGCTATGGCTGCAAAGCCCGAGATCATCGTGTTTGACGAGCCTACCTCGGCGCTGGACTTTGGCAATCAGTATAAATTCCTGCGCACAGTTAAGCAGCTAAAAGAGCAAGGCTACACCATCGTGCTAACCACGCATAATCCGGATTTCGCCGTGCTTTTAGGCGGATATGTGGCACTGGTTAAGGGTGGGGGCGAGGTGGCTTTTGGCAGCGTGGACGAGATCATCGAGAGCGAACACCTTAGTAAGCTTTACGGGCTAAATTTGAGCGTGGAGTACATCGAGCAAGTAACTAGAAAGTGCTGCCTGACGCATCCGCTGTGAGCTACAGCGCGCAAGAAGCGGCGTAAATTTGCGCTACGCGAAATCAAAAAGAATGAGAGCAACGGGCGCACGCGGTGGGCGGATAAATTTATGCGTCTTGGGCATGAGGCGTGCGTACCCGCCTTGTAAATTTGACCGCTTCGGCTCGCCTTGTCGTTTTGTGATCTGCTCTCAAATTTAGCTTAAATTTGGGGCCTATAAAATTTGACGAAGCCTTGATTCCTTGTAGTCGGTGCGGCTTTGTAAATTTGACGGCTCCGGGTTTGCGTCGTCTGTAAATTCGCCGTTAAATTTAAAGCTAGCAAATTTAGGCGGTTTTTTGGCTTTATTGCCCGCATTTTGTGCGCAGGACGGTAAAATAGACCTTCCGCAGCGAAGCAAAACCATGCGAAAAGGCTCGCCCGCACACTCTAAATGCAGCAAACGAGCCCCAAAGTCAAATTTACACATACCCCTGATCTATCATCGCGTCAGCTACTTTTCTAAAGCCAGCGATATTTGAGCCAAGCACTAGGTTGCCTTCATCGCCAAATTCTTTACTTGTTTCATAGCTTAGCTCAAAAATGTGGTTCATAATGCCATGCAGTCTGCGATCAACCTCCTCAAAGCTCCACGAAGTCATACCAGCATTTTGCATCATCTCAAGACCGCTTGTTCCCACTCCGCCAGCGTTTGCTGCTTTTGCTGGAGCAAAGTAAAAGTCTTTTTGTGCAAGCATGAAATTTATCGCATCAAGCGTGCTTGGCATATTCGCGCCCTCAGCCACGAAGCGGCAGCCATTTGCGTAAAGCACTTTTATGTCGGCTAGGTGAAGCTCGTTTTGTGTCGCACACGGGAATGCACCGTCGCATGGCACATCCCAGACGCCGTTTCTGCCCTCTTTATATTCGCTCACGCTTACATATTTTGCATTTGGTCTAAATTTGATGTATTCGCTAAGGCGAGTGCGCTTCACTTCTTTTAACTCTTTAAGCACTGCTAGATCGATACCCTCAGCATCATAGACATATCCGTTTGAGTCAGAAACCGTGATAGGCAGTGCGCCTACTTGATAGAGCTTTTCGACTGTGTAGATGGCGACATTTCCGCTACCGCTAATGCTGCATTTTTTGCCCTCAAGCGATAGGCCTGCTTTTTTTAGCATATTTTGAGTGAAATATACGAGTCCGTATCCAGTAGCCTCTGTGCGCGCTAGGCTGCCACCCCAGTTTAGTCCCTTGCCTGTTAGGATGCCATCAAACCTGCCAGTTAGTTTTTTATACTGACCAAACATATAGCCGATCTCTCTAGCGCCCACGCCGATATCGCCTGCTGGTACATCCACGGTGTTGCCGATGTGGCGGTAAAGCTCACTCATAAATGCTTGGCAAAAGCGCATTATCTCGCCCTCGCTCTTGCCCTTTGGATCAAAGGTGCTGCCACCTTTTGCGCCGCCGATATTTACGCCAGTGAGCGAGTTTTTGAAAATTTGCTCAAAACCAAGAAACTTTAGCACGCCAAGATCGACGCTTGGGTGGAGCCTTAAACCGCCTTTGTATGGGCCAACAGCTGAGTTAAATTGCACGCGGTAGCCGTTATTTACCTTTGGTCTGCCATCATCGCCTGTGTATGTGACGCGAAAGATCACCGTGCGCTCAGGGATAACTATACGCTCTAGGATTGCGTGTTTTTGGTACTTACTCTCTCTTTTTATAAGCGGCTCTAGGCTGTTTAAAACCTCAGTCGCAGCTTGGACAAAGACGCCTTGACCCGGATTGGTCTTCTTTATCCACTCCATCGTTTGTTCGATGTACTCGCTCATTTTTGCTCCTTTTTCCTTTTTTTGTAGTTAAATATTAACTCGGCTAGAAAAAATTTTTATTTAAATTTATTTTTATATTTTTATTTTATGGGTCAAGTGTTACATATCGAAACTAAATTTATCAAACGTAACTTTTTGGTAAATTTATCGTGACATTATTTTGGGTTTTAGCGCGAATTTTGATCGGCTCGGATACGGTTATGTTAAATTTAGGAGCTTGAAATTTACGGTTGCGCGATTTTGCGTATTTGGACGAGGTTTAGTTAAATTTGAAATTTATCGGCAAATTTGCGACTATTCTCGTCAAATTTATTTTTTGGCTAAATTTGAGTTTACTGCAAATATTGATTAGATTTGTAGGCTTGTTTTTAATCTATTTAAAGCGGTAAATTTGAAAATGCTGGAGTAAATTTGGACGGGTTAAAGTTGCTAAAAGCGAGTCAGAGCGTAAATTTTAGCCCAAAGCGGGCTAAATTTGATTACATATCCTCTTTGATTTCGTCGTTGCTGCGAACGACTAGGCCAGAGCCGTGGATGACGCTAGGGATGCATGCAGTGCAGATATCGACTTCTTCGCCGTTTTTGTGGGCGCGGATAAATACGGCGTTTTCGTTTTCCGTGCTTTTTTGTCCGCAGACGTTGCAAACTACGATATTTTCAGTTCTCATTTGTTTTCCTTTTTTAAAAATTTGGGCTTATTTTATTTAGTTTTTCGCTGATTTGAAATGATTTACGTCAAGCGCGAAGTCTCGCGTAAAAATAAAAAATGCGAAAAGTAAATAACGAAAAAAACCTGCAAAAAAAGCCCGAAAATAGGCACCAAACAAAGCAGGTAAAAGCACAGTGCGGCGGCTTTAAATTTGTATCCGCCGTAATCAAGCAAGTAAAGCTCGAATTTGTGCCGCGAGAGGGCGTTTGGAGCGACGTCGATGAAAAGCAGCGAATAATAAAGGTAAAAAAACGCCGGATGCAGGGCGAGGAAATTTAGCGCAGGCACGGCTAAAATCGGCACGCAAATAAGCGCGATCAGGATAAATTTGAGTAAAATTTGACCCATAAGAGCCGTTTGGCGAGCTAGGCTGATATTTGCCAGCTGCGACTCCTCCACGCGGTAGTGTCTGCGGTTTATCTCGCGGGCGATCGTAGGAGTTAGAAAGCCCGCAACCGCGAGCGCGCAAAAAACTGAAAGCATGACGACCAGATATGCGCCGACGGCGTAAAATATCGCGCCGATGAGCCATTTTGCGATGCCTAGGCTGAGGATTTTAGCCACCATCGGATACTCGGCTAGCGCGCCTGCCTCGCCCGATACGGCGGCATTTAGCGCCTCGTATAGCTCGCGTCCGCCAAACATCGCGATCGCTGCGATGATGAGCGCTGAAAAAACTAGCGGCAAGATAGAGAGCGCGATAAATTTGGGCGTGAAAAGGTCCTTTAACGAAAGGCGTAAAATATCAACGAACAATAAATCTCCATTTTATTTAAATTTATCGCCGTTTTGCGGCGAAAGGGCGTTTGGGCGCGACGGCTTTTCTAAATTTGACGCGCATTTTTTACTTTGCGCAAAGCGGCGAGTTTTTACGAGCACAGCTAAACTGCAGTCAAATTTAACAGCCCACGACTTAAACCACTAAGCTAAATCGTAAAAAATTTGGCTAAATTTGCTAAATTTAACAACCAAAGAGGCGCAAATTTAGCCCGCAAAGCCGTCAAATTTTATTTTACCGCCTTGTACTCGGCCTCGAGCGCGGCGTATATCTCGTCCACGCTTTTTAGCCCGCGAGCGAGGATCTCGTTCATCACGGCGTTATCTTCCTTGCCGTTCCAGACCTTTTTATACGCACCCTCTTTATAGCCATGGTCTTGACGGAAGCGGTTTAGGACGTTTTTACCGATGTAGCACTCGTAAAGCGAGCTGAGATTTACGCCGCATTTTAGGCTCATCGTGAAGTAAATTTTGAGCAGATCAAAGAGTGTATACTCAAAGCCCGAGCACTTATTTATGAGCATTTCGACGTCGTTTATGATCTCATAGATATTCTCTTCAGCGACGTTAAACGGCTCGCGGCAAAACGCCTCAAAGCCGCTGCTAGCACAGATATCGCTTGATAGCTTTGCGATATCGCCCAGATTATTTAGCTTGTACTGCTCGAGCATCAAACTCATCAAAAAGTGCCAGATATCCACGACCTCGACGCGCAGATTTTCTTCATTCGTCGGTGCGTTTATGCTTTTCCAGTGTTTCCAGGCAAAGCTATCTATGAGCTCGGCGCACTCCATATATATGCAGCGTTTCCAGCTGATGAGTTTGCCGTTTTTGTTTACGCCATTTTCCCAGCCGATGCCGTTGGTATCGTCGTTTAGGCTCTGCTGGAGATTTAGCATTTGGGTGATTTTTTCATTCGCGTTCATAAATTTTCCTATTTTTAAAATTTATGAATTATAGCGAAAATTTTAAACCGCGAACTAAACGTAAAATTTAAAGCTATCCAGCTGAGAAATGAGCTCGTCAAAGAGCTTTTTGGAGTTTTGTAGCAGCCTGTTATCCGCTTTATTTTGTTCCATCAGCCTATCAAAAAGCTTTAGCGTGCCGTCCGCGATAAAATTTTTATGATTTTCGTCTTTGACCTCTGGAAGCTCCTTGCGAAGGGAGTTTGCGAGATTTGTCACGCGCGAAGATACCCAGTCCTCGCCCTCTTTGACGTTTTTCATAAATTTATCTATGCTAGGCGCTATCTTTTCTAGAGCGATTGCGAGCTCCTCTTTATCGCGCGCGTCCAGACCGTCGCCTTTATACGAGAAACTATATCCGTACTCGTGCGTGAGAGTGAGCGCAGATGCTGATGCACCGGCTGTTTTGGCGCTAGTGTAGTATACGGTTTTGTTGTCGTACATTTTTAGATTTATTTCATCGCCGCTGCTGGTTTTAAAGCTAAAATCAAAGCTGTTTAGGCTCGCGCTTTGGTAGTTTTGTAGTTTCATGATTTGTCGTCCTTTTGGCTTTATATCGGCTAAATTTCTTTTTTCTTAATACCCCTTGCGCTAAAATCACGCAAAAAAAGGATGAAAATGTGCTGTTTTGCCACGCGCGTATTTTTGCTCATTAGCGCGACCGTTTTGAGCTTTGTTTTGCACGGATTTTTCCCGCAAATTCCCGTCGTCGCGTTTTACTTTTTACTGGCAAATTTGATCTCGTTTACGATATTTTCGCTATTTTTTGCGGGCAAACTCCCAAGCTTCGTTAAGCCCGCGGCGGTGCACTATTTTAGCTTTATCGGCGGCTTTGCGGCCGGGCTTGGAGTGGCTTTATTTAAACGCGAAAAAGCGGGAGCTAAATTTGTCAAAATAGAGCTTTTTATATTCGCTTTTTGGCTAGTTTTAGCTTGCTTTTTAGCGCTAAATTTTAGCTGGGTTTCGGCAAATTTGGCTCAAGTTTTTAGCGCTTAAAGTGGACGAAATGGATGAAAAAATTTTAAAATTTATCCGCAAGATGCACCTGCTTAGCCTTGCTGTTTTAGATGATGGTAGGCCATACTGCGCGAGCTGTTTTTACGCCTTTGACGAGGAAAATTTGGCCTTTATCGTAGCTGGCGGCGAGCAGAGCGCTCACGTGAGGGCGTTTTTGGCTGAGCCTGGCGTTGCCGGCACCGTCGCGCTTGATACGAAGGTGGTGGGCAAGATAGAGGGCGTGCAGTTTCGCGCCCTAGCCGCTCCCGCGACCGCGCAGCAAAGCAAAATTTACTTCACGCGCTTTCCTTACGCTTTGGCGATGAACCCGAGCCTTTATGCTTTGAGCCTTGGCTGGGTTAAATTTACGCATAATGCGTTGGGGTTTGGGAAAAAACTCATATGGCAGAGAGAGCAAATTGAATAAAAAGGCTTGTCTCGCGAGTGCTTTTCCGAGATTTCGCAAAATTTTCGCTCCGCAGGCTATATGCCTAGCGCGCGCTCAATTTTGCTTCAAAACTCGAAAAATCATCTCACGATACTTCGCCCTGTTGCTTTGCTTCCAAATTTACAGTTAAATTTGTAAATTTCAGCTTCAAATTTGAATATTAAGAAGTCAAGGCGCCGTATTTTTTCGTCAGACGAGGCAGCGGCGAGCGAGGCGAGGGAGCGTATATATAATACGTGACCGAGGCCGACTGAGCCGATAACGAAGTATGGCGGAAAAAGACAAGCCGCGGAAACTGCTTAATTAAACATGTCGAGTTTTTTGTCATATTCTTTTGTTTCCACCCCAAAAAACCCAAGCAACGAGCTAAAAACATTATCGTGCGAGACGGCTTCGTCTTTTTGCGCGCGCAGGCGAGCTAGC
The DNA here is from genome assembly GCF_000313615.1 of Campylobacter showae CSUNSWCD. Lineage (NCBI taxonomy): Bacteria > Pseudomonadati > Campylobacterota > Epsilonproteobacteria > Campylobacterales > Campylobacteraceae > Campylobacter > Campylobacter showae. The sequence goes on along the minus strand of NZ_AMZQ01000001.1, from coordinate 117,934 downwards.
GTCGCTTCGTCGCTTGCGTACGCCATCATCGGGATGTGCTTTTGCGTCTCGGGCGCGATGGCGTAGGGCATGCCGTGCAGATAGATGCCGTTTTCACCTAGGCTCTCGCCGTGATCTGAAAAGTACCAAACAGCGCTCTTATCGCCGCCCACGTCCTTAACTGCCTTGATGACCTCGCCAACAAAAAAATCGGTAAAAAGCAGCGTGTTGTCGTATGTGTTTACGATACTATCGCTATCGCAGGAGCTAAGCTCGCTCGTGTCGCAAGTCGGGGTAAATTTGCGAAATTCGCTCGGATAGCGCGCGTAGTAGGCCGGTCCGTGCGAGCCTTGCAGGTGCAGGACGATGATCTCGTTTTGCGCGAGATTTTCGAGGCGTTTTTTGAGGGAAAGTAGCATATTCGTATCGTATCCCGCGTCAAAATACTCGACGTCGCCCGCGTCCAAACGGTCGCAAACGCCCTTGCACTTGCCCGAGTTGTTGCCTAGCCACACGACCTTGACGCCGACTCGTTTTAAGATATCAAGCGCGTTTTCGCTAAATTCTTTACTGCTGTATTCTTTTCTCGTGGACTTTGAAAACAGGCACGGCAGCGAAACAGCTGTCGCAGTTCCGCACGAGCGAGCGTCGCCGAAATAGACCAAATTTGGCTCATTTTTCGTGTAAAAATTCGTATCGTTTTTGGCGTATCCGCCGAGCGAATAGTTTTTCGCGCGGGCCGTTTCACCGACGATCAGCACCATCAGCCGTCGCTCGCGGCTTGGCCTCATCGTCGCGTCCGTGCCGATTTGTTTAAATTCGGGCTTGAAAAACTCGATTTTTATATATTTTTGCGCCGCGTAAATCGGATAAAACGGCAGGTTGTAGGCTCTAATGAAGCTGTTTTCGCGAAAAAACGGGATTATGGATTTGGTTTGTGGCAAAAATAGAGCCGCCGCGAGCGCTAAAAAGCCCACAAATGCCACAAATTTGACCTTTAGATGCCGCTTTACGCCGCCGTACTCGATCCTTGTAAACGCGACCAAAAGGCAGGGCAAAACGCCCAAAAATAGCATGTAGCAAATGAGTTTTGGATTTAAAAAGCTTAACACCTCGCCCGCGTCCGTTTGCGCGACGTTTCTTATCATTTCGCTATCGATTATGATACCGTAGCTTTGCATGAAGTAGCTGCTGCCACACGTAATGGCAATCGCAGCGATGCTAACGGGCTTAGCAAGATAAGGCAAAAAAACGAGCGAAAATAGCGCGCAAAGTAGCGAAAAATAGATGATCGGCAGACTCGCGGCCATCGGCGCGTCCGCGTCAAAACTAAGCTTTGAGTAGGCGAATTTAAATAATGCGAAATTTAGCGCGGCGATAAAAACTGCGTTTAAAAGCGTAAATTTAAACCAAGAAATACGTAGCTTCATAGCTTTCCTAATATTGATAATAAGAGTGAAACTTTATCCAAAAAAAGCTTAAAGCTTTAGTCGTTCGGCGTAAAATTCGAGTTTTTAGATTTAGATTTTGAGCGCAAATTTGGTAGCCGATCGGTTCTCAAATTTACTCGCCAAATACAAGCGTAAGAATCGTCCAAGCCCAAGTTATCGCAGCCGTGCAGATAGAGAGGCAAACGGCGGCGGAGGCGCAGTCTTTGGCGATTTTAGCCAGCGGATGAAAGCCCGGCGAAACGAGATCTACTACCGCTTCTATCGCGGTATTTAGGCACTCGCAGATCAAAACGAGTCCGAAAACGGCGATCAGTAGCGCATGCTGTGCGGCAGAAACGGGTAAAAACAGCGAAACTACCGCGAGTGGGACGATGACGCAAAGCTCAGTGCGAAATGCCGCCTCGTTTTTTAGCATCGCAGCAAGCCCCTCGAATGCAAATTTGGAGTTTTTAAAAAAGTTGTATTTGGGTTTCATATCTTGCCTTTAAATTTGCGCAATGATAACGTAAATTTGCTTTATAAGGCGCTTTTGCGAACGGCGCGGTTATTTAAGCGTAGCCAAATTTGTCGCTAAAATTTAATAAAACTCGGCTAGTTTATTTTACTCATCAGAAATCTTTGAAGTCCTGTAAAGCAGCGCAAAAGCCGTCGCTCCGATAAGCGCAAAGCTCGCAACCATAGGCAGTAGCGTACCCTCAAATAGCTGTCCGATCGCGATTCCGATAGGAAGCGAAACAAAGGTTGAAACCGAGCCAATCAGTGCAGCCGCCATGCCCGCGATCTTGCCCATGGGCTCCATCGCCATCGCGTTTAGGTTGCCAAAAAGTATGCTCACGCAAAAAAAGCTACTCATACAAAACGCCATAAAAGTCCACAGTGGCGGCACTCCTTCATACGCGAGGACGACTGACAAAAACGCGACCGCTATGACGCAAAACGCCCCCATAGCTCGCAGGCTAAGATAGCGCATACCGTAGATCATCACGAGTTTTGCGTTTATCATCGACGCGACGCCAAGGGCCAGAGCGTTTATAGCAAAATATATAGGAAACTCGTCACCTAGCTTGTAACTCACCTCAAAAATCTGCTGAGCGGTGCTGATATAGCTCAAAAACATCCCAAAAATCAGCCCCAAAACGATGGTGTAGCCTGCGGTACGCCTGTTTTTCACGACCTGCGCGGCTTCGCTTTTTATCAAATTTAGGCTAAATTTATTACGATTTTGCACAGGCAGAGTCTCGCTCTGACGCAGCCCAAACCACGCTAGGCACGTAAGTCCCATAAAAGTGAGCATTAAAAATATGCTGCGCCAATTATAAATTTTAAAGATAAAGCCGCCGATAATCGGGGCGAGTGCTGGCACAATGATAAAAACGGCTGCGATAAAGCTCATCACGCGGGCCATCGCACGCCCCTCGTAAAGATCGCGAATAAGCGCCATCGCGATGATCCTAGGGCCCGCAGCGCCTAGCCCCTGGAAAAATCTGCTTGCTAAAAGCGCGGTAAAATCGCTCGTGACGACCGAAATAAAGGAGCTTGCCGTAAATATCGCAAGCGCGAGCAGTACGGCGTTTCGTCGCCCGATAAAGTCGCTAAGCGGCCCGTAAAATATCTGTCCGACGGCAAAGCCCGCAAACATCGAGGAGATGACGAGCTGGGTTTGGTTTATCTGCGTCACGCCAAGATCCAGACCGATCTGCATGAGTGCTGGCAGCATCGCGTCTGTGCTCATAGCTCCAAGCGAGGTTAGAAGCGCCATAAGCGCGATAAATTCAGCAAAAGGTATGGTTTTGGGGATAAATTTCATCTTAAACTCCGCTTTTTGGATTTGGGATCGATTGTATAAAAAATAAGCTTAAATTTTGAGGTTTGTTTGGGTAGAAATGTGCGCCGATTTAAATTTGATATATCTAAAAGCGCGGACTCAAATTTGAGGTTAAATTTAAGCCCGCGCGTGCAAATTTGGCTAAATTTAGCGCTTTAGCGAACAGCGGTTTAAAAAGTAGCAAGCGGGGCAAAATCCCGTAACGCCCACGATAAACGGCACGAGCCCTACTAGCCCCCACCAGCTGCTAAACACCGCTCCAGCGATCATTATGGCTAGCCCGATCAGCGCTCTTATTATCCTAGTTTTTTTACTTAGCATTGCGTATTCCTTTCTTTGTTCTTGCATTTTTTACACGTATTTATACCAAAAAATTTATAAAGAGGACAATAACCGTAAACAGCCGTCAGTAGCGGCACGAGACCGACCAGCCACAGCCAGCACTCGCAGACGAACCCAAATGCGTATATCCAAACCGCAGCGATTACTAGGCGGATAGTTTTATCTAAAATCCCGACGTTTTGCATTTTCTCTCCTTTATGCTAGGCCTCTTATCATGCCTTGCATGACCATCGGCTTCATCATATATAGCTTCATCGCCCAGTTTAGGTAGCTCTCGCGAGTCGCGCCCATGCACGCTATCGTAGGCTCGGGCTTGCCCGTCCAGTTAAACTCCACCATCACCGCTTTGCCGAATTTCGTTAGCAGCGGGCACGCGGTGTAGCCGCCGTATCTAGCACTCGGCTCGCGTCCTTTTATAACGTCGGCTAAATTTTGCGCCAGCACTGGATACATCTTGCGTATACTAGCTCCAGTTTTACCGGCGGGAAATCCGCAAGCATCGCCGATAGCAAATATATTTTTAAATTTCGAGTGTTGCAGCGTCTCGCGCGTGAGGCTAATCCAGTTGCCCGCCACATCGCCCTTTTCTACGCTTAGCCCTGCATCAGCGTAGATTTTAGAAGCCTTCATGCGAGGCACTAGGTGTAGGTAGTCGAATTTTACTTCGACTAGCTCTTTAGCGAGTTTATTTTCGCCGTTTTCGCGGTACGGCATAGCGTGCTCAAATACCGCTATATTAGCACTTTTATCCACCTCAACCAGCTGATGCGAGGTAAAATACTTCACGTCTCGCTCCTCCAGCATCCCTTCTATCATTTTAGCATAAACAGGAGCGGAAAATATCGTCCGAGCACCCGAGTATATCGAGATATCAAGCTTGTCTCTGTTGCCTAAATTTCGCGCCATATCTTCGGTTAGTAGCGTTACTTTTTTATTTGCACCCGAACACTTCATCGGTGTTTTATTGTCGCTAAAGACTATCTTGCCGCCATCTTTGCCGACTTTTTTCATTATGCCGGACATAGCAACGGCACCTGGGATCGTGTAGATAGAAGTCACGTTGTCGCTACCTATATCGTCGGCGCTAAGTCCTTTTACGCTCTCAAACTCATACTCCGCTCCGCTAGCTATCACGAGGTAGTCGTAGTTCAAATTTGACCCGTCCTCTAGCTTGACGGAATTTGTCGCCGGATCGATAGATGCGGCATTTTGTTTTATCCATTTTACGCCGTCTGGGATCAAATTTGATTTTTCGTAGGTTATGTCTTCGGGCAGATAGTGACCGGCTGCGATGAGCGTAAAGCCGGGCTGATAGTAGAAGTACTCGTCCTTATCAAGGACCGTTAGTTCGGCGTTTGGCATATCTCGTCGTAGTTTCGCCGCTAGGCTGATGCCGCCTAGACCGCCGCCGATTATTAGGATATTTGCGCGGATGTCCGCATTTTCTCCCGCATTTAGCTTGCTAGCTCCTGCGACTCCCGCCGCCGCTAGCCCCGCCGCGCCTAAAATTTTCAAGGCGCCTCTTCTGTCGATGCTTTGCATAAAAGCTCCTTTTAGAAGTTATTGTCAAATCATAGCGCATTTTAAAATTTAAATATGTAACAAAGTCACCTTAACGTCACGACCCCGCGTTTTAGCTCGACGAGCCCCTTTTTCTGCATCTCTTTTAGCGCTCTTGATACCGCCTCTCGCGCGCTAGCGATGTCGTTTGCGATCTGCTCGTGCGTGATCTTTAGCCCGTTTTTCGCGCCGTTTTGCTCGAGGAAATTTATTATTCGCCTAGTTAGAGGCAAAAACAGCGTCTGATCCATCGCCGTTATCGCCGAGCTAAACCTCGTCGCCATGAGCTCTAGCGCGTGATTTGCCACCTGCGGATAGTTTTCGCGTAGCCTCTTAAATATCTCCCTCGGGATCAAAATCATCCGCATATCATCTTCGATTTGTAAATTTATCTCCGCTTGCAGCACTCCAAGCGAACAAAAGCCGCACAGCATACAGCTATCACCGCCTTGTAGGTTAAAGACGGTAATCTCTTTAAAATTACTCGTGCTAACCAGCCCTCGCGCACGTCCGCTTATGATGATCGCGTAGCCAAGGCAGACATCTTTTGGGTATATCCTCTCGCCTTTTTTAAAGCTTTTTAGCGTCGCGCTTTTTAACACCGCCTCTTCATCCTGCGCACTAAGCGTAAATTTAGAGGTAAACCGCTGCTTTAGCGTATCTTTTAGCTCGTCTCCCAACATACGCACTCCTTGGTTAAATTCGGTTTTGTTTAATTATATTTTCTTTTACGTAAAAGCACGGTGATAAAATTTAGCTACAAAATATTTTAAGCATTGATTTATTCCGTGACTAACTCACCGAAATTGCGCTAAAATTGGGCTAAAATTTAGAAAAAACGAGGAAAAATATGAAAACGCAGGACGAAAAACCAAACTGGCTACAGCACTTTCCGATCATGTTTTACACCGTAGTTATGGGGCTTGGCGGACTAGCTCTCGCGTACGAGCGGCTAAATTTGATCTTTGATATCTCAGGCGCGGTTTTTGAGATTTTACGCGGCGCGGCTAGCCTTGCGTACGCGCTCATCTGCGCTTGTTACGCGGCGAAGCTGATAAAATACCCAGGGGCTTGCAAGGCGGAGTTTTTCCACCCGGTGCGCGTAAATTTTTTCGCCGCTTTTTCGATCGGCACACTGCTAGTCTCCTCGCTCTGGCGGGACTTTGCGCTCGTTTACGATACGCTTTTTTGTGCGGGCACGGCGTTTCAGACCTTTATCACGCTGCACGTCGTCTCCTTTTGGATCAAAAATAACGTCCAGATCGCGCACTCAAACCCCGCGTGGTTCATCCCGATCGTGGGTAACCTCTTCGTCCCGCTAGCCTCGCCCGCCGCTAGCGAGCTTGCGTGGTATTACTTTGCTATCGGGATATTTTTTTGGCCCGTGCTCTTTGCGGTTTTGTTTTACCGCATCATCTTTCACGATCAGATGCTGCAGAAATTTATCCCGACGCTTTTTATCGTGATCGCGCCGCCTGCGATGGCGTTTTTGGACTACGTCAAGCTCACCGGCAGCTTTGACGTGACGGCGAAGATCATGCTCTACGTCACGCTATTTTTCGCGCTTCTCATACTTTTTATGTTTAAAAGCTTTTTGCGGCTTAAATTTTTCCTCTCGTGGTGGGCGTTTACCTTCCCGACGGCTGCGGCTAGCATCGCGTTTTTGCGAGCGTTTGAGTTTAACGGGATCAAATTTTTCTTGTTTGCGGGAGCGGCCGGTTTTGCTATCTTGTGCGTTTTTATCGGCATCGTGGGCTTTTACACGATAAAGGCGATGCGGCGCGGCGAAATTTGCGTGCCTGAGTGATAGTTTTTAAAATCTGTGAGTAAAATTAAAAATCCGCGCTCAAATTTGATATTTAAACGCGGATTTTGGGAGCGTAAATAAGCCGAAGTGACTTAAATTTACTTTATCGCTTCCATCATTTTTAGCATATTTTCAAGCTCTTTTACCTCGGCTATGCCTTGATTGCACGTAGATTCTTGCTCCTCTTTGCTCATCTTTTTTATGCTCGCGTAGTCAGCTTCAAACTCTTTTTTCGTCGCAGCAGCGTCAAAGTCCTTTTTACCTTGAGCCTGGGCTTGTTTTGCCATCGAATCGATGAAGTCGTAAGAAACTTTTTTATACTCCTCGCAAGCAGCGGGCATATCAGCTGCCGCAAGATGTCCGGCAAAAGCGCAAAGCGCGACGAAAAGCAGTGATTTTTTCATGTTTATCCTTTTTAAAAAATACCGCGTATGATAGCGAAATTTGGATAAATTAGCCATGACTGGCGATAAGTTCGTTAAAAGTTATCTCTCGTGCGTGAAATTTAACTCCGAGCGAGGCGAGTTTATCTTGTATCGGTAGCGCCAGCTCTTCTATGCCGCTAAAAATACAAAGCGGCAAATTTTGCGCCCTCTCTTTGGTCGCCGCAAAGCTCTCGTCGTCAAAAAAATTCTTTAAAAACACGAGCGTTTTTGCCTTATCCGCGCCTAAATCCTCGATGAAAACGCTGAAATATTTATATTTGGGCTCCTCGCGCGCTTCATCTTTCCGCGCGTAGTCGCCTGCTAGTTCGCGGTAAAATTCGTTGTTTAAATCAGCAAGCGGCGCGATCGCTTCAAGCGGGCAAGGCGCTTCAAGCGCGGCAAGTGCGATTAAAATTTCTTCAAATTTAACGATGTCGTCCGCGATCTTTATCGGCTCCCACGAGCCAGCGCCGTGATACGCAAAATACACGGGCGAGGCGTCGCCTAGCGCAAAATCTACAAAAAACGGATCGTCCATGCCGTTACGCGCGATGACTCGCCAGCTCTTGCGCCACTGCCCTGGTGCGTCGTCTGCTAGCTCCTCGCCCGTTTTGCGGCTAACGAGTCTATATCCGTCCTGAAAACTCTCAAACTCGCCCTCCTCTGGATAGAAAAACGGTAGCAAAACGGGCTCTGAAACGATACGTTTGCGGATAAAATTTCGGATCAAACTTGGGATTTGCACGGCGCGGCCTTTGGGTTATATTTGAGCGAATTTTAGCAGAGTTTTTAACCTGAGCAAAATTTGCGTTCAAATTTGACGAATACGAAAGAAGTAAATTTACGCTCAAATTCAACAAATTGCAAATTTGAGCGTAAAAAGACAAGCGGAAGTATCGCGAGATGATTTTGAGAGTTGTGCAGAAATTTTAAGTCAAGGCTAGACAAGTAGTCTGCCGCAGACTTAAAATTTCAAATCTCTCTCAAAAGCGCTCGCGAGACGACGCATTAAATGCTTTGTAGGATTTTTGGTTTTGAAAACGCCGTAATCGGCCTAATCTCTCCTTTAAATTTCTCGACCTGCGCTAGCGCGGTGTGAGCCGAGTTGCTTTGTGCTAGGCTTGAAGTGCCTTTGTCGCGGGTTAGGACGTTTACGCAGCCGTGCTGGCATAGGCTCTTTTCGCCCCAAATTTCCGGATCGTACCACGCGCCCTCGCAGATGGCTATGACGCTAGGCGGCACGACGTCGGTTACTAAAACGCCCGTTAAAATTTCGCCTCTATCGTTAAATACGCGCGCTATATCGCCCGTAGCTAGGCCGCGCTCTTTGGCGTCTTTCGGGTTGATTAGCATCGGTTCGCGTCCGCTGACTTCGGCGAAATTTCTGATGATAGAGTTGTTTAACTGGCTGTGCAGGCGGTAGCGAGAGTGCGGGCTGACGATATGCAACGGGTACTTCTTGCTCGCGTTGCCTAGCCATTCAAAAGGCTCGATCCACGCAGGGTGCGCAGGGCAGTCGGCGTAGTTCATCTTCGCTATCGTCGGCGAGTATAGCTCGATTTTACCCGACGGAGTTCCTAGACGGTTTTTAGCCGGATTTTCGCGGAAGGCGGCTAGGCGAGTGTAGAGCGCGTTGCTCTCGTCGTCTTTTTCAAATCTCACGAATCCTTTTTCGTAAAATTCCTCAAAGCTAGGCATGCTTAAATTTAGCCCCTTGGCCTGCTCGGCCGCGTCGGCGTAAAATTCTTTCATCCAGCCGAGCTCGTCCTTGCCCTCGCTAAACGCCTCGCCGTAACCCCAGCGTTTGCAAATTTGCTCGCAGATCCAAAAGTCGCTCTTGCTCTCGCCCATCGGCGCGATGACGGGCTTATAGGCTACGATGTATTCGCCGCTGTCGCCGGTTTGGTTTATGTCGTTGCGCTCGACTTCGATAGCTACGGGTAGTACGATGTCGCTAAATTTCGCCGTGCTGGTCCAATAAGGCTCGGCGGTGATGACGGTTTCGAATTTTCTCCACTGTTTAACTGCATTATTTACGTCTTGATGGCGCGTAAACATCGAGCCTGAGGCCATATACGCCACTCTCATGCGAGGTAGTTTAATCTTAGTGCCGTCGTAGTCGATCTCTTTGCCCGGATACTCCAAGGCCTCGATGCTGCGAGAGGACGGAATGGTGACGTTTTTAGCGTCTTTCCAAGGAGCCTTGCCTAAATTTTCGTATTTTTCGCTAATGCGCGTGCTGATGCCTTTTAGCGTCGGCGAAATTTTATTCGTCATACCGCCAGAGTCGTATCCTAGGCTAAACTCAAAGCCAAGGCCTTCTTTACCGATATAGCCTAGCATCGCGTTAAGAGCTATAAGCGCCCAGAAAGGCTGCTCGCCGTGGTCGGCTCTTTGAAGCGCGCGGCCTATAAGGATAGTCGTCGGTTCTTTGGCTAGCGCCTCGGCGAAGCTTTTTATCTTATCCGCCGCTACGCCGCAAATTTTGCTCGCCCACTCCGCGTCTTTTACGACTTTGTCGGTCTCGCCCATAAAGTAGTCTTTAAATTTATTAAATCCGACGGTGTATTTTTTGATAAATTCCTCGTCGTAGAGCTTGTTCGTAAACAGATGGTGGCACATGCCGATAATTAACGCCGCGTCGGTATTAGGGCGTACGATGATATTTTCGGAGCCGAAGTAGCGCGCCGTGTCGTTTATCATCGCATTTACGCTATATGTTTTGATGCCCGATTTTTTAAGCTCTTTTATACCTACGTAGCCGTCGTGCGTAGGCGGAATGGATGAAATTTGATTGGTTACCACAGGATCGGTCGCCCAAAATACGACGTTTTTAGCGTTTTTAACTATCGCCGCCCACTTAGTAGGCGTGTCGTAGACCGCGCTGCTGCCAAGCACGTGAGGCATGATGACAAGCCCCGCTCCCGTCGAATAATCGCCGCTTTCTTCCACGTAGCCGCCTAAAATTTTAAGCATCCTATGAGCTACCGTGCGCCCCCAGCTGACCTTGCCGCTGCCGCCCCACCAGTAGCACTCGCCGTAGATCGCTTCGCTGCCGTATTTCTCGTGGGCTTCTTTTAACGCCTTGGCGGCAAGATCAAGCGCGACGTCCCAACTAACGCGCACGAATTCCTCTTTGCCGCGCAGTTCGGATTTAGCCGCGCCCTTTGCTTTTAGATAGCTTTTGCGCACCATCGGATATAGCACGCGAGCCTCGTTTTGCACGCAATCAGGCAGGCTGTAATTCATCGTATTAGGGAATTTATCGCCCTCAAAATCGCTAACGGAAACTATCTGATTTGAGTTGGTATTTGCCCAAAAAAGCCCGAATCTGTTCGCGCCGAATACCTTTTTGTTATCGAAAATCGTCTGCGTAACGCCTTCTATCCTGCTAGCCTGCGCAGCCGTAGCCGCCAAGGCCGAAAATTTGATGAAATCTCGTCTTTTCATCGGTTTCTCCCTTATTTTAATTCTCGCAGGAGCAAAGCCCTGCCGTGAGCGGGAGCGCAAGCACTCCCTATACTCGCCCAAAGCACGCCTATGCTTGCAGCATCTGCGCGGTCAGGCAACTTTTTCCCTTATTTGCTTTTTAAAACCATATTTTGTGCTCGCCCATATATTATTAACGTGGTTGTGCGGCGAACAAGATGCAGGCAAATTTAAGCTCTATTAGCATCAAATTTGCCGCCGTAAAAGTATAAAATCCCAAAAATCTAAATTTAAAGAACAAACGTCGCTAAAATTTACGCTTCAAGCGACGAGCAAATTTAGCTAAACGCGCAGAGCCCTATTCTGCATCTTTTGCGTTATGCTGCAGGTATTTAACGATCAAATTTAGCTCCGTCTCCTCTAGCGAGACGTAGTTCGTATCGATCATCGACTGTAAATTTGCCGGCCACTGAGCCGCCGTAAAACTGTTTGGCTCGTGCAAACGGTGGCACGCCGAGCAGGTCTCCTCGTACTTTTGCTGAGCCTGTTTGTATAGCGCGTTTGCGTCGCTACCTAGCGCGTCTGCGGCGACTTCGTACGTGCCCTCGACCTCATACCAAAGCTCGCCGTAGTCGTCCCCGACCTCTTTTATTTTCTTAAAATTCGCCTCGCTCTCGGCATCAAAAACCGTGAAAATCTCGGTATTTTTGACGCTACGCTGTATCTGAGCCAGGTAGTTTGCCGAAACGGCGCCTTTTACCTTGATTTTAGCCTTTGCGCCCTCTTTGGAGACGACCTCGACCGGCGTTAAAACCTCGATCTTGCCGACCTTTTTACCGCCTAGCGATATATCGGTCGTCTTTGTCAAAACCTCGGCGTTTAAGCCTATCGCCGCCGCACAGGCCGCGATCAAAACAAATTTAAAACTTTTCATCGCACTTCCTTAAGAAAAATTATTAATGTAATTTTATAAATTTACGGCTTAAAATTACATCGCTATATTTTATTACGAAGCGGGTTTTGTATATTAAAAAAGTAAAATTTGAAGCAAGAAAACGGCAAACCTAGCCAAATTTGAAATTTGCTCAAATTTGCCGCGCGAGTAAAAGCCGCGCAAACGGCGGCTAAATTTAAAGATCAATCAGTGCTTTTTAAGCCCCATTGCAGCGACGTCTAGCGCGATCTCTTCGTTATCTATCGTGACTAGTCCGCGCTCTAAAATTTTACTCGCGATCGCATGCGCTTCGTCTAGCGAGTGCATTTTGTACGTACCGCACTGATACTTGTTTAGTTCGGGGATGTCTTCTTGGTTTTTGACGCCTAGGATATCCTTCATCGACGCCGTCCACGCGGCCTTGACCGCCTCCTCGCTAGGCACGCCGACCACGCTCATATAAAAGCCCGTCCTGCAACCCATCGGCGAGATATCGATGATCTCGGCATTTGCGCCGTTTAGGTGATCGCGCATAAAGCCCGCAAATAGGTGCTCTAGCGTATGGATGCCTTTTTCTGGCAAAATTTCCTCGTTTGGCTTGCAAAAACGCAAATCAAACACGCTTATATCATCGCCTTTTGGCGTTTTCATCGTCTTTGCCAGGCGCACGCCGGGCGCGTTCATCCTCACGTGATCGACGCAAAAACTATCTAGTAGAGGCATATTTTCTCCTTATTTTTAACATAAATTCGGCATGATTTTAGCTAAATTTTTATTAGCCACGGCTTGATTTAAATTTGCATTTACGTAAATTTACTAAGCCGATGGCCAAATAACGCAACCGCAAGAGCGGTAGCTTTGGTTAATTTTTAGCTGATCATCTACTTATTTGTATGCCAAAATGCTAGCGAGCCTGGATTCATAGGATCTTGAGAGAGTCCGATATCGGCGATCGCATCGTCTATAGCGATAACGTTTCGTCTGGCGGCATTAAAGAAGGTCTCGGCAAAATTTACGTTCCAACCTTGAGTTTTAAAAAACCCCCTTTGTCTTTCGCTAACGGCATCGTTTGCTCCTTCTATCTGAAATCCAAACGGCTCTAGATGAGCGCAGCGCACGAAGTCAGCAGCGTTTGCCACTACGTCAAACCAATGCGGCGGGATCTCCTTAACCTGCTCGATAGAGTGGCAGGTGAAAACAAAGGCCTTTTTACCCAAATCTAACCCTTCAAGACTAGGCTCTAGGTGATTAAAATGGAAAAACTTAGCATTCATTTTAGGCGTCGCAGCTGCTAGTTTGCTAGCGATTTCCACGCCGCTTTGCGTAAATTCTCCGCCAAAATACCGCACATCCGTCGGCCCGCCTCTATAAAAAATTTCAATCAAATTTCGACCGTATCCGCAGCCAAGCTCCACGATACTATCATATGGCCCCGTCTCGTCGATGATATCGATCAGCATGTCATAGAAGTTAAACGACGAGTGAAAAGGTACGATTAGCTCAGCCCCCTGTCTAGTGCTAAGCCTGGCAATAGGGATTTCGACGAATCTTAAAACATTCGTGCTAAAAAGCTTTCGCTTCTCCCAAACCATTTCGTTTGTAACGTTATCCAAACTTAGCTCACTTAGCCGCTCTTTTTTTTCCAGCATTTTTACGGCTTGATAGCTATTGAGTCCATTTTTTAGGCACTCATCCATAAATTTAGCCCTTGTCGCCCATGCTTTTTCATAAAAATTTTGCCAATACTCCTCTTGATACGCCATATTTTCTCCTAAATTTAAAAAATAAATTTAATTCTACCTTTAAGATTTTAAAGAAAACTGAAATTTTAGAGATTCGATTTTAGTGATTAGATTGAGTTTGTTTGGGGTTAAAAATCGGGCAAAAAGCCCGACTTGAAGTATTAAATTTTAAGCAAAATGAGGTTTGATCTGCTCTATCCAAGCGCTGATTCTAGGCTCGGTTTTTTCGCTTTCGTTGTCCGCATCAAGAGGCAGACCGACGAATTTACCGTCTCTTACGGCTTCTGACTCGTCAAATTTATATCCGTCCACGGACACTGCGCCCACGACATTTGCACCAGCTTTTACGACCTCATCGTATAGCTTACCCATCGCACCGCAAAAGCTATCCGCGTAGCTCTCGGCATCGCCGGTACCAAATATCGCAACCGTCTTGCCACTAAGTTTTAGTCCGCCAAAATCAAACGCGTCCCAGTCGTCTTGCAAGTCGCCCGTACCCCAGGTCGAAACGCCCAAAATCAGCTTATCAAAGCCGTTTAGCTTGGCAGCGTCGCAGTTTGCTACGTTTAAAAGCTCGTTTTCTAGACCCAAATTCTCGGCTAAAAAGCTCGCCGCCTCCTCAGTATTTCCCATACTGCTTCCAAAAATGATACCTATCATTTAAATTTCCTTTAAAAAATATGATGACTTATCGTGTAGGGCACCAGTCGCAGCGATCCGCCGCATCCGCACTCACGTCTTACCTCGATGTAGCGCGAGAAATTCGCATTTCTCGGAGCTACGATAAACATCCTGTCAAACTCTCCGCCGCTAAGCGCCTCAAAGCCTCTAGCGATCTCGCAGTTAGCCAGATGAAACCGCTCTTTAGTTATCTCTTTAAAGCACGGCATAACGCCAAAAAGCTTGCGCCCGCCCTGCTCTGCAAAGATAATCCCGTCTTGAAAATAAACGTTTTTATCAAAATGTTTGGCGCGTATTTTATCATAAACAAACTGAGAAAACATTATGTCCGCGTCAAAACATATTCCGTTTTGGGATTTTAGCATAACGATTAGCTTTGCGGCCGGGTGCTTGGGTGAGACGGCTACCGGCGGGACGGCATCAAATTTACCTGATTTATAGGCGCAGATGACGGCGTTTGAGGCGATACAAAAGCTTGAAATTTTGCTTCGGCTAGGATTTTTAAACTCGCACAGATCATCGATGCGCTTTAGAAAAATTTCCTCCAAATTTAAGCCCGAATACGCGTAAACTAGAGGGATTTTTAGCTCGCGACCTGCGCAACAGTTGTATAAATTTATAAAAATTCGGGCTTTATTTACCGCGTCAAGCCCTGAAAAAATACTTGGAGTTATTTCTCCAATACCTGATAAAAAGCCGAATTTCATCTATTAATCTTTTACCTTGCAGCATCCAAATTCCTTATCTAGCCCAAAGACTTTGCAATACTCGCTAAACACGCAGCTAACGCTTCTTTTGGCGCAAACTATCGGGATATTGCGCTTTTTGGCTTGGTTTTTTATCGTTTTCATCGTGTTGTGGTTTAGAAAACTGGTTAGCATCACGACGCACTCGGTATCTTGCGGGATCGGTTTGCGATTTACGCGGTTTTCGTTGCGCGCGTCCCAGTGCTCGATCGCTTCCGCGCCGAGGTCTTTGAGGACTGCTTTTATAGGCGTTATCTCATCGGCTCCGATAACTAAAACTGACATTTTGGGCTCCTGTTTATTTGATTGTGATTATTATAAAATAGATTAGCTAAAAAATAGCTTAGTTATGATAGTTGTTATCAGTTAAGTGCAAATTTGTAACGCATGCCAAATTCTGCGAGGGAGTTTTAAATTTGACTTACTCATTTATCTTTTAGGATCAAGAAACGGCGATCAAATTTGACGAATAGGCGACAAGAGCAAAAAGCTCAACGTTTTTGCTCTTAAATTTAAAAACGACGTCAAAAATAAATCAAATTTGGGTTCAAATTTGCCCGCCCAAATTTGCCGCCTTATCAAATCCCATCTGCTCCTCGAGCCGCTTAAACTCATCTGCGTAAACGAGCGCATTATCGACGCACTCAAGCCAAAACTCCTGCGTTCGCGCGTCTTTGCCGAAGTGCTTTTGCAATAGCTCTTCGACGCTCATCACGCCGCACTCGCGCAAAAACGCCTTGTACGCGCCGATGAATTTATCGCCCGCGCGCCTAAACTCGCCCAGCAAAAACTGCGATAGCAGGTAGCCGACCGCGTAAGGATAGTTGTAGATGTATTGATCGGTTTTGTAAAAATGCAGCTTAAAATACGGCAAAAAGCCCTCCACGTCCTGCGTCGTATCGCCGTAACGTCCGCGCCACGCCTTTTGCATGAGCTCTTCTATCTGCGCCGCGCCGACCGCGCCCTTTTGCCTAGCTTTTAAAAAAGCGATCTCAAAATCAAACCGCACGCCGATGTGCAGCATGAAATTTGCCGCCGATTTTAGCTCCTGCCACAAGATGTCAAAAAGTAAATTTTTATCCGAGCTGTTTTTACGCAGATAGTTTCGCAGCACGGCTTCGTTAAATGTGCTCGCAGCCTCCGCCAGCGTCATAGGAAACTGCGTGTGCAGCGCGGGCAGATCGCGCATGATCCAGTAGTGCCACGCGTGTCCGAGCTCGTGCGCCTGCTGGATCATATGCGCCTGCGTGCCCATGTAGCTAGAAAAAACGCGCGGTTGCCGAAATTTATCAAACCTCGTATAAAACGCGCCGCCTGCTTTGTTTTCGCGCACCTGCGCCTCGATCCAGTTTTTCTCTAGCATCATTTTGATAAATTTTGGTATCTCCTCGCCAACCTCGCCCAGAGCCGCACAGATCGTCTCTATCGCCCGCTCGTACGGGATATCATCAGCGCTAGCAAAGGGAGACGGCGCGAGCAGATCGCAGGCGTAAATTTTACCCTGCGGAAAATACTTCGCGCGCAGACTCACGCACTCTCTTATTTTATCCGCTCTTTGATCCAGCGCCGCAAACATCGTCGTTACGGCCTGCTCGCTGATTTTATTTTGCTGCAGGCTAGGCGTCAGAATATCCGTCCCCGCTGCACTAAATTCGCCCAGCCTAAAGCCCTGAAGCAAATTTAAAACGTCGGCGTATAGGCTCGCGTGCCTAGCGTAATGCTCCGCTAGCCCCTCAAATACGCTCTTTCGCAGCGCGGCATCAGGCGAGCCCTTTAAAACGCCAGCACATTTTGAGAGATTATAGACGCTTTTTACGCCGTTTTTATCCGTAACCTGTACGGCGATTAGGTTGTTTAGATGCCTAAATACGCCGTAAAGCGGAGTGAAACTGCTAGCCGCCGTATCTTCGTAAATTTTACGCTCCTTCGCGTCAAATTTTGCCCGCCAGCTGTTTTTGCGCTCGTCGTAGAGAAACTTTATCCGCGCAAACTCCTGCGTTTGGCGCGCAGTATCGAAAGGATCCAGTGCGTCCATCTTTTCAAAAATGATCTCTTTCGTCCGCTCAAGGCGCAAAAATTTCTCTCTGATTTTTGCCTCGGCCGCGCCTGCTCGCTCGTCTTTGGTATCGTCGCTTGATTTGCAACGACAAAACGCGAGCAAGGAGTTTACCTCCTCAAATCCGCGCTCGTATGCGTTTATCAGCAAATTTAACTCGCCGCCAGAGCCTAGCAGCCTCTCTATCTCGCCTAAAATTTCGTCTAAATTTGACAGCGCGTCCGTAAATCTCGCATCGTCAAAGTCGCCGTACGCGTCCTCAAAC
Source organism: Campylobacter showae CSUNSWCD (assembly GCF_000313615.1). Lineage (NCBI taxonomy): Bacteria > Pseudomonadati > Campylobacterota > Epsilonproteobacteria > Campylobacterales > Campylobacteraceae > Campylobacter > Campylobacter showae. Next base: position 100,692 of record NZ_AMZQ01000001.1, on the reverse strand, counting down.
GTCCATCTAGGAAGCTGCATTTCGCGCCTCACAAAGAGAGTAAAAATACGAAAATATGGTGGCTAACTAGACCAAGGACCGCAGGTACGCTGCAGCGCTTGACGATATCAAGCGGACTGCACTTTAGCATGCCCGCTATCGCGACGACCACGCCAGCTACGGGCGAGAGAGGACGAGCGATAGTGGAGGCCTGGTGCATCGGTAGCACGAGCATAACCGAGCTCACGTTTAGCTTAGCGGCGATATGCGGCACCATCTCGATGAGAGGATAGAAGCTCGCTCCGTTTGAGCCCGAGATGATCGTAACTAGCGTCGTGATAACGACAAAAAGCACCGACATGCCAAAGCCGCCAAAGCCAAGCGAATTTGCGAGCTTTACGATGCTATCAAGCATGCCTAGCGCCTTAAAGCCTTCCGCAAATATGCCCGCTGCGATGATAAGGATAACGACGCCGCTTAAGCTCTTGCCCATCGCTTGGAAAAATACCTTGACCCCTTCGGCGATCGGGTCAAATTTAGACCTATGCCTGACCGCCTCAAAAAGCATCGCAATGACGACTGACAGGATGATGATCGCCGAGATGTCAAGCTTGATAGAGGCGATGCAGTACTGCGAAAATACTACCACTAAAATCATCGGTAAAAACGGCAGTATCGCGTAAATTTTAGGCGCGGCGGTCTGCGGATTTTGCACGGCGCCGTCAAATTCCATCACTTCGCCCACATGCTCGCTGCATACCCAGCCCTCTTTTTTATCGAGGTATCTGTTCCAAAAAACGAGCGCGATACCCATCACGATCGAGGTCGGAAGCGCGGCCGGAATTTTATAGACGAAAACGTAGTCAAGGATACTAAGTTGTGTAGCCTTTGCCGCAGCGGCGGTCGATGCGCCGATAAGCACCATCGAGGCGGCTCCCGACATCGCGCAGATCGAGCCTACGGTGAGCTTGTTTAGCCCAAGCGAGATGAGTACGGGTCCTAAAAGCGCAAGGCATAGCACGCCAAGCCCTACCGCGCTAGTGATAACCATGCTGATGAGCTTAGCCACCGCAAATGCGACAAAGACCATGACGTATGGATTTTTGATCCTAGCAAAGCGTTTCGTGGCGATAGAGACGAAAGCGTGGTTCGCGCCGATATGCGTCATGTAGCTCGCAAAGCCCACCATAAACATTATGATAAGGCCTAAATTTGCAAATCTGTTTGAAAACATATATCGGATAAACTCGATGATGTTCAGGTATGCATTGCCCGTCGCTACGGCCTGTTTGGGCATGAAGCTTCCCGTACCCAGCGCGACCGAACAGATCAACATAAAAACGCCCGAAAGAAAAAGCACGAGCGGCGCGTACTTGCCCCGCACTATCGCCCAACCCACGATAAACAGCACTACCGTGCCGATAATAATACCCGCAGCAGCCATATTTTGCTCCTTTTTAGTGTTTTTGTGTATTAAATCTAGAGCAAATTTTACTACAAATATTGATATATTAAGCTAAAATAAAAATTATTTTTTAATTTTTTTTGAATAGTATTATTTTATGTAACTTTTATTTTTATTAAAATTTTAGACTAGTGTAGCAGGTTTTGAGTCAAATTTGACGCCTCGTATGTGCTTAAAACAAGAAAATGCCAAACGTCGCGTAAAGCCAAACCCCCGTCAAAGCGCTAAATTTAAGCTGCACGGATCAAATTTGGCTCCGCTAAAATTTAAATTTTATTCAAACTCACTCCCGCGGAAGTCCGTTTTTATCGGATTTGTCGCTGATTAGCTTGCCCGCTTCGTCGTATTTTTTGGCACGCACGAGCCTGCCGCGCTCAAATTCGCCCTCGGCTTCGAGTTTGCCGTTTGCATAGTAGTGTTTCGCCGTGCCGACCTCCAGCCCGTCCTCAAACGTTACTTTGGCCTTTAGCGCGCCGTTTTCGTGATACTCCTCGTATAGTCCGTGATAGCGCCCGTTTTTAAACATCACCTTTGCCGCCAGCGCCCCGCTCTCGTAGTAGTCCAGCCCCGCGCCCGTTTGGCGGCCGTCTTTGTATTCGTATTCGCCTCGTAGCTTGCCGCCCCCGTAGTATTCGCGCGCGACGCCGTCCTTTTCGCCGTCTTTATAGTTTTCTACCACGCGCGTTTTGCCGTTTTCGTAAAATCGCTTCCAAGCGCCGTTTTTGCGGTCATTTTTGTATTCGCTCTCGCCCATCAGAGCGCCGCTATCTGCATGGTAGTGCTTAGCCGCGCCCTCGCGGACGCCGTTTTTAGGGGGTGTTCGTTTAAGGGCTTATCCTTGCCGTTAAAATAATCCCGCCGCCGCACCGCCGTACCGCCCTGCGCGTCTATCTCACGGATGGAGAGTGGGCGGTAGCGGCTTTAGCCTAGGATAGACCATGCCCATCGCATTTACGCCATAAAGGTCCTCGGCGCTGTATCGAAACATCTTTAACGTGCCGTCGTAGAGCTTACCTTTTACGTAGTAAAGGCCGTTTTTTAGGTTCGCTTCTGGCTTCATTACGATTTTTGGCTCCAGTGCTTGCACCCCGATCGATAAAAGCGGAAGTAAAAATAGAAATTTTAGGATTTTCATGGCTTTTCCGTTTGGCTTGGTTTGGTTAATTTTAAAATTTAAAGCTAAATTTGATATGAAGGCGTGGTTATTTTTATTTTAAACGAGCTAAATTTGAGCTTTCTAGTAAAATTTAACCGCCTTTTAGCGTTTTGACTACTACTTTCCATTCACACGTGAGCTTTTCAAGGCTAAATTTAGCATTTGCGGGGCTGGTTGATGGTAGTTTTATCACCTCGTTTTTTGTCGCTTTTATGATCTCATCTTCTAAGTATTTTTTGCAAATTTCATAAGCTTTGCCGCCGTTAGCGAACACTTGCGCTATGCGCGCGCCGCTAAAGATCGGCTCTAAATTTGCAGGAGCGACGGCAGTCATTTTGGCATCGCTCGAGCCCTTTATCTCGCACGAGATCGCAGCGTCGTAGATGGCGATGCGGTGTGCTAAGAGAAAATTTATCTTTTCGTCCGTAGTTTCAGGCGGCGGCGCGTTTAAAATTTGCGCCAGCACCCGCCAGAAGCGATTTTGCGGATTTGCGTAGTAAAAGCCCAGCTCGCGAGAAACTACGGAGGGAAAGGAGCCGAGGATTAAAATTTTAGAATTTTTATCAAAAATCGGCTTAAAAGGATGGGTTTGGCTCATTTTGCGCCTTTTAAATTTGCCGTGCTTTTGGCATTTTTCAAATTTGAAAGCGAATTTAACCGCCAAAGCAAGCGGTTAAATTTAAAGAAAGCCTCTCTCGCCCGTCAAATTCGGACGAGAGAAATTTGCACCCTACTCGGCGCTTTGGGCAGCCTCCGCGCTAGTCTCGACCTCATCGCTAAAATCAGCCAAGCTTAGGCGTTTTAGCTGGCGGTAGCGTCTTTGCGCGTCGGCCTTGTTTTTAGCTAGTAGCTCGTCGGCGTGCCCAGGGTTGGTTTTTTTAAGCGAGTTGTAGCGAACCTCGTTTAGCAAAAACTCCTCGTAAAGCGACCAGTCGGGCTCTTTTGAGGTCATTTTTAGCGGGTTTTTGCCCTCTTTGATTAGGCGTGGATCGTAAACGTAGGTCGGCCAGTAGCCGCATTTAGTCGCTAGCTCGCCCTGATCGCCAGAGAGAGCCATACCGCCCTTGATACCGTGCGCGATACACGGCGAATACGCTATCACGAGGCTAGGTCCATCATACGCCTCAGCTGCGGCGATGGCTTTTATCGTGTTTGCTTGGCTCGCGTTTGAGTTGATCTGCGCGACGAAGATATTTCCGTAGGTCATCGCGATGTAGCCCAGATCTTTTTTCTGCATCGGCTTGCCGCTAGCGGTAAACTGCGCTATCGAGCCCGCGCGGCTTGATTTTGAGCTCTGGCCGCCGGTGTTTGAGTAGACTTCGGTATCTAGCACGAGCACATTTACATTCTCGCCGCTAGCTAGTACGTGGTCAAGCCCACCAAAGCCGATGTCGTAGGCCCAGCCGTCGCCGCCGATGATCCACTGAGATTTTTTAACTAAATATCTTTTTAGCTCTAAAATTTCTTTTACGCCCGGGACGCTTAAATTTTGCTCCAAAAGAGGGGTCAAAATTTTAGCGATTTGCGTCGTTTTCTCGCCGTCGTTTTTGTGCGCGATCCAGTCGGAGTATAGCGCAGCTAGAGCGTTTGGCGCGGCGTCTTTTGTGCGCAGCATCACATCCTCGATGCGGTGGCGCAGCGTCTCGACCGCGACGTTCATACCCATGCCAAACTCCGCGTTATCCTCAAACAGCGAGTTCGCCCACGCTACGCCTTTGCCATCTTTGTTCGTCGTATAAGGCGTCGAAGGCGCGCTACCGCCGTAGATCGAGCTACAACCAGTCGCGTTTGCCACGATCATACGGTCGCCAAACAGCCTCGTCACAAGCCCTATATAAGGCGTCTCGCCGCAACCAGGACACGCACCGTGAAACTCAAATAGCGGTTGAGCAAAACCAACGCCCTTGACGCTTTCTTTACTCATCAGGTCGTCTTTGTAGGTTACCTTTTTAAATAGATAATCCGCGTTTTCCTGCTCGTTTTTCTCCATCTCCTCGGCCAGTGGCACCATGACGAGCGATTTTTCCTTGCTCGGGCAGTTTTGAGCGCACAGTTCGCAGCCAGTGCAGTCTAGCGGACTAACCTGGATTTTATATTTTAGCCCTTTTACCTCTTTGCCTTTGGCGTCTAGGACGTGATCTTGCACCGTTTGCGGAGCGGCGGCGAGCTCGTTTTCATCGATCAAAAACGGTCTGATGACTGCGTGCGGGCAGACGAAGGCGCATTGGTTACACTGGATACAGTTTTCTTCGATCCACTTTGGCACCATCACGCCGATGCCGCGCTTTTCGTACGCCGTCGTGCCTGATTTAAAGTGTCCGTCCTCAAAGCCGACAAACGCCGAAACAGGCAGGCTATCGCCCCTGGCGGCGTTTATAGGTTTAACGATTTTTTCTATAAATTCGTCGCCGACATATTTTTCCTCGTTAGCGGCATCATCCGTCAAATTTGCCCAGCTAGGATCGACCGCGACTTTAACTAGTCCGTCCGCACCCATGTCGATAGCCTTGTAGTTCATCTCCACGATCGCTTCGCCCTTTTTGGCGTAGGCTTTGTGCGCATACTCTTTCATGTATTTTTGCGCATCGGCAAACGGGATGATGTCTGCGAGTTTAAAAAACGCCGACTGCATGATGGTGTTCGTGCGGTTTTTGAGCCCGATCTCGCGAGCTAGCTTCGTGGCGTTAATGATGTAGAAATTTACCTTTTTAGCGGCCAAAATTTTCTTTACTTTATTTGGTAGTTTAGCGACAGTCTGCTCGGCGTCCCAGATAGAGTTTAGCAGGAATGTCCCGCCCTCGCGGATGCCGTTTATGACGTCGTAAATTTCAAGATACGCCGCGACCGAGCAAGCTACGAAGTGCGGATTTGAGACGAGGTAGGTCGAGCGGATCGGGTTTTTGCCAAAACGTAGGTGCGAGCGCGTGTAGCCGCCTGATTTTTTACTATCGTAGGCAAAATACGCCTGTGCGTAAAGCTCGGTTTTATCGCCGATTATTTTGATTGAGTTTTTATTAGCCCCAACGGTACCGTCCGCGCCAAGACCGTAAAATAGGCACTCTTTCACGCTTGCATCGCTTAGCGAAATTTTCTCGCCGACTTTTAGCGAGGTAAAGGTCACGTCATCCTCGATACCGATCGTAAAGCCGTTTTTAGGCTCCTTTGCATTTAAATTTTCATACACGGCGATTAGCTGCGCGGGATCAACGTCTTTGGAGCTTAGACCATACCTACCGCCCACGATAAGCGGGGCGTCCGCGCGCCCGTAAAAAGCGGCTTTTATATCCAGATACAGCGGCTCGCCCAGGCTTCCGGGCTCTTTCGTGCGGTCTAGCACGGCGATCTTTTCTACCGTTTCAGGCATCACGTCAAAGAGATATTTTAGACTAAACGGACGATATAGATGCACCTTGAGCACGCCTACTTTTTCGCCCTTTGCACGCAGGTGATCGACGACTTCTTCGAGAGTTTGCGTTACCGAACCCATCGCGATCACGACGCGCGTAGCGTGCGGATCGCCGTAGTAGTTAAACGGTTTATAGTCGCGTCCCGTGATTTTTGAAATTTCTTTTAGATACTCGGCCACGATATCAGGAACCGCGTCGTAGTAGCGGTTAGCTAGCTCACGAGTTTGGAAGTAGATATCGTCGTTTTGCGCTGTACCGCGAGTTTTAGGACTCTCGGGACTTAGCGCCTCGTCTCTAAATTTTTGCAGAGCTTCGCGGTCTAGCAGTCTATCAAAGTGCGCGTAGTCAAGCACCTCGACCTTTTGTATCTCGTGGCTCGTGCGAAATCCGTCGAAAAAGTGCAAAAACGGTACGCGACCCTTGATCGCCGCTAGGTGCGCGACGCCGGCGATATCCATGACTTCTTGCACAGAGCCGCTTGCTAGCATCGCAAATCCCGTCTGGCGACAGGCATAAATGTCCTGATGATCGCCAAAGATAGAAAGCGCCTGGGCTGCGATAGAGCGCGCGCTCACGTGGATGACGCCCGGTAGCAGTTGGCCTGCGATCTTGTACATATTTGGGATTTTTAGCAAAAGACCTTGTGAAGCCGTGTATGTCGTAGTTAGGGCGCCTACTTGCAGCGAGCCGTGCACGGTGCCCGCGGCTCCGCCCTCGCTTTGCATTTCGACTACTTTAACCGGCATGCCGAATAGATTTTTCTTGCCCTGAGCCGCCCACATATCGGTGTAATCAGCCATCGGCGAGCTAGGAGTGATCGGATAGATGCCCGCAACCTCGGTAAATGCATAAGCCGCGTGTGCCGCAGCCTCGTTTCCGTCCATAGTTTTCATTATTTTAGCCATTTTTCCGCCTCAAATTTTCTTATGTTTTTTAAAAATCTTTTATTATAGGGCTAAATTCCAAAATCTATCATTAATCCGCCGCTTTACATTTTCAAAAAAGATTAAATTTAATAATCCAAAGCCTCAAATTTGAGCTGCGATCAAAAAATATTTGACGGCCGATTTTTATAAATTTGCTAAAATTTATCCGCTAGCCGCGATTTTCATCCAATGTTTTTGCGCTAGGGCGGATGAAAATCGCGCAGGCGAAGCAAAATCCGCGATAGACTACCGCGAGGAGATGCGCCGCCCAGTCATCACTATCTCGCGATACGGCAAAAATTTGATAAGAATTTCATCGCCATCCCGCAAAACGGGCTTGAGCTCATTACCAAAGACGGCCCTGCTAGCGGCTAGCTGCAGCGGATAAACGCAATCTGACCGCCGCTCCAAGACATCCAAACACTCCACACAACACAAACAGCAAAGATATAAAAACAGTTGCAGACGCCGAAAACTTTTTGTATCTGATTAACAGCGAAAAATTTTCAACAAAACGGCAGTTTATCGGTGCGCTCAAAAATACGGATTACGATATCATAACAATGGATTTGTTTCACTTCGTAAAAGCCTATGCCGCGTCCAAAGCAAGAGAGCTCAAAACAAAACGCAACGGCAGAAAGCTGCTCGTAATCTGCTGGCGAGGCAGAGGATTATCGGTATTATTAAAGTGACGCCTGGAAAACCGGAAAGCCTGCCTGGCTCATGAAAGAAAATCTGCGCTGGAAAGGGAATTATGTCGTCAAACACTGGGATGCGGATTGGCAAAAAATCATTACGGGAAACTACGAGTCGTATCAAAAAATTCTTGACGCAAGCTTTGACGGCATTTATATTGATATAATTGATGCGTTTGAACACTTTGAAAAAGAAAGCGCACGCAGATAAGTCAAATTTGCCTTTTTCTTACGAGCTTGCCGCAAATTTGACTTAATTTTTGCCCTGCGAGTGGCTAAATTTATAACCGCAGCAAAACATTAAAAATAGTCGTTTAGTAAGCCAGATATAGGCTTTGATCGCTACAAAAATTTATAAATTTAACCGACACGGCCGCAAGCCAGGCTCATCTACCCGCTATAAATTTAACCGCCTCAAACGCGTTTTTAAAGATCAAATTTGAATATTCGCGCAAACTAGCCTCTTTACCGTATCCGCAAACCAGTCCGACGCCGACTACTCCTGCACGCCTAGCCGCCTCCAGGTCCATCGTCGTATCGCCGACCATAAAGGCTCTGGCTTTATCTTGCGCGCTCGTTTTGCCTAGGCGATCAAGAGCCGTATTTATAGGTTCGGGGTCCGGTTTTGGATTTACTACGTCGTCTCTACCGATTACCGTTTTAATAAAACCCATAACACCCAAATGTTCAAGCAAAATAATGGAAAACTTCGATGTTTTAGTAGTTACGACGCCTACGTCTGCAAACTCGCTAGCAAGCGCCAGTGCTCCCGCAGCACCCTCGAGTAACGAAGTTTGTTCCAAAAAAATCTGTTCATAACGCGCCTTATATGCAGCGATATAATCAGGTACGAGCTGCGTCGGCGCGCCGAGTCCTGCAAACATAACGTCAAGCGGGTGCCCGACTAACGCCTTAACCGTTTCATGATTAGGGGTTGATTTGCCGTGAGCGCGAAACGCGGCGTTAAAACCATCTAGGATAGCTGGAGTCGAGTCAATAAGTGTACCATCAAGGTCAAAAAGTATAGTTTTTTTCATTATTTTTCTTTCATTTTATTTAATGTCGCAAATTTGACTGCATTTTAGCGCCGATTTTACGTTATCATAAAATTTAATTTTACTTTTTGTATTTTAAAATTTTCCTTAAGCTAACTTCTGCAAATTTGAGATTTTAAAACTTGCAATAATTTTTGAATTAGATCTTAAACTTTATACAGCAATAGTTTATGATATTTAAAATATGGCTTTAACGCAATATTTATATTGGCTCAAGATAAGTTAAAAACTTTCAAAGGAGTTTTTCTCAAAGAGTGTGCAAGCACAAGAACTATGATCCTGTCAATGAAAAATAAGTATATAGTCCGTTCCCGAATTTCGCAGAAGAAATTTAGAGAAATTCTCAAGTATTTTACAGAGGATATAGAGGCTACTAAAATAGCAAATTTAACCGGGATTTCTAGAATTTCCATTAATAAGATTCTAAAAAGCATTAGAATTTTAATGTCTCAAGATAGATTATCTAAATTTAAAGGGATTAGAATTTAGATATAGTAACAGTAAAGATACAAAAACTTTCTATCATATTTTGCTAAAGATGATAAGAGAGAATCCGTTTAACTTATCTTGAGCCTAAATTTATTTAAAAATCACCACCTTAAGAAACGCTAAAGAGAAAAAATACGCAAGATAAAGCAAAACAACACAAGTTAAATCTGTTCGTTTTCCTTTTTATCCTGATAGCTAATACTAAGCTGCCGTGACGGTACAGAGATACCTTTAGCGTCAAATGCAAGCTTAACGCTCTCAAGCATAGCAAACTGCACGTCGGAAAAATCATCGCTCGCACACCAAAATCTAGCGGTCAAATTTACGCTATTGTCGCCCAGGCCTCCGACGCCGACAAACGGCTTTGGCTCTTTTAAGATCTTTTTATTTTCGTCGGCTAGGCTTAAAATAACCTCTTTTGCGAACTTTAAATCATCTTGATAATCTATGCAAAACACGAGTTCGACGCGTCTAGTGCCCTCTTTTGAGAAGTTGATTATATTGCTACTTACGATGCGTCCGTTTGGGATAATGATGGTTTTATGATCGGTCGTACGTAAAACAGTGCTAAACATATTGATTTCCTTGACCGCGCCTTGCACGCCTGCGACTTCTATGTGGTCTTTGAGCTTAAACGGTCTAAAAAAAATTATCAAAAATCCTGCACCGATGTTTGAAAAAGTATCCTTAAACGCCATGCCTATAGCAAGACCGACAGCACCGAGCGCAGCAACGAACATAGACGTCTCGACACCCAAATTTGCGATCGCGGCTATGATTACAAAAGCCATAAGCAGCGTTTTAATGATATTCAGCAGAAAATTTGAAAGAGTCTCGTCAAGCCTAGAAGAAATGACTAATTTTGATATAAGATTTGAAATTTTAACTGCTAGCCATTTGCCGATAAGCAAGATAGCGATAGAGCCTAAGATTTTTAAGGAGTAGGACGAGATTAGTGACCAAATAAGTTCGAATTTAATCTCGTCCATGCTATTTAAGCTAGACTAATTATTTGTTAAATCTGGCTTCAACGCGTCTGTTTTCAGCACGTCCTTCTTTTGTTTTGTTTGAAGCAACAGGTTTAAGCTCACCGTATCCTACAGTTGTAATCTTGTCTGCGCTTACGCCAAGCTCTTCAAGAGCTTTAGCTACCGCATTTGCTCTTTTTTCAGATAGTTTTTGGTTATAAGCCTCAGCGCCAACGCTATCTGTGTGACCGCTTAGAACTACGCGGTAGCCTGGATTTTCACCCATAAAGTTAGCTACTTTTTTGATCTCCTCAAGATATTTTGGAGTTACTTTATAGCTGTCGAATGCAAAGTTTACGCCGATATCTCTAAGAACGATAACCTTCTCGCATCCAGTCTCGTCAACTACTACGCCAGCCGGTGTATTTGGGCATTGATCAACATCGTTTAAAACGCCGTCGTTGTCATCGTCAAGGCTTACAGGAGCTGGAGCTGCCTCAACTTTTGGAGCTTCTGCAACTACAGGAGCGTTTTTAGGAGCAAAACCTACTGCAAAACCTAGAGTATAGAATAGGTTGTGGTCGCCATGGTTAAATTTAATAGCGTCTACAGCTTCAGCACGCAATGCGAAGTTGTCGGTGATTTGGTATCTTAGGCCAAGACCGTATTGACCGAAACCGCCGTCATCGTTTTTAACGAATCTTTTTGAAACATCTTCATATCCAGCGCCAAGCAAACCGTAAAGAGATAGTTTTTCAGTTAGACCGAAATCTTTAATAGCGTTAACGAAATATCTAGTAGCTTTACCGTCTACGCCATATTCTCTTATTTTATTAGTATGGCTAACACCAAGCTCAACATGATCTAAGAAGAAATTCTCAAGGTTTCTTCCTATTCTTAAACCAATAGCAGACTGTTCGTTAACTCCTAGGTTTCCCTCAGGGTGAACTCCGCCGATGGTTGGAGTTAATTCATATTTGTAAGCTGAATCAGCAGCAAAAAGAGCTGTAGCAGCAACTAAAGCAATAGCAATCTTTCTCATAGAAAATCCTTTCATGGTGAAATGTATTTTTTAATAATATCACAAAAATTATAAATTTCGTTTTAACATTTGATATTTATAAAAAATATAATTAAATAATCATAAATATCAATGCACCTCAAATTCGCACCGCTCTCAAAACTATTAGCGTTTAGAGAACTGCGGGCTTCTTCTAGCTTTTCTTCTACCGAATTTCTTACGCTCGACGACGCGTGAGTCGCGAGTTAGTAGACCTTTTGGTTTTAGAGTCGCTCTAAAGTCGGTGTCAAATAGAGCCAATGCTCTTGAAATACCGTGTCTTAGCGCCTCAGCCTGAGCAGAGTATCCGCCGCCTAGAGTCGTTGCGGTCACATCTACAGAACCCTCTTGTTTTGTTAAAAGTAGAGGTTGAACTACTTTTAGCTTGATAGCCTCGTGTCCGCCAAGCCAAGTGTTTAGATCAAGTCCGTTTACTAAAATTTTACCGCTGCCCGGTTTTAGCCAGACTTTTGCTACGGCAGTTTTTCTTTTACCGGTTGCATAAACTTTCGCCATGATTATTTTCCTTCTTTTTTAGCTATTTGAGCCGTGTGCGGATGCTCGCTGCCGGCGTAAACTTTTAGTTTTTTTATCATCTCTCTGCCGAGTTTTGTTTTTGGAAGCATTCCGCGAACGGCTAGCTTGAACAGCTTTTCCGGCTTATCGGCTAAAAGCTCGCCGAATTTCTCGCTTTTCGTGCTACCGAAATATCCTGAATGGCGGTGATAAAGCTTTTGCTCGGCTTTATTATTGCCTGTAAATTCGGCTTTAGAAGCGTTGATTATGATAACGTAATCGCCGCAATCGACATTCGGAGTGAAATTTGGCTTATGCTTACCGCGAAGCAGCGTGGCTACCTCGGTTAGCAATCTACCAAAACGCTTGCCTGCCGCGTCGAGCACGATCCACTCACGCTCCACTTCGTTTGGTTTTGTTATTTTCGTCATTTTCTTACCCTTTAGATAATTTTAAGTCGTGATTGTATTCAAATGCACCTTACAAATAGCTTAATTTAAGCTATATTTAAATATCAATGCTTCGAATTTCATCCCGCAAAACGTAAAATATCGCCGCCTTTACGCTCAAATTCGGGTAAATTTGAGCCAATATTTTTTTGTATTCCGCCACTTGCGCGATATTTTCATCTATATTTTTATCACTCGTTTTGTAGTCAATCACGCAGATTTGGGTTTCATCCAAGCAGAGAAGGTCAAGCTGTTTTAACGCGCCCTCATATCGCAAGGGCTGCTCTTTAAACGCACGCTTCCCCTGCGTCATTTGCTTAAATTTAGGCTCGTTTATCAAATTTAGCCCGCGAGCGTAAATTTCATCCAGCTCGCCCTCGTCTAAAAATTTATGAAAAGCATTTCGCATCGAAATTTGCGCGGTTTTTAGAGAGTCCTCGTCAAATTTTTCCGCCATTTCTAGCAGATAGTGTAGCGCCAAGCCAAAATAAATCGCCTTTTGATTTTTGCCTTCGGTTTTGGGCGTTTCATCCACGATTTGCTTTGAAATTTGAGCTAGTTCAATAGGCTCAAATTTGCCTACCGACGTCAAATTTCGCGCCTTGCTAGGCGTAGGCTCGCCGAAGCTAAAATCGACCAAATCAAGATACTCTACAACCTCGCCACTACTCTCATACGCCCCAAAAAAGCTCGGATTTTTGCCGTTTGCGCCCGTTTTTTTGACGATGATTAGCCCGCTGATAGCCCGCGTCAGCGCGACGTAGAGCTTATTCATATCCTCCTCGCGCTCGAGCCACGCCGCCTTTTCTTTTAGCCTTGCAAACTCCTCGTCGATACACTGTTTTTTGACGTTGTGGCGCACCTGCCAGGAGCCCGCGTCAGCGTCGTATTCAGCGATAAAATTTGACCCATCGTGCCGTCCGGCGCCCATTTTATCGCACACGATCACATTTTCAAACTCCAGTCCCTTTGACTTGTGCACGGTCATGATTTTCACGCCCTCGCCGCTTTTTGCGCTCGCTTTTGCCTCAAATCTACCAAGATTATAGATAAACTCGGTCAAATTTGAATAAGGCTGCGCAAGTTCAAGCAGCCGCAAAACGTCCGCGTTGCTCATATCTACGCCAAGCTTGCCCGCCAGATAGTGCAGGCTCTCAAGCGCCGATTTTTGCGGATTTACGCTTAGTTTTACGGCGTTTACGTCCAGGATCGCTTCGGTATTTAGCTTATAAATTCGCTCGTTAAATAGGCAAAATTTAGCGTACTCCACTACTGCTCGCACGTTTTTGCTAGCTAGCAGAGGCATCACGCCCTCGCTCACGCTTTTTATGCCAGCTTCGTCAAGCAAATTTGCGATTTTATTTATGTCGTCGTTTTTCCAGCAAAGCACGGTGATATCGTCCTCGCGGACACCTTTTCCAAGCAGAAATTTAACCTGCTGCGCCGCCTCTGCCGCCACGTCATCGCCGCTACTTACCCGCACGAATCCAAGATCGTCCGCCTCCGCCTCAAAATACGGCATCTGTCCTACTAAATTTACTCGCTCGTCCTCTTTTTCGGGCGTTCTTTGTGGTTTAAAATTTTCGATCTTGCCTGCAAATACTGCGTTCGTAAATCTAACCAGCGCCTTTTTACTGCGGTAGTTTACCTCCAAATTTTGTGCTTTGATCTGCGGAAAATCTCGCATCAGCTTACCAAAAAGCTCCTTTTTGCCACCGCGAAAACGGTAAATGCTCTGCTTTACGTCGCCCACGTAAAAAAAGCTGCCAAGCCCGTTTTGTCCGTATCCAGCAACAATCTCTTCGATGAGAGGTCGCATGATCTCGTACTGCGCGACGTTGGTGTCTTGAAACTCGTCGATGAGTAGGTGATTTATGCGCCCGTCGAGCCTAAAATAAAGCATCTGCGCGTCCATCTCGCCGCCTCGTAAAAGCTCGTAAACTAGGCGCGTCACGTCGCTAAATGCAAGCGAATTTAGCCTTTTGTTTAGCGAGATTTTGCACTCTTTATAGATTTTTAAAAATCTAGCCAGCTCGGCGATTTTATACTCCTCTAGCTCGTCAAAATACCGCTTTAACCGCGCTTTTAGCGTAAAAAACATCTCGTCGAGCTCCGGCGTATAAATTTTAGAAAACGTACGATAATCAAGGCTCATGCGCGACATAAAAGAGCGAGCTAAAATTTCGCCAGGAGTCCCTTTTTTTACGGCGTTTTGCGCGTCTTTGCCGCCACCCCTAGCCATGACGTATTCGCGCATGTTTTTTAGCGCTTCTGCAACGCCGCTTTCGTTTGGAAAGGTCGCATTTTCGCTGCTTTTTAGCTCGCCGAAGTTTTCGTAAAACATCTCCAAACTCTCAAAAAAGCTACTCTGACTGCGCTCGGCCGTCGCTATCAAATTTGCAAGCGCCTTTAGTAGCCACATATCCTTGCTTACGCTAGCGACAAACTCTCCTCGTTGCAGCTCGTTTAAATTTTCGCTCACTTCAAAATCCGCACTTAGACCCAAATTTAAGCAAAAACTGCGCAGGATGCCAACGAAAAACGAGTCAAACGTGCCGATTTTTAGATCGCTTTCTAAAAAATGCGTCGCCCGCGCGTCGCGCATAGCTAAAATTTCATCCCTGCCGGCACCTAAAATTTGCTCCAGCTCGGCTAGCTCCGCGCTCTTTTCCTCGAGCCGCAAAAAGGTCTGCACGATGCGCTCTTTCATCTCATTGGCGGCCTTTTTGGTAAAGGTTAGCGCCGTGATCTCGCGCGCGTCGGCGCCTGATAGCAAAATCGCGATAAAACGCACGCTAAGCGCAAAGGTCTTGCCGCTGCCCGCACTCGCCTCGAGGGCCAAAAACGGCTTCATAGTTCGCCTTTCACTAAAATTTTATAGTCTTCGTATTCGCTCATCGCGCCCTTGGCCTCCCCGAAATTTATCAGCGTGTTGTTGATGGATTTTAGCTGCTCGATCGCCTCGCCCAGCGCCTCCGTGCTAGCCTCGCCCGCCACCAAGTTCATGTTATCTTTAAGATCGTAAAAGTACCCCTCGCAAGGCCTACCCACAAGCGCCTCGTAAAAGGGTAGTTGCAGCGATTTGGCGTCGAAATTTCCGCTTTTGTAATCAATCACCGCTAGCTCGCCGCCGCGCCCATCTATGCGGTCGATTTTGCCCGTTATACGCACGCCTGCAAAGACGCTATCAAGCTCTTTTTCAAGCCCCTGCACGCGCCATCCGTCCTCATATCTGGCGTCCTCTACGGCCTTAAATTTTTCCATCTTTATCATCGTTATCTCGCGCTCTAGCGGCGGAGTATTTAGCTCTCTTAGCACCGTTTCAAATTTAGCGAGGTCAAATCGCTCGAATTTAGAATAATACTCAAAAAGCGCCCTATGAAGCGAGTTGCCAAAGTCCGCCGCAGACGCCGTTTGAGGCATCACGGGCGGCTGAACGCCCAGGATATATCTGTAATAATACCGCCGCGGGCACTGCAGATATGTGTTTAGCCTGCTAAAAGAGAGCGGAATAGCGAAAAAATCATGCTTGACGATGATGTCCTGCTCGAAAATTTTAGGCTTTGCAGGCGTTTTTCGCGTGAAATTTATCAAATTTACGGCTTGCCGTTTTTCGCTCGGCATTTTGTTTTGCGCCGCTTTTTCGTCAAATTTGTCGGACAAATTTAGCTCGCCGTCCGCTTCGTCAAATTCAAACAAACTCCGCTCTTTGGCAGTTTTTGCTTGTCTAGATTTAGCCTCGTTCTTTTCGTCAAGACTCGGGTTAATCTCGCCCTCAAAATTTTGCTCATCCGCAAAATCGCCCCCCGCGTCAAATTCGCCGTTAAATAGCGCCGCATAACTCTCGTCGCCGTATCTCGCGTCCTCCACGGCGTTAAATTCGCCGAGAAATCTCGATGCGATTTTCTCCTCGTTTGCCGCGTAGCATATCGCCGCTTTTTTCGCGCCGCCGATTAGGCTCTCGTAGTAAAATCTCTGCAAATTTTCGCGGTCCACGTAGCCGATGAGGCCCGCTTTTTGACGCACGCGCGAGCTTAAAAACATCTCGTTTACGCTGCGCTTTGGCACTAAATCGTCGTTAAAATCAAGCACTATGACACCCTCAAATTTTAGACCGCGACTCTCCAAAACGCCCATGACGCCGATCTTGCCGCCGCCTACGTGATCTAGCCTAAGCCTAGCTAGCTTTATCAAAAATATCTCGCAAATTTGACGTAGCGTAAAGCTAAAATACCGCGCCAAACTCTGCGCGTAAAATAGCTCCTCGCGCGTTTTTTGCGCGGCGGCGTGGTCGCTCTCAAGCGCCAAAATCTCCTCCATCAGCGCCCTAAAATCCTCAAACGAGCAAGGCGCTTCAAAGCCGTTTTTAAATTTCTCAAACAGCTCGCCGCTAACGCCAAATTCATGCAGATTAAACTCAAATTCGTTGAAATTTTTATAGTTATCCTCGCTCAAATTTACGCGGATTTTGTCGTTTATCGCGGTTACCATGCACTTTAAAATTTGAAAAAACCGCGTGCGCGTAAAGCTCTCGCCCATCGCGAAGTTAAACATCTTGCCGCGGTCGTGCAGGCGCAAGATCTCGGCAAAACTCTCGTCAGGCAAGATAACGGCGATGTTTTCGGGCTTGATGCCATCAGCCACGAACTCGCTAGCCTTTGCCATCGCATACGCCGCCTGCAGGCTTCTAGCGCCAAAGCTTCTTTTTAAAACGAGCGGATTTTTGCGCACGACGCCCGTTTTTCTTAGCTCGCTCGAGCTCAAATTTAGCTCAAATTCGCCGTAAAGACCAAATTCGCTCTCCTCAATGCCAGAAATTTCAGCCAGTTTTGAGATCAGTTTTTTGTTAAATTTGCTGGTTTGAAAGATGATTTTTAGCGTCGTTAGCTTTGCGGTCTCGCTAAACAGCTCCCACTCAAATTCGCTCAAAAAGCCGTCTACTTCGAGATTTATCTCGCGAAATTCTTTGACAAATCCGCCGTTTAGCTCGTAAATTTCAGGCAGCACGATACCGTCGTATAGATTTTCAGCCGCGAGCAGCTCCTTATAGCGCGCCAGCACCGCCTCAAGGATACCCAAATGCTCCTCGTAATCGGCGTAAATGTCGCTAAATTTTAGATCCGCCACGCTCTTTTTGCTGATAGCAAGCTCCTTAAAAAAGCTAAAAAGATAGTCGTTGTTTTTCAAAAAAGCAAAAAACTCCGACGGGATACGCAGCCGCTCGGAGGCCTCTCTCACGCTCGCGCAGGCTCGCTGCATCAGCACCAGCGCGTATGCCTCGTCCGCCTCAAAGCGCCCCGGCACCAGCACGGCTTTTTGCTCAAACTGCGCTATCGTCATAGCCTTTGGCACAAGTTCGTTTTGAAATTTCGCGTTAAATTCGCGAATCTTTCGCGAGTTGGTAAAGATGTAAAGTTTGTCTAAATTTTGCATAAAGGCTCTTTGTTTTTTGGCGAAATGATAGCCCAGAGCGGCTGAAAATCAAAGAAAACTAGCGCGCCTCGAAGTTAAATTTATAAAAGCCGGTGTCGTTTGTGTCGGAGATTTTTAGCAAAATTTGCCATCTGCCTTTTTTTGGGAGCGTCACGGGCGCGGTTTTTAAAATTTGCCCGTCAAATTTGGCGTCTAAATTTTGATTTTGCTCGTTCGTCGCGGGTCTAGTTAGTAAAATCTCGTGTGTGAAATTTAGCGATACCAAGCCGTTTTTAGGCGTGACGGCGATACCAAAATATCCGTTTAATCCGTCAAATTCAGGATTGAAATCAAGATCGTATTTGGCATCAAATCTACGCTGACTAGCCTCGATCTCGTTTATATTTTCATCGACGTTTTGGTAGCGCTCGAAGTAAAAACCGTCCATCTCCACGGGGTTTTTCACAGCCAGGACGACGGTCGCTACGCAGGAGGCGACTATCAAAATAAGCGAGCCGACGATAGCGTGAGGCCAGTAGTTTTTAGCCATTTTTCCTCCTAAATTTTCTAAAAATAGCGGCGCAAATAACCAGAGCGATAGAGCCGTAGATAAAAATCCTAAACGCATCAAGCGTGCGGCGGTTTTGGCTACCGACCGCGTTTTGCAGGCTCACGCCCTTGCTTGCGGCGATTTGCTCGGCAAGATCGGCGTAGCCGTTTAGCAGGGCGGCGTTAAAGATATCTTTGCCGTTTTTAGACGCTAGTATTGGTAAAATCGAGCCAGAGCTTGGATACGGGCTTAAAATTTTCTCCTTATCAAAAAGCTTAAGCGTCTGCGGGTCGGCAAAAATTTCCACCTTATGCTCTGCTTTAGCAAGCATCAAAAGCGCGTAAGGCGGGGTTAAATTTAGCTGGGCGGCCGCTTCTTTTAGCGTTTTGCCATCCAAGCTCTCATAAACCGCAACCCCCGCAAATACGCCGCTTTTACCAGCTAGCTCTTGGCCTAAAAGCGCGATTTTCTCGCTTACAGCCGGGCTTAGGATGTTTTGATTTACTAAAACTATCTCGCGAGGTAAATTTGAGCCCTGCAAACTCGCTGCGCCGTAAAAAAGAAAAAATAAAAAGATAAAAAATACGCGGGTCAAATTTGCAAATTTGAGCGCCGAAAAGCGGCGAAGTGCGCTAAAATTTAAATTTAGAAAATTCATTGTAAATTTAACGCCTCGCAAAAAAGCGAGCGCAGTCAAATTTGAGCTAGCGTAATTTATAAATTTCATCGGTCCAGTCGCGTATTTTCGCGTAAAAAGTAAAGCGAGCCGCTAGGATTTAAACGTAAAATTTGAAAAAGAGCGGCAAGGTTTGCGCTCTTTGATTTATCAAATTTCATCCCACAAAAAGGTGATTTGGCGTTAGCACTGCCCACGCCGTAAATACCGCCGCCGCAATGAGTCCGGCGACGATAAATTTTTCCAAAATTGCTTGCATAGCTACTCCTTTACGCGCACTTGCTTGGCGTTATCCGCGCTTTTCATCTTTAGCTCGGAGGCGTTTAGCGCGTAGGGCTTTTGTGCGACTTCTTGCTGAAGCTTGATCGCGTAGTACGTGAGTGCCGCTAAGATCGCTAGTAGTAGCCCGGTCGCGATGAGTAGCCCAGTCACACCGTGGAGGCCGAAAACGTTTCGATTCGTGTTTTCCATTTATTCTCCTTTAGAAAGCGAGATAACGTACTCGCCGACCGCTTTTTGCTGCAAGGCGTTTAGTCTGCCGTCGTTAAATTTAGGCATCGTACCGATAGTGCCCTTTTTGCCGCGTTGCAATACGTCCTCGACAAATGACGCCGTGCCGTATTTGGATAGATCAGGGCTCATGCCCTCCATACCTTTGCCGTCCTCGCCGTGGCACGCCGCGCAGGTCGCAAAAAGTTCCTTGCCGCTGGCTACCAAATTTTCGTTTTTGGTCTTTTTTATACCGGAAATTTCTTTAGCGATGTAGGCCGCGATCGCCTTTGCGCCCTCCTCGTCCGCCATACCGGCAGGCATCTCGCCCATCGGATACTCAAGGCCTTTTGAGCCGTTTATTATCGTATCATATATCCCCTCTTCGCTGCCCCATTTGGAAAGGTCTGCGGCCCTGCCGTTTATGCCGTCGCCGGTGATACCGTGGCAGGCCGAGCACTGCACCAAAAACACGCTCTCGCCCATCGCGTGAAGCGTCTTGGCGTCCGGATTTGCGAAGTTCTTTTCAAATTTAGCATTCGCAGCGGCGACTTCCTCGTTGTATTCGCCAATCTGCGAGTATGAGTTTAGCGGATAGCCTGCTAGCATATACCACAAAGCCCAAACGATAACCAGCACGTAAACGACCGCCCAGCCCAGCGGCAGAGGGTTTTTGTACTCGCCTATGCCATCCCAGCCATGCTCGCTAAGCTCGGCCTTAGGTTTTGCTACCTTCATCTGCCCGACCAAGCGACTTACGACGAAAGCCGTGGCCAAAACGATAGCAATAGCTCCGATAAGCCCCAGCAAATTTACGTTATCTTCTAAATTAAACCATTGCATTATTTTTCCTTTTTAGCGTTTTGCTCTATGGACGCAGACTCTAAAATTTCCTCGTCTATGCCGTCTTTTAGGGCCAGATCGGAGTATCTTTCGTAGTCTCGCCTGCCGCTCTTTTCGGATCTATATAGATGAAAATAGTATCCGTAAAGAAGCGCGGCGCACACTGCTAGAAAGATAAAAGCTCCGTATCCTTGGAGCTCTCTTAGAGTTTGCGCATCCATAAATTCGCCTATTTTAAGCTATTTAGATAGGCGATGAGCGCCACTATCTCGCGGATCTCTCCGCGCTCGAAGGCCTTTTTGACCTCTTCGTCTTTCATCTCTTCAACTATAGCGGCGGCTTCTTCTTTAGCGGCTGCTTGTGCCTGCTCGTAGGTGCCTAGGCTTGGCATACCCTCTACGTCGTACGGTACGCCAAATACCTTTTTCGTCGTTACCGCTTCGCCGTATGCGGTTTCGATGTCGGCGTTATTGCTAAAGTGATGCTTGTAAGCAGGCATTATAGAACCAGGCACCACGGAGGTCGGCTCTTTCATGTGATTTTCGTGCCAGTCGGTGGTGCGGTAGTTGCCCACGCGCCAAAGGTCGGGGCCTGTTCTTTTAGAACCCCAAAGATGCGGGCGATCAAACGCATACTCGCCGCTTAGCGAATACATGCCGTATCTGTCGGTCTCGGCCTTAAAAGGGCGAATTTGCTGCGTGTGGCAGGCGTTACAGCTATCTTTCATATACACGTGTTTGCCCGCAAGCTGTAAAACCGTCGGCGGCTTGGTGCCCTCAAGCGGCCTAGCTCTGTTGGCAAAATCAGGCAGTATCTCGATCACGCCCGCATAGGCGATAAATATAAAAACCATAACCGCGAAAAAGAAGGGATTTTTCTCTAACCAACTAAACATTAGCAACCTCCTTTACGCCCGCAGGACTTGCGCTTAGCGGCTCTTTTTCGAGCGCTTTGGCGCCAAAACTCTTGTAGATATTATAAACAAAGATGAAAAATCCTAGCAGATAGAGCAGTCCGCCCACGGCTCTGATCCAGTAGTACGGCACGATATTTATCACGGTATCGATAAATGAATAGGCCAAATTTCCGTATTCGTCGGTCGCGCGCCACATCATACCCTGAGTGATGCCCGCGATCCACATCGATGAAAAATAAAGCACGATGCCGATAGTCTGTATCCAAAACTGAGTTTCCATCAAGGATTTCGAGTAAATTTCGCGTTTAAATACGCGCGGCGTCATGTGATAAAGCGCCGCCATCGTCATAAATCCGACCCAGCCTAGCGTACCGTCGTGCACGTGGCCCGGCACCCAGTCGGTAAAGTGCGCGAGGGCGTTTACGGACTTGATCGCTAAAATCGGCCCCTCAAGGGTAGAAAACATATAAAACGTCGAGCCTAAAATCATAAATTTGATAAGAGGATTTTCTCTGAGCTGCTGCCACTCGCCGCGCATCGTTAGAAGCATATTTATAGCTGAACCCCAAGACGGCAGTATCAAAACCACCGAAAACACCGAGCCCATCGTCTGCATCCAGTCAGGCACCGCAGAGTAGATCAGATGGTGTCCGCCCGCCCACAGATAAAGGAACATCAGGCTCCAAAACGAGAAAATCGAAAGTTTGTAAGAAAATATCGGCTGACCGCTCTCTTTTGGGAGAAAGTAGTAAATTTGAGCGATTATCGGCACGGTAAATACAAACGCCACGGCGTTATGCCCGTACCACCACTGCACTAGCGCGTCATTTGCTCCCGCATACATAGAAACCGAGTGCCACCAGTTGCCATATCCCGAGACCAGCCTAGTCGGCACGGCCATGTTGTTAAACAGATAAAGCATCGCGATACCTAGAAACGTCGCGATAAAATACCAAACCGAGATATAAAGCGTCCTCTCGCGGCGAATACCGATGAGGCCAAATATACTAACGCCCCAAAGCACCCAAAGCACGACCACGCCGATATCTAGAGGCCACTCTAGCTCGGCATACTCTTTTGACGTGCTAACGCCGGCAAAGAGGCTAAACACGCCGCCTGCCATAACCAGCATATATATCCAAAAGTGTAGCTTACCTACCGCCATCAAAAACGGCGACTCGCTCATCGAGACCTTTAAAACCCTTTGTCCGATATAGTACCACGTCGCAAATACGCCAGATAGCATAAATCCAAATATCACACCTGCCGTGTGCAACGGTCTTAGGCGGCTAAAGGTACCGTATTCGCCCGCGAGATAGTTTAGATCGGGATATGCCATCTGAAAGGCTATCAGCACGCCTATGCCCATGCCGACTATCCCAAACAGTATCGTCGCGAACATAAAATACTTGGCGACCGTGTAGTCGTAGCTTAGCGCCCTGTCTAGTCGCATCGATATCCTCCTTTGTTTATTTTATTACGAAAATGTTATTTTACTAAAATTTAAGCGCAAAATCGCTTAATCGTTTTAAATTTACACTACTTTAAATTTTACTTTTTAAGCTCGATTTTATAGCCAAGTCCTGGCGAGTTTTTTATGAGTCCGGCGCCCACTTTATCACGTATTCGCTTGATAAATGTCCTAACGGCCGGATCGTTTACCTTTTCACCAAACCATACCACGTTTCTGATCTCCTCGGTTAAAACTAGAGTGCCGATGCGTTTAACTAAAAGAGAGATAAAGGCCAGCTCTTTTTTGGTTAGCGCGATCTCGACTCCGTTTTTTACGAGCACTTTTTTGGTTTGATTAAACGAATACCCGCCCGAAATATCGATGATATCGGCGCCTATGATTTTAGTTTTTACGATCTGCTCCAGCACGACAAAAAGCTCGTCCATGTCGATAGGCTTGATCACGTATTTATCGATGCCTACTTCGATAGCTTTTAGCAGTTTTTCCTTTTCACTATATGCGCTTAGGATCACTACTGGCGTGTTTTTTGAGAATTCTTTTATCTGCCTTGACATCTCAAGTCCGTCCATGATAGGCATCATGATATCAGCTATCACGATGTCGGGGCTAAATTTTTTAAATTTCTTAAGTCCTTCGTCGCCGTTTGAGGCCGAAATGACCTTTTGAAATACGCCGCCGAAAACCTCTTGCATAGACTCCCTTATGCTATCCTCGTCCTCGACTAGCAGCAGCGTTAGCTCTTTAAAATTTTTCATTTTTCATCCTTTAGCGGCAACTTTATCTCAAATTCCGCTCCAAATTTTACGTTTTTAGCGCCGGCACTTCCGCCGTGATTTTTGGCTATGCTTTTTAACATATATAGACCGATGCCCGTACCCGCGCTCGGGTGCTTCGTGGTGAAATACGGCTCAAAAATCTTGTCCATTATCTCGTCTTTTATACCGCCGGCGTTATCCGTTACTCTTATGATAGCAAATTTATCCTTTGTTTCTAACGTTAGCGTTACTTTTTTATCGTCTTTTTTATTTGCCAGCGCATCTTTGGCGTTAGAAAGCAGTATGATTACGGCCTGACAAAGCTGCGACTCAAAGCCGTAAATTTGACCTTCGCTTTTTAGCTCCAAATTTACGTCTATGCCCTCTTTTTCGTAGGTTCCCTGTACCATTTTTAGCGCGTTTTCTACCGCAGCCGAAGGAAAGAAAAGCCCCCTCTCGCGCTCGACGCTAAAGAAGTTTCTAAAGTCCTCGATCGTCTGCGACATGCCCTTTATCACACGTTTTGCGTGCTCGTAGTTGGTTTCAAATTTCTCGTTTGACTTCACGCTCTCTTTTAGTTTAAAAAGCGTGATACTAAGCTCGTTTAGCGGTTGGCGCCACTGGTGAGCGATGTTTGCGATCATCTCGCCCATCGAAGCTAGACGCGACTGCAAAAAGAGCATTTTGGTCTTTTCCTCGTTTTTCTTTATCTCGGCTTTCACCAAATTTTCTAGATTTTGGTTTAAATTTACGAGCTTGGCCGTCTGCTTGGCGACCCTATTTTCGAGACTTTCGTTTAAATTTAGCAGCTCTTTTTTCGTCTTTTCAAGCTCGTTGTTTAAATTTATCACGTCCGTTACATCGTATCTAATCGCAAGAAACTCCTCGATCTGCCCGCTTAAATCCAAAATCGGGATGATAGTCGTGTTTAGATAGACATCGCGGCCGTCTTTGGTGCGATTTCTTATCGTGCCTTTGTGTACTTTTTTGGCTAAAATCGTATCCCAAAGCCGTGCAAAAACCTCCTTTGGCACCTCGGGATGGCGCACGATGTTGTGATTTGCGCCGATTAGCTCCTCGCGCGAAAAGCCTGACATCTTACAAAACTCGTCGTTTACGAAGGTAATAGTGCCGTTTGTGTCGGTCTTTGAGACTATATTGCTAGTCTCGATAGCCTCTTGATACTGCCTAAATCTTTCTTTGATATCATCCATTGCTCGCCGTAAATCCTATAAAAGATAGATAAATTCCGTAAATTATTATCGCCGCGCCGCTTAAATCTAGAGCCTGTTTTTTAAATTTTTCGCTCACGGCCTTTAAAACCAGCGCGTAAAAACTCATCGCAAAAAAACTAACCGCGCCAAACGTAGCCGCGATCGCCGCACCCTTTGCCCCGCTGCCGCTAGCTACTGCTAAAGCTAAAAAATAGTAAACCACTCCGCACGGCAGCAGCCCGTTTAAAAACCCGAGCGTCAAAAACCCGATCACGCTATTTTTCGCGATGGCGGCTTTCATTTTTTCGTTTAAAATTTTGGATAAAAATGCGTTTTTCTCGATGAAATTTAACACCGCTCCGCGCCTAATGAGCGCAACGCCCAAAACCGCCATAAAAACGCCGATAGCAAAAAATAGGTAGCCTCGCGCCGCAAGAGATAGCGTAAAAACGCCGCCAAGCGACCCGAAAATAAAGCCAAGTAGCATATAAGCGCAAATTCTAGCTAGGTTGTACCCCGCTATCATCGCCGCGCTAAAAATTTTACCTTTGCCATTCAAAAACCGCGCGAGCAAGATAGCAAAACCGCCGCACATACCCGCGCAGTGGCCCACCGAGCTAAGCGCCGCGACGCTCAAAATCGAAACAAACTCCGCGCCGCTCATCAAATTTGACCGTCAAATTTCATTTGCAAATTTTAGCCGCGCTGGGGTTAAATTCGGCTCGCAAATTTAACCCTAAATTTTGCTCAAATTTGACCGCGACTAGCAACTATAAAATTTCTAAAAATTGTTTAAAGATATATTTGCTCTCGCTCGGTCCGCCGCTAGCTTCGGGGTGATGCTGCACCGAAAATACCGGATAATCCTTGTATTTCACGCCCTCGATCGTGCCGTCGAAAAGATTTCTATGCGTGATCTCGGCGACCTGCGCGATCTCCTCGGGAACGTTGTAGTTGTGGTTTTGCGCCGTTATCTCGACTGCTTTGGTTTGCAAATTTAAAACCGGATGATTTGCGCCGTGCTGACCGAATTTTAGCTTGTACGTCTCAAAGCCAAACGCGTTGCTAAGCAGCTGATGGCCTAGGCAAATACCAAAAATCGGCACCCTCGCTTCGATCAGTTTTTTTATCTGCGCGATCTCGTTTTTTAGGGCTTTGGGTTCGCCCGGGCCGTTTGAGAGAAACACGCCGTTTATCTCGCCTTTGTTAAATTTAGCGATGAGCTCGTCTGCTTGCACGTCGTGAGGGTAAATTTGCGTCTCAAGGCCGGTTTCGCAAAGCTCGTTTAGGATGTTTCGCTTCACGCCGTAGTCGATGACGGCGACCTTTTTGCCGTTTGCTTTTAGCGCGGAGTAGGCTTTGCTCGCGTGATCCCAAGCGCCGTTTTCGTGAGCGTAAATTTGCTCGGTACTTACCTTTGCGACGTAGTTTATCTCCGAGATTCTAGGCGAGTTTTCGAGCAGTTTTTTTAGCTCTTTTTCGTCTGAAATTTCAGTCGAGATCACAGCGTGTAGCGCGCCGTTATCGCGTAGCATCTTGGTTAAAAATCTCGTGTCGATGTCGTAAACGCCGAATTTACCTTGCTCTTTGAAAAACTCTTCCAAGCTTTTTTGCGAGCGGAAATTTGACGCAGTAGGATTAAAATCCCGCATCAAAACGCCGCTAGCGTGGATTTTCGCACTCTCCATATCGTCTTCGTTTACGCCCACTATGCCGATCTCAGGCATCGTAAAAACAATAAACTGCCCCGCATAACTAGGATCGCTCATGATCTCCTGATAGCCCGTTAGACTCGTATTAAAGACCATTTCTCCGCTAGCCGTACCGCTCGCGCCAAATGCCTTCGCCTGTAAAAAAACGCCGTTTTCAAGGTAGATATAAGCTCTCACAGCATGCCTCGTTTTCTTAGTTCGTCCTCGTAGAGCCGCTCAAATACGATGTCGTACTCCTCGGTGCCCGGGATTAGTTTGCGCTTGTAGCCGTCGATCTTGTCGATGACCACGTCTTGTAAAATTTCATACGTTTTTAGATACTCTTCGATCGAGCCATAGATGATGTTTTTGATACGGTTTTCGGAGACAGTGTAGTCGATGAGTCCCTTTTTCCAAGCGCCCTCAAGCACGAGATGAGCGACGTTGCTAAAGCGGTCTTCATATGTCAGGATCACGCCGTACTCTTTAGCCAGCTTCTTTTTTACGAGCCAAAACATATTTTTTCTATCGACTTGCATGCTCTCCATATCGTCTTCATTCTCGGCGAGCACCTCATTTACGCGCTCTTCAAGCGCTTTTTCTTTTTGTAAATCGTTATCTAAAATTTCTTTCGCACATGCCGCTACGGGCTCTACTCCGCGCGTTAAATTTACGAATCCGGACTTTAATAAATCAATAGCGATTTTGTGCGCGATGTAGGGTGTGTGTGGGAGTTTTATACGCATTTTTACCTCTCTTTTTGGGCTTGATTTTAACCAAAATTTGGTAAGAAATACCTAAAATCTTACGGAGTTTTTTGTTTTGAAGGGCGTTTGTTTTAAGTAAAATTTGAAGCAAAATTTGACGCGCTGGCAAAAATGCTTTTGGGTCCGAGCGATAGTTAAATTTGACGGCAGTAAAATTTAACCTTTGGAGTCAAATTTGACCGCCAAAGGCAAATTTGGCTTTCGCATTATCCGCGCAAATTTGAGCCCAAATTTAGACGCCAGCCAAGATAAATTTAGAGCGTTATAGCCCAAATTTACAAATTTAGCAGATTTCCCGCCGGGCCGTCGGGCGAAGTCGGAGAGATTTCCTGTGTTACGTTTTTTTCGGCTTTTATAAATGGCGGGCCTTGTTTGATTAAAAGCGTGATTTCAGACGCCGCGGTAGGCTCCATTTTTGCCATTATCGCGGAGATTTTTTTAGGGCTTAGCGAGTACATGATGCTAGCCGCATCCGCCCTATCCATCGCGCTTAGCACGTCGGCGGCGGCCTGGTCTTTCATCTTGCCGTAAGCCTCGCCGACCTTGTCGCTAGTCATCGCTTTTAGCTCTTTTACGATTTCCTCGTTTTTCTTTAGCAGCTGCTCGGTTTGCTTTTTTTCCTCTTGCGCGCGGGCTAGAGTTGCGTTTATCTCGGCCTCTTTGACGGCTAGCTTGGCGTTTCGCTCCTCAAAAAGCGCCGCCGAACTCGCTCTAAAAGCCTCCAAACTCTGCCTTGCTTCGTCTATTTTGGCAAGCTCTCTTTTTAGCTCGTCTTTTCTGGTTTCAAATATCGAAACGCAGTCCACCGGGATCTTAAAGCCGCTTTGGCTCGCGCTTTGAGCGTTTACGTCGTTTGCGCCCCAAACGCATAAATTTAAAGTTAGTAAAATCAAAATTTTTTTCAAGCTTTCGCCTCTTTTTGCCTAGTAAAATTCATCGTCGCAAACTCGTCCAGAGCCGCTGCTTCGGCCTTTTTTATCTTTTCTATTTGCGCGCTAAAGTCCTGCGTTTGCAGGTATTTCATCTTTTCGTACTCCAAATTTGCCGCCTTGTGCTGCCACTCGAGGTGCGCGATGTTTTTTTTCATTAGCTCGAGCCGCTCGGTTAGCAGATTCTTTTCTCGCCGCATCGCACCCAGAAGCTCGAGCGATCCACGCAAATCGGTCGCAGAGCCGCTGGAGGGCATTTCAAATTTTGAAATTTGCTCCGCGGCCTGCGCTATGAAGCCCTCTATCATCGCCGCTTCGTTTCTGGTTCTTGCTAAATTTAGCTCGATTTTGTCTAAATTTCGCTTTTTTATATTTACGATTTGCGTAAATTTGCTTTTCATCTTAACGAACTATCGTGTCTTCGCGCTCCGGGCTCGTGGAAACGATGCCGACCTTTACGCCCGTGATCTCCTCGATGCGTTTGATAAAGGCTTTTGCATTTGCAGGAAGATCCTCAAATTTACGCGCCCCTTCTACCTTATCCCAGCCATCAAGCTCCTCATAGACCGGTTTTACGCCCTCTAGATCGCTTGGGAAATACTCGATTATCTTGCCGTTTTTCTCATAGGCTTTGCAGATTTTTACCTTTTTAAAGCCGTCTAAAACATCAAGCTTCATCAGCGCAAATTTATCCACGCCGTCAAGTCTCGCCGCATATCTCACGCCAACCGCGTCAAACCAGCCAGTGCGGCGCGGCCTGCCCGTGGTAGCGCCGTATTCGCGTCCGATATCGCGTATCTTTTCGCCGTCCTCGCCCATATCTTCGGTCGGAAATGCGCCGTTGCCAACGCGCGTAGTATAGGCTTTGATGATACCGATCACCTCGCCGACGTTTTTAGGGCTTAGTCCGATGCCGCTGCAGCTGCCTGCGGTTACGGTGTTTGAGCTAGTTACGAAAGGATAGGTGCCGTGATCGATGTCTAGCAGCGTGCCCTGCGCGCCCTCGAGCAAAATTTTCTTATCCGCGTCTATCGCCTCCCACACCATATGCGTGGTGTCAACGATAAATTTACCCAGCGCGGCCTCATAGCTCTTTAGCTCGCCCAAAAGCTCATCGCGAACAGGCGCTTTGACGCCTAAAACGTCTAAAAACGCTTTATTTGCCGCAAAATCAGCCAAAATAGCGTCGCAAAGCTTTTCGGGATTTTTTAGCTCCCCGACGCGGTGTCCGCTGCGGCTAATTTTATCGCTATACGCAGGCCCTATGCCCTTGCCAGTCGTGCCGATAGCGTGCGCGCCTTTGGCTTTTTCTTTAGCTTGGTCGATTTGCGCGTGATAAGATAAATTTAAATGCGCCTTGTCGCTGATAAACAGCCGTCCCGAAACGTCTCCAAACTGCTTTAACTCCTCGATTATCGCGGCCGGACAGAGCACGACGCCGTTGCCGATGATGTTGATTATATTTTTATGAAGTATGCCCGATGGAACCTGATGCAACGCGATTTTCTTGCCCTCTACGACGATCGTGTGGCCCGCGTTGTGTCCGCCTTGGCACCTGCACACCATATCGTAGCCGCCGCTTAGCATATCTACGATCTTACCTTTGCCTTCGTCTCCCCACTGTACGCCTACAATCACGTCAGCCTTGCTCATACTATCTCCTTTTGATCTAAATTTTCGATTAACGCGTCGGTATATACGCCAAAACCGCTGCTTTTGATGCCTTCTATCTCGTAGTTGCCGCCGCCGCTTAGCACGGCGTTGCCGCCCAAAAATCTAAAAAACAGCTTACCATAATACCTCATCTTTGAATAATATAACGGAACAATTCTTAAATTTTCATATTTTACCGCCTGCGCCAGCTCTTTTATCTCAAGTAGCGCAGTTTTTATCTCGTCCGGCACTACCGGCAAGATCTCGTCGATGCTTGCTACCGTATTTACGAAGGCTAGCCTTTTTAGCCACTCTTCGTTTTGATTTAGGATTTTTTCGATCTCGCCGTGCTCAAATATCGAAATAGGTAAATTTAAGAGCCTGCACACGATCTGCGGGATCGCGATGTGGCTGATTTGCAGCACGGGCGCGAGGTCAAACGACTCAAAAAGCTCCTTTGCGATCTTGACGCTAGTAGCCAGATCGCTCTCGCCGATTAGCTCTGCGCCGATTTGATAGATTTCAGTACTAGGATACTTAAAAACCGGCTGGATGTAAAACCAGCGTTTAGGTTCGGTATCTTTTAGGCGTCTAAGCACGATGCGTACGACGTCCACGGTGCTATCGGCGCGCAGGCTGATTTGGTGATTTTCGTGATCGCTAAAGCGCACCAGAGCCGTGGGCTGCACGCTTAGGTGCTGATGATACGAGAAAAATGGCGTCACGATCTCGTGAAATCCGTTTTTCTCCAAAATTTCGCTCGCCGCGCGCTCGATCTTTCTTTTTAGTTTCGCGCTTTGTCCGAAATACAGCCTCGTGCCGCTTGGTATTTCGTGCTCGTAAACGCTCGCGTCAAATTCGCTCACTCTTGCTCCTTTGCTTTTGATTCATTCTGTTTTATCCCGGGCTCTCTCCACGGCAACTCGTGAAACGCCGCCACGAAGTAGCTAGGCTTTGAGCCGCTATAAACGGTCGCGATACTAAGCTGCTCGAGATAAATTTCACCGTTTTTGCGCTTGTTATAAATTTTACCACTATAAAACCCGTTTTTTAACAAGATTTTCCACATATTTTCATAAAATTTATCATCATGCACGCCGGATCTTAGTAAATTTGACGGCTTGCCGATAGCTTCTTCTTTGGAATAGCCGCTTATTCTGCAAAAAGCTTCATTTGCATCCAAGAACACTCCGTCTAACCCGACTACGGCGACGGCTTCTTGCGCGTTTGCAAATAGGCTTAAAATCGTATTTTTATATGCGCCCTCTTTGTCGTCGTTTAGACGCGCTATCTCCATGCCGGTTTTTGCGGTCAAATTTGCCGCCAGCTTGCTCTCGATAAAGTATCCGATCACCTCATCCACGGTTCTGCCGTCTTTTGAGATAAATTTGATAAATACGCTGCAGTTTATGACCTCTAGATTTTTCCTTATCAGCCTGCAAGATTGTAGCGACTCGTTCTCTTTTTTGAGCGAAGCCGCGTTAAATAGGCTAAATTTGATGTTAAATTCATTCGCGAGCCTATCTCGGTCGTCTGGATGGATGATGTTTTTAAACTCAAATTCGTTTGAGAGTATTTCGCTTTTTTTGTATCCCAATGCGCGCTCGATATTGTCAGAAACGCTTGATATATCGCCTATAAAGCGGTCCTTCCAAACCACGCTAAACATAGGCGAATTGGCATCTATCTCGCTTTGTTTTTGAGCGTTTTTCTTTAGAGCATTACTCTTTGTAACGTCTTTAATAACGCAAAAGCCTATCTTTTCGCCGCCGGGTAACTCGTAGTTTTGCTTTCGGATACGCACCTGCCTTACTTCGCCGCTAGCGACGAAATGAGTCGTTTCGTAAATTTGAGCTTCACCGTCTTGCCGTATCGTCATATCCGTCAAATTTGACGCGTTTAGCTCGGCCAGGTTTTTATTTTTTATCTCCACATCGTTGAGCCCGTAAAACTCGCATGCTTTTGTACTAGCTTCGATGATTTTGCCGCTTTTTGCGTCTATGAGTAGCATTACAAACGGTCCTTTTTCAAACAAAAAACCGAATTTACGCGAATAATCCTCAAAATTCATCTTTTTTTGGACGAAGTCGTCGTGAAATTTGACGATTTCGTCCAGTATTTGCTCAAATTCTTTTATAGATCCGAAATTTGCATACGCTTTGATTTCCTCGCCGCGCCCGGCCTTGGCTAGTATATTTCTTATAGATAAAATAGGTTTTATTACTGAATTTTTGACAAATTTAACGTAATAAATAGTAAAAAATGCGCCTGCAACCAAAAATACGGCGCAGATTAGCAAAAATAGTAAATTTTCTTTTAAGAATTTATCCACAGAATAGCTTGAAACCACGGCCAAACCGATCCTCGGGATACTTTGAATATAATAAATTTCGCTGTTTAGCGAGCCTAAATTTGCAAATTTTACTTCGTCGCTGTTTAGGTAGTCCGCACTCACATCGTAAAGATCAAAGATATTTTTGCGCTCTAAAACCAGCTCGGGGTCTTGGTGAAATACGATCCTACCGCTTTTATCTATCGCGAACGAATTTACGCCGATTCTCTCGTATCCGCGCGCAAACTCCTCGTAAATCGCCGTAAAGCGTATGAGCGTAGCTAAGATTTTGCCGTTTTTCATCTTTTTTGCGGCGAGTCTTGTAGGTACGTCGCTTTTATCAAACATAAACTCTGATCTTAAAATTTTATCCTCAGGCTCGTTTTCCCAAGGCTTTGAGAGAAAAAACGCAGAGTACGTATCGCGCAATTTTTCATCGCTGACAAACTCTATCTCGCCGCGTTCGTTTACGATAAAAAAGGCCATGTATTCGTTATTGTTTTTTACGGCAAAGTCAAAGATCGCTTTTGAGTCAAAATCGGGTGCTTCAATATATCTTTCGATAAGTTTAAGTTCGTTATCTATATTTACGGCGCGTTCTTTGATGAAAGTTTTAAAGTTAGAATTTGCAGTGTAAATATCCTCTTTTACGCCTTCAAATTTTAAATTTAACCCAAAGCTAGCCGCGCATATCAGAAATATGGCGGTAGCAAAAAGCACCACGTATATCCTGCCTAAAACGGCGCGTGCGAGAGGAAATTTAGAGGCGGATGAACTAGCCAAAAGAAAAACCTTAAATTAATTTAATATAAACGGCTTATTGTAGCTGAATTTTGCTTGTTTTAAGATAATAAATGTAGAAGTTTGGCGAGAGGATGAGAGAATCGAACTCCCCGCGAAGCGGTCAACCGCCCCGCCATCGGATTTGAAGTCCGCGAGCGCCACCAGATCGCTTTATCCTCCGCGTCTTTAGATGATGAGCACGATTATAGCTAAATTTATATAAATTTTAGTTTGATTTCTATAGTATTTAGAGAAAATTTTATAGGTCGGCGATGCAAAAGCTATTTGCGCGATTTTTTTTAAAAAACATTCTCATTTTCTCGCCGATTTTTTTCCTTGGCGGCTGCCTCGAGCTCTTTACGACCGTGACGCCGCTAACAGGCATAAACGTCTACGACGCCTACCAGATCAGCAAAGACGAACGCGGCATATATTCGATAACGAAAGATAAATTTATAAAAACAAAAATCCAGACTAAAATTTTTGCCTCAAGCGGACTTAGCAACCTAAACGTGGACGTCGAGAGCTTTTACGGCGACGTGTATCTCATCGGCGTGGTGCCTGACGCCGAGCATAAAACCAAGCTCGTAGAGCTAGCTAAAAACACCGACGGCGTGAGTAAAATTTATACGTATATTCGCCTCCCTAGCGACGGCGGCGAATGCGAAAGCAACCTCGCCATAATGCTAAAACTAAAAAATAATTTTTTTAAAGATAGCATAATCAACGGCACAAGCGTGAGAGTCAGCGTAGTGCAATGCAACGTCGTATTTACCGGCATCATCACCGATATCGAGCAGGAAAAACACGCGATCTGGTACGCCAAACACATCGAAGGCGTGCGGGATGTTTACTCTTTTCTTAAGGTTATGAAAGAGTAGTTTTCCCATTCAAATTTGAGTTAAATTTAAAGATTTTATCCTCCAAGACACACGCCGCACGTTTAAAATTAGAAGCCAAATTTGCAAATTTACCAGGACAAGAGACAAATATTCCAGACGCAATAGGCGTAGTTTAACTTTAAAATTTTAACCCGTTAGGGCGCGTATATGAAATACATAACCAAAACGGGCTTAAAATTTTAAAGCTTGAAATCCGTCATTTATGGGGAATCTTAGCCCGGTAAAAGGTTTTGATTAGAGTCGGCAGCAACACCAACGCCCCTAGCAACATCATTATCATAACAAGATCGGTCAAAAGTCCGAAATATATCGTCGGGATAAAGTTGCTCGTTACCATGATGCTAAAGCCCAGGATGATCGCAAACGAGGTGTAGTACATCGCGTAGCCGATACTTGCGTGCGAGGCCTTGATCGACTCGGCGACGTTTTTACTGCGAAGCTCGATTTTTAGGCGGTGGATGTAGTGGATGATGTCGTCCACGCCGATGCCTATGCTGATAGCCGCTATCGTAATGCTCATGATATCAAGCGGGATGCCCAGCACGCCCATGACGCCAAATACCGCACAAAGCGGGATCAAATTTGACGTGATAGCGATGGCGGCGAGCTTAATGCTTTTGAAAATAATGCAAAAAACGATAAAAAGCGATAAGACCACGAAACCAAAAGAATCCACCTGCGAGGCGATGAGGCTTTGAAGGAGGTTGTTGTAAAGTACCATCGCGCCGCTAACTTGCACGCTTGCGTTGTCGTTTGCGATCAAATTTGCGATATCGGTTTTAAGCTCGTGCAAAAACTCGTCCCTGCGTAGCGCATCGTCACTATCTAGAGTACGCGCGGTAAAGCGTAACTCGTTGTCCTTTATGCTCACGTAGGGGCTTAGGATGATGTCTTTGTACTTTTGCGGGATCTGTTCGTATAGGATCGAGAGCATGAGGCCGTCGGCTGGCTTTTGCGTGATACGCTCGACGATCTTTACGACCGTGTTTAGACTGCTGGCGTGCCCGATAAAGCGCTTGTTTTCTAGATAGTTATGCACCTTTTTTGCTACGTCGATTTTATGCTGATTGAACCAGTATTTATCCTCGTTTGCGCTAGCGGCAAATTCGTCGTCAAATTCGTCTTTAGGCTCGTTTTTGGCTACCTTTTCGTCAAATTTGGGCTTGTTAAATTTGATCAATATATCAACCGGCACGGTGCCACCTAGCTTCGTATCGATCACCTGCATGCCCTTGTGGATTTCGGTCGTATCTTTAAAATAGCTTATAAAGCTGTTTTCGACCTTTAGCTTTGAGATGCCGTAAAACCCAAAAATCAGCACTGCAAGACTGATGGCGTAAACGGCGCGGCTATGATTTAGCGCAAATGCGGCGCAGTGCTTGGTAAAGCTAAATTTATCCTCAAACGTCCTAACGGGAGCGAGCTTTGGCATCAGCGCCATCGCGGAGCCAAATAGCAAAAACGCAAGCACCAGCGAGATAGAGATCGACGCGCTCATCATGATGCCAAGCATTATGATCGGCTTGATATCCGAAAGCGCAAGCGACAAAAAGCCAATAACGGTCGTAAATATCGCAAAAAACGATGGGCTGGCCTTATCACGTAGCGTGAGATAGACGAGCTGCCGGTTGCTAAGGTGCGGCTTGGTAAGGCAAAACTCGCGGTAGCTCACGATCAGGTGGATGACGACCGAGATCGTGATGATGAGCTGAAGGGCGATGTAGTTTGAGCTGATGACGGTAATCTCCCAGCCAAAAAATCCAAACAGCCCGCTCGCCCAGATAACACTAATCACGCAGATAAAAATCGGCATAACGATGTAGCGAATCTGCCTAAAAAAGAGCCAAAGACAAAAGACCAAAAGTAGCGTGACGCTGATACCGTATGTCGCAAGATCGGAGCGCACGAAGCTCACCATATCATCCGCGATCATGTTGGCTCCGCCTAAAAACAGGCTCTCGCCTCCGCCAAATTTCGCTATCGTCTCGCGTATCTGCTCGATCGCGGCGTGCTCTTTTATACGCGCTTCGTCGCGGTGGGCCTTAAACTGCGTATTTACGGCGCTTAGGCGCTGCTTTTGCTCGCTCGTGATATTGCCGTCGAGTTTGGCGTTTAGCAGAGTATTTCGCTCGTTTAGTATGCTTTGATATTTTTCGTCGGTCTTTAAATTTAGTACGATCGCCGTAGTTTTTAGATCGCGGCTAACGAGGTTGTTCGTGTATAGCGGACTATCCGCAAACTCGTGGCGTACTAGAGTTTTGTTTATATCGGCATCAGCGAGGCTTGGCACATGCTTAACCAGCTCGCTAAGATCGCTAGTTCCGCTTTGAAGCAGCGGGATATTTAGTACCGAAATAACGCTTGATACGAGCTCGTTTTTTTCTAGTTCGCGGCTTAATTTTTCTATCTTTTCAAGCGTAGAAGGTGCAAGCAAATCGTCTTTTGGCGTGTAGGCGATGACCAGGTAGTTTGGGCTAACGTAACGTTTAAAAACGTCCCTAAAGACAGCTAAGTCTTTATCGTTTTCAAGCAGCAGCGTCTCGGTCGACGCATCCACCTCGAGTTTGCCGCTAAAATATCCAAAAAAGAGCGTCGCGGCCAGTACGCCTGCGATAACGCTTTTTGGAAAGTTGACGATAAATTTAAAAATCCGCTTCATCGACGCCTTATTGCGGAGCTTGGACGGAGTTTAGCTTGCTAAGTAAATTTTCAAAACTCTCGTTTTCCATCAGGCTATCAAACTGGCTGCGGTATGTCTGGATGATACTAACGCCTAAAATTTCGACGTCGTAGATAAGCCAGCCACGCTCTTTGGCATTGTAAAATTTATACGTAAAGCCGTAGTTTTTGCCGTCCTCGCCGACTAGATCGGCGTTTAGAAAGTAGCGATTTTCGTTTGGTTTGGTCGCGTCTTTAAAATTTATAGTTTGGTTTTTATAGCTTAAAAGTTTATCGACATAGCTTGATTTTAACCTCTCTTCAAAAGCTTTATTAAATTTAGCCTTTTGCTCGGCATTTAAGTTGTTGTAGCGCTTGCTTAGGGCGATTTTAGACATCTGCTCGTAGTCGAAATATGGATCAAAAACGGCGAAAATTTTACTTATTTTCTCGTCTTTGCTCAAATTTGCGTTTTTTAGCACCTCGATGGCGTCTTGCGTCGTTTTTTGCATCGTAGGCTTTATCTGCTCCTCGCTAATCGCAAAGAGGCTAACCGCGCTAAAAAGCGCAAGTAGGATGATTTTTAAAAATTTCATTTTATTCCTTTATTAAGTGGTTGCGGCGCTGTTCGTATGCGTCGCGTAGAAACGGATACAGGTCGATCGCGTCTTTTTTAAGATTGTCGTAAGCATCTGGATGCAAGGACAAAAGGTTGCCCTGACGGAAAGTTTTTATCGCAAAGGAGTCTAGCGCCGGCTTTACGTAGCTTATGGGATCGAGATAATAATCGCCGACTAGGCCTGCCATATCGCGTAAATTTGAAGGACCCAGAAATGGCAAAACCACATGAAACCCGCTACCCACACCCCAGTATCCAAGCGTCTGGCCAAAATCCTCGTCATGGCGCTGCAGATTATAGTATTTCGCGCCGTCGGTTAGCCCGCCAAAGCCGATGATCGTGTTTGCTAAAAATCTCAGCGTCTCTTCGCCCGCCTCGCTAAATTTAAACTGCAAGAGGTTATTTACAAAGCGAACGGGATATAAAAGGTTGTCAAAAAAGTTCCCTACCGCAGTTCTAGCAGCCTCGGGCACTACGTAGTTATAGCCTTTTATTGCGGGGTGGATGGCGTTTACGTACATAAAATCGTTAAATCCCGTCATCATTCTATTATAGCCGCTAAGCGGATCGAAAACCTCGCTAGGCTGCGTAAATTCGTCGTCAAATTCGCTCTTTTCTTGCGTTTGTTCGGCAAAAACGCAACTAAAAAAAAGCAAAAAAGAGAGTAAAAATTTTCTCATTGAATCTCCGAATTTTAAGTCTGCAAAGGCAGTAATCTGATATTTTATCTCAATGTAGCTTTTAAATTTATAAATTTCAAAATGCCCGGTATTACGAAGTTTGTTTAAGTTATTTTTCATATATATTTAAATATACTTTCTAACAAATTATTTTTTTATACTGATAAATTTGGGAGATTTTCATGAAAGCAGATGTTAGTTTAGAGCTATTTTTAGATAGCGGCGTATCGGTGTTAGCCAAGCACATAGAGCTTTTAAAGGCCGTAGAGCACACCAAAAGCATAACAAAAGCGGCCGAGTATGTCGGCATCTCGTACAAAAACGCATGGGACAGCCTAGACGCGCTAAATAACCGCTCGGACGAACCGCTAATCGCAAGAGCCGAAGGCAACAAGAAAAACAGCGGCTCGGAGCTCACGCCCTACGGCAAAAAGATGATCGCGCTATACGACGCGATGCTAGAGAGCCAAAAGATATTTTTAGAAAAAGTTTGTTCAAATATAAACATCGATACGAACGAAATTTTAAATTTACAGCGCATGAGCATGAGTTTAAGCGCCAGAAATCAACTAAGCTGTGAGATAACCGAGGTAAAAACTGGCGCGGTAAATTCGCAAATCAGCGCCAAACTCTCAAACGGCGAAATTTTACGCGCTAACGTCACGGTCGAGTCTGAAAAAAATCTAAATTTAAAAGTCGGCAAAAAGGTCGTATTTATCTTTAAAGCCCCGAGCGTAATGCTCGCAAAAGAGGAAAATCTAAAACTAAGCGCGGCAAATTTGCTAAAAGGACGCGTGATCGAGGCTAAAATCGGCTCCGTAAACGCCGAAATCGTGCTAGAAATCAGCAATCATCAGACGCTAACATCTATCATCACCAAAGAAAGCGCGATGCAGATGCGTATTGGCGTGGGCGACGAGCTCACCGCTATAATCAAAGCAAGTCAAATCATAATAGGAGTATAAAAATGAAAAAAATATTTTTTTCGTTAGTAGTCGCGGCCATCGCCGCTTTTAACCTAAACGCGGGCAAGATCAACGTATTTGCCGCTGCAAACGTGACATACGCGTTTGGCGAGCTAAAAGCGGAGTTTGCCAAATCAAATCCGGACACCAATGTAACCGTCACGCTAGGAGCTAGCGGCGCGCTATCTACACAGGTCAAAAACGGCGCTCCGGCGGACGTTTTCATGGCTGCAAATATGAAATTCGTCCAGGACCTATACGACACCAAATTTGCCGTAACCAAGCCCGTAGTATACGCTCAGGGCGCGCTTGCTCTATTTACGATCAGAGATATCGATCTAGCTAAAGGCATAAACGCCGTTGAAGGGCTAAAAGCTATCGCGATAGCAAATCCTGAGACTGCTCCATACGGCAAGGCAAGCATCGAGGCTTTGAAAAACGCTAAAATTTACGACAAAGTCGAGAAAAACATCGTCATCTCAAAATCAATCGGCGACGCGCTAAGCCAAGCTCTAAGCGCAGCTGACGTGGGCTTTATCGCGGCTTCTGCAATGCATGACAAGAAAATGGCTGAGTATAAAGAGGGTAAAAATTTCGTTCTAATCGATCCAAAGCTCTACACTCCGATCGATCAAGGCATGGTTATCCTAAAACACGGCGAGAACAATCCTGAAGCAAAGGCTTTCTATGACTTCATCAGAAGCGACCGCGCGAAGGAAATTTTTAGAAAATTTGGATACAACATCTAATGATAAAGGCTAAAATTTCGGCGATAGAGCAAACGGGCGGCGTTAGCGTTTTTGAGTTTAGCGCCGAAAATTTGAGCCTAAAAATGCTATCCTTGGAAAATCTGCAAAATTTAAAAATCGGCGACGAAGTGAGGCTGGGCTTTAAAAGCTCAGACGTCTTCGTCGCTACTTCCCCGCTTTTAAACTGCTCGGTCTCAAACGAGATAAAAGCGCAAATTTCAGATATCCAAAGAGGGCAAATCACGAGCTCGCTGCATCTAAACGCGGGCGAGTTTGAGTTTGAAAGCATTATCTCCACGGCATCGCTAAAGCGGCTAAATTTAGCGCCTGGCGATCAAATTTACGCCTACGTCAAGGCAACCTCGCTCTACATCGCATGATAGAATTAAACTGCATAAAAAGCTTAAACGGCGCGAACGGAAAATTTGATTTAGACGTAAATTTGAACGTAAAAAAGGGCGAATTCGTCGCTCTCTACGGCAAAAGCGGTAGCGGCAAAACAACGCTACTGCGCCTAATCGCAGGCTTTGAAACGCCTGATAGCGGAACGATAAAAGCAGGCGACCAGACGCTATTTGACGGTAAAAACTTCACTCCGCCGCAAAGCCGAAATATCGGGTTTTTGTTTCAAGACTACGCGCTTTTTCCAAATATGAACGTGATGAAAAACCTGCTTTTCGCAAACGACGACGTAAATTTAGCCCGCAAGCTGCTGGGTCTTGTCGAGATGAGCTCGCTAGAAAACGCCGCTATCTCGCAGCTCTCCGGCGGTCAAAAGCAGCGCGCCGCCCTAGCCCGCGCTCTCATGCGAAAGCCTGAAATTTTACTACTCGACGAGCCGCTCTCCGCGCTTGATAACGCCATGCGCGAAAAACTGCAAGACTATCTTGCTAAGGTGCACGCAAAGTTTGATATGACGACGATTTTAGTTAGCCACGACGTCGCGGAGATCTACAAACTCGCCTCAAAAGTTTTCGTACTAGACGGCGGTAAAATCGCGCAAGAAGGTAGCCCTGGCGAGATATTTTTGCGCCACAGCGGCTCGCAGAAATTTAGCCTGCCGGCAAAAATTTTAGAGATCTCAAAGCGCGACGCCATCTACGTAGCCGTCGTCTCCGTCGGTGGGCAGCTTTGCGAAGTGGCTCTAAGCGCCGCGGAAGCTACAAATTTAAAAGCGGGCGACGAAGCAGCGATAAGCGCCAAGGCGTTTGGGCTAAATTTGCAAAAAAGCGACAGTGAAAGAGGCGCGACTTACGGCGCCAAATTTGACGACCCAAGTGGCGAAATTTACCCGCAAAGCGAGCCGAAATGAATATCGACTTTACGCCGTTTTACCTCTCTTTAAAGCTTGCTTTTATCTCGACTGCGATTTTATTTTTTCTCGTGCTACCGGTTGCGTTTTGGCTTAGCCGCGCGAGTTTTAGATTTAAACCCGTGCTAGAAGCCGTGATCTCGCTGCCGCTCGTGCTACCGCCTTCGGTGCTGGGATTTTACATGCTGGTTTTTCTCTCGCCTTACAACTTTTTGGGCAAATTTTTTGAAGAAACCTTTGATATACGCTTGGTTTTTAACTTCTCAGGCCTCATCATCGCTAGCTGCATTTACTCGCTGCCGTTTATGTTTCAGCCGCTTCAGGCGGGCTTTGCGAGCCTGCCAAAGAGCCTTTTTGAGGCGAGCTATTCGCTAGGCAAAGGCAAATGGGAGACGCTTTTTAGAGTCGCCTTGCCAAACATCAAACTCTCGCTTCTAACCGCTCTCATAGTAAGTTTCGCGCACACTTTGGGCGAGTTTGGCGTCGTGCTGATGATAGGCGGCAGCGTCGGAGACAAAACCAAGGTCGCCAGTATCGCCATCTACGAGGCCGTCGAGCTCATGGACTATACTAAGGCGCACGTTTATTCGGCGATTATGCTGTTTATAAGCTTTGCGGTGCTATTTTTAGTCTATTTTTTCAACAATTCACACTCAAAGAGGACACAATGAAAGATATAAACGCAAATTCGGTCAAATTTATCGAGCTAACGGGCGGCAAAAACTGCATAGTTTTTACATATCCTAAAATGGGCGAGAGCGGGAAGTTTTTGCCTGAAAATTTAAAAGATTTAAAGGGGTTAACCGGCTGCACGCTTCAGTGCAAAGCCTACCAAGAAAACCTTGAAAAGCTTGAATCTTTGGGCTTTACACTAATAGCTGTCGGTTCTCAAAGCGTAGAAAAGATGAACGAGTTTAAACAAAGCGTAGGCGCAAATTTTATATTTTTGAGCGATGAGAACTTTGAGCTAGAATCCCCGCTAAATTTGCAAACTTTTACCACAAACGACGGCAAGAAATTTTACCGCCGCCAAACGCTGATTATGAAAAACGGCGAAGTCGTAAAAAGATTTAACGACGTGGCAGAGCCAGCAAACGACGCTACAAACGTACTTGCGGCGATAGAGCGGCTTTAAATTTCCGTCAAATTTACGCAAGACGGCGAGCGACTTTAGGGCTCAAATTTGGAAGCAAATTTAATCCAAGCAAATTTGAGCCGTTTTGAACTCAAATTTAAACCCCACATTTGACGCCGAATTTAAAATACGCACAAACAAAACAGCAAGTAAATTTTAAATTCCCGTCAAACATAAATTTAACCTAACCCAAAATAATTTTTTTATATAATTACGCAAAAATTTAGGCGGTATATGAATCTTTTTTCCATAGAATTTGGCTTGTGCTTTTTTATTTTTTGGCCGATTTATTATTTTTTAAACACGCGCCCGCACCTGCAAAAAGCCGTTTTACTCGCCTTTTCATACCTTTTTTTAGCCTCGTTCGGACTTAAATTTCTAATCATAAATTTTATCTTTAGCACGGCAATTTTTCTTTTCGCAAGGGCGGCTCAGAGCAAAGACTCGGCATTGCCGTTTGCCGCGGGCATTATTTTCGTGCTTTGTGCGCTTGCGTTTTTTAAATACGGCGGCTATTTTACGATCAAATTTGGCGTCATGAGGCTTGAAACCATCGCGCTTCCGCTTGGCATTTCGTTTTATTCGTTTATGAGCATTTTGTTGCTAAAGGCCGTGCGAGAGGGCGAGCTAGAGGCGCCTAGCTATCTTGATACGCTGATTTTTCTTAGCTTTTTTGCCGCGATTATTTCGGGTCCGATTTTACGGCCAAAGCCATTTTTCGAGGCGTTAAACTCTCCCAAAGTTTTTCGCGCTAGCCCCGCCATATTCGCGCTTTTGTGCTCTGCGCTCTTTAAAAAGCTCATCGTCGCAAACCATCTTTTCGAGATAGTTAATCCCGTTTTTGCCGCGCCCACCCTGCCCGCGTCGCAGCTTCTTGGCGCGCTTTTTAGCTACAGCGTGCTGCTTTACGCCGATTTTAGCGGCTACGTGGACTTCGTGACGGCGCTTGGACTCATGTGCGGTTTTGTTTTGCCGCAAAACTTCAACCGCCCTTTTACGGCGCGAAATTTAAAAATTTTCTGGCAAAATTGGCACATCAGCCTTATGAATTTTTTTAAAGAGTGCGTCTATTTTCCGCTGGGAGGCAGTCGCGGCACACAGGCGCAAACGCAACTAAACGTCATGCTAGTTTTTGCGATATCTGGCATCTGGCACGGCGCGGGGCTTAGCTTTTTACTATGGGGGCTTATCCACGGCCTTGGCGTCGTATTTTTAAACTTAACCGGCGAGCGCAAATGGCTAAACTCGGCTATGCTTGGACGATATTTTACATTTATTTTCGTGAGTATGGTTTGGGTATTTTTCACGATGGATTTTGAGGGAGCGGTGCGCTACATCGGAGCTATTTTTAGAAACTCGGGCGGCGAGCTTCTTGCGATTTGCGCGCTATTTGCGGGCGTTTTCGTATTCGTATTTTTATACGCCGCGCTTGACGTTTATCCGCTTTTGGTTAAATTTTTTGAAAATATAAACGCCCTTTTTTCAGCCGTTTTTTTGGCGATTTTTGGGATAATTATTTACTTTTTGATGCCGTCAGGCATGCCTAACTTTATATATCAAGGATTTTAATGAGAGCGTTTTTTGGGGTATTTCTCGCGTTTTTTACGCTGATTGCGCTATTTTTGCGACCGCTGTCAAACTACTACGAAGCTAAATATCAAAAGGATTTTTTCATCACGGATGAGCGCGCGATGGCACTGAGCGATAAATTTATAAGTGCGACCGAGGACGGCTTGCAAAGCGCAAAATCGGCCATCGATAAATTTACGGGTTTTTTTTCGGGCGATAAAAAACAGGTCGCGACTAGCCCTAAAACAGAGCAAAATCTAACCGCCTTACAAACCGAACCGGCAAATTTAAACGCTCAAAATACGCAAAATTTAACGCCTACTATCGGCACGGTAAAAGAAGCAAATTTGACGGCGCAAACCGCTCAAATTTATCCCGCTAAAACCGCTTTAAATTTAGATAAAAACGGCTCGCTAGCGTCAAATTTAACGCCGAGCACTCCAGACAAAACAAACAAATCCGCAACTTTTGATATCGAGCTAAATGAAAATTTAGGCGTCATTTTGATAGGCGACTCCATAATGCAAGGCTTTGGCTGGGGGTTTGAAAACGCGCTAAAAACGAGCAAAATCTCAATCAAAAATATGGCAAAAGCAAGCACGGGGCTAACAAATAAGAAATTTTACGACTGGAGCGAGGAGCTAAAAGCGGCGCTAGCAGGCTTAGAAAATCGCCCGCGAAATCTGCTAATCTTCGCGCTTTTTGGCGCAAACGATGCTTATAGCTACACCTTTGACGAGCAGGCGCTGGACTTTGGCACCGATGCGTGGCGCGAGGCGTATGAAGGCAGGATCGCCGAGATCTACGAGATCGCCACAGAGTACGGCGCGCAGGTCGTGTGGCTGGGAGTGCCGTGCATGAAGAGCGAGAAATTCGACAAAAAAATGAAGGCGCTAAACCTGATCTACAAGGACTCGGCGCAAAAATACGGCGCGCGCTACATCGATATCAGCGACGCGATCTGCGATAACGGCAAGTATCTAAAAGAAGGCGCCGACAAAAAGCCGCTGCGCAAGGACGACGGCATGCACATCAGCATGAACGGCGCCAAAAAGGTCGCTCTTTACGTCGTGGATAAGCTGCTAAACGGGCAGAGCGATAATTAACCTAACTTGGAGTATTGGCAAATTTTAGCTGTTGTC
Source organism: Campylobacter showae CSUNSWCD (assembly GCF_000313615.1). NCBI lineage: Bacteria > Pseudomonadati > Campylobacterota > Epsilonproteobacteria > Campylobacterales > Campylobacteraceae > Campylobacter > Campylobacter showae. Next base: position 56,312 of record NZ_AMZQ01000001.1, on the reverse strand, counting down.
AATTTTTGCAATTTGAACTTTGTGGATTTGTCAGCTGTTTGCAAAACAAATACGTATTCACATTAATTAGCCCATACCGATTTTCATCGTATAGCGCGAGTAAATACTCGCTCGCCTAAAATAAAATGCCACAAAAAACAAGTTGTCACAAACGATTATCCAGTCTAGATCGCTAGCGTCTATTGCGATCAACCTAGATATGACCACTCGCCAGACCGGCTGTAGCTTGCGTTTTCATGTCGCCTGCGTCGTACATGCCCCAACTGCATATTTGTCGCCTTAGCAAATAAATTTGCAAAAATTTGAGCGACAAAACTCAAATTTAACTCGGCCAGCGCCAAAAACGCATTTAACTCGCGCCGACCGCGTCAAATTTCAAATTTACGCAACTACCGAATTTTAATATATCCACTTCACGATGTCGCTTATTTCGCGGCGATATTTTTCAGGCTGTGGATTTAGGCGGTAGCCAAATGGCACTACGATAGCCACTCTTTGCTCGCTCTCATCAAGCCCTAAAATTTCATTTAAAGCGTGTCTGTCAAAGCCTTCGATCGGGCAACTGTCAATCCCAAGGCTTGCGGCTGCGTTCATCATATTTGTCGCAGCTATCATGCACTGCTCGTGCGACCACTGAAATGTTAGCTCATCGTCGTTTTTGAAATTTCCTAGCAAAAAGTCGTTGTAAAATTTCTGCCTCGCAGCGATGGCTTCAGGATCTTTATCTGCACGTCTAGCGATCATTTTATCAACATAACTACTACCAAATTTTATCTCTTTGATCTTTGCTAAGATGACCACCAAATGCGAGCAAGAAGTGATTTGCACTTGGTTCCACGAAACGGCTTTTATCTTTTCTCTAAGCTCCTTGTTTTGCACGACCAAAAAGTCCCACTGCTCAAGGCCAGTCGAGCTTGGGCTTAGTCTGCCAGCCTCTAGTATAAAGTCAAATTCGCCAGCGCTTATCTTTTTGCTCTCGTCAAAAATTTTGCAAGCGTGACGAAATTTTAAAATTTCAAGATAGTTCATCATATCTCCTTTGTTAAATTTCTTGAAATTATAGAGCGGTTAGGTAAATTAAAGGGAATTTAGTAGCCAGCAAAAAAGGCCGGCTTTAAATGTAAACAATCCAAATTCGCCCGCTTTGTGCGGACGAATTTGTTATTTTGGGCTAAATTTACTGAGCCAAAGGGTTATTTAGCTCTACGACATTTACTTTGCCGTCTTTATGAGCTAGAGCGTAGATACTGCCGCCTTTTATCGCCATGCCCGAGATGTCGCCAATTTGCGGCATAGCGTATGCGTCAGTCACCTTCGCATCTGCAAGGTCGATCACGAGCAAGGTGTTATAATTTTTAGAGTAGGCTAAAAATTTACCGCCCACGATATCGCCAGCCGTGACGTAGTAGTCTTTTAGATCGTGCTTATCTTTTAGTGCAATGGCTGATGTCACGATAGCTTCGCCGCTTAGCATTTTATCCTTGCTATCGACTTTTATGAGGATCAAGTTCTTGGCGCGCTCGTTTGGCACCGTGATCATATACAGATATGTGCTTTGCGGGTCTTTTGCGAGCGTTAGGACGTATTGTTTTTTCGCTCTTATCGTTAAAAGCGCCGGGCGGTCAAATTTCCATGCAGACTCGAGTCCGCCACTACTCTCTCTAAAATATCTCCACTCGTGATACGCGTCCACATTTTGGGCAGGCTTAACGGCGAATGTCGTTTTGTTAAAGCCCGTAGTCACCAGCATATCGCCGACAAAGGTCGATGCGACGGCCTTTTTGATATTGCGGCCGTTTGGTTTGTCGATGATAGCATGAGCGATCTCTTTAAAATTCGCGTCCGTAAAATAAACTCCGCCTTCGGTGTTTGAGATGCCAAAAGTATCGCTTTTAGCGTTATACGCAAGTCCGCTCGTTACGCCTTTGCCAAAAATTCCCTTTGTTTCAAAAGGAAGCGGGAAGCTATTTTTCACGCTAAGCGCGGGCTTTACGTCAACAAACGCGCCAGCGCTTGGATCAGAGTTAAATTTGACGCTTATATCTTTAGGCTCGCCCGCTATAAACGGATCCTCGACGACATTTGCGCCGACAAATGAAAACGGCTTTTCAAACCTTTTCCAAACGCCTGAGGTCCAAGTGTTATTTAGACTGATACGCTCAGGATCGTCCTTGCCGCTATACGGCGGGATGCCTGCTGAGATGAGCGTCTGAACGGCATTTGATAGGATAACAAATAGGCTTAATGCGATCACAAATTTTGAATACGCGCTAAGAGGCTTTATCCTAGTGTCCGAGCGCGAAATATCGTCCGAGACAACCTTGTCTTTGGCAAAAAGCATCATAAGCCCCATCGCTACAACCACGACTCAGTACACCAAAATACCCCACGTATATGTGTGAGCGCCAAATATATCGCCGCCAAAGCCCATGCCAACATCTCTATATAAACTAAAGCTAGCGTGTCTTAGCGTCATAAAGATTCCATATGCTGCACCAAAAAGCACGGCGGCTATGTAGCGCGCCTTTAGTCCGTAGCGCAGTATCAAGATACCCGCGACGCCGACCACGACCATGCCGATACGCTCCCACCAGCAAAGCGTGCAAGGCCCCTCGCCGATGACGTAGCCAAGATAGATGTTTGCGATACCAACAGGGATAGCAAGCACGAGCAAGACCGCGGTGGCCATGATAAAGTCGAAATTTTTCTCGTTAAAAAAACTCAATTGCTCTCCTAGTATGCTGCAAAAGGTAAAAGAGATGCCCAGCTGGCGATGAAAAACATGATAAAGCATATCGCCGTCTCCACGGCAAATGCACCAAAGGCTAAGCCCTCTTTCTCTGGCTTTTTCCATGCGATGAAAACGGCTATGACCAGAAAGAGAAACGATAAAAATTCCATTTTATCTCCTTTATCTCATTAAGATTAGATTGTCATTTTAATTTAATTCTTTTATATTTTCGCCTAAAATACGGAATTTTTTTGATAATACATTGCAGATTACTCTAAAATTTGGGTAAATATTTTAGAAATTTAACGGATTTGGTTTGCGAACAAATAGCTAAATTTACGGATATTTGAACACGGGATTACGCATAAATTTGCTATTTTATTTTGCTATGATTTTTTATTTTAGTTAAATTTCATTTTTAAGGATTTTAGCTTTTTTGTATTTTAGACGGCTCAAATTTGACTAAATTTATAAACTCGGGGGCTTTGTCAGTTTATATAAATAAATTTGGCGGGCTTGCCGTTTTAAACTTGATATTTCAAAATTTGACCGAATTTAAACCCGTCAAATTTGATTAAATTTGCGCGTTTAAATTTAAAGGCTTAATTACCTTAAATTTATGCCGTATTCGCCGCGCTTTTTAGCTATGCCTACGATCGCCGAGCTCTCGTAACCCGCCTCTTTTAAGCGAGATAGAGCCAAATTTGCCTCGCTTTGCGGTACCGCTAGCAGCAACCCACCCGAAGTTTGCGCATCGTAGAGCAATATATCTGCCTCGCCGCTAACGAATTTACTCGCAAATTCGCGGTTTTTGTAGCTGCCCTCGGGGATGATGCCCATATCGGCAAACTCGCGCGCAGCAGCTATCACGGGCACGCTATCCGCGTAAATTTCAAAGCTGATTTTGTCGTTTAGCATTTCGCTTAAATGCCCCAAAAAGCCAAATCCCGTAATGTCGGTCGCCGCCGTTACTTTGATATCTTTTAGCGCGTCCACGGCATAGAAATTTAGCTGCCGCATCGTCTCGACGGCCTGCTTGATTTGGGTTAAATTTAGCAGATCGGCCTTGATCGCCGTGCTTAAAATGCCCGTTCCCAGCGGCTTTGTGAGTATGAACGCGTCGCCATCTCGCGCGGTGTTGTTTGACCAAAAAGAGCTTGGCGAAACGACGCCCGTGACGCTGAGTCCATAATACATCTGCTGCGTCTCTATCGTGTGTCCGCCGACGATCACGCCGCCGCATTCGGCGACTTTGTCCTGCCCACCGCGTAAAATTTCGCCCAAAATTTCGCCGCTTAGATTACAGCTATCAAAACCGACGATATTTAGCGCGTTTAGCACCTTACCGCCCATCGCAAACACGTCGCTTAGACTGTTTGCAGCCGCAATCTGACCGAATATAAACGGATCGTCCGCTACCGGCGTAATAAAGTCTAGCGTCTGCACTAGCGCGATGTCGTTCGTGATCTTAAATACGCTCGCATCCTCGTTTGTACCGATGTTTGAGAGCAAATTTGGGTGAGCTAAATTTAAATCGCCGATAGTTTTGTGTAGACCCGACGGGTCAAGCTTGGCCGCTCAACCCGCCGCTCGGACGAATTTCGTGAGACGTTTGTCGTTATAGATCATAGTTTGATTTGCTCGTGCGTAGTTAAAATTTGCATGATTTCGTAGGCATTTGATATCTCTCCGACGCTTAGATCGCTTACGAGTTTATATGCCTCGAGGCAGCTGCCGCAGCTTAAAATTTTAACGCCCGCAGCCTCTAAATCCTTAAGCGGTTTAAAGCTCGCATGCGCGCGGTTCGTCGTCATTTTGACGGCGTTATTTACGCAGATTACGTATTCGGGTTTATTTTTTACCTGCAAAAGCGCGCCTAAAAATTTAGCCAGCAAATTAACGCCTACGTCGCCGCTACCGGCACGCTCTTCATTTAGATAAAGGGCTGTTTTTTTAGCCTTTGGCGTGATTTCACAGACGAATTCGTCAAAATTTGCTAGCTCCAGCTTTGATTCGCCCTTAACGGCAGTGATTTTTGTCTCGGTGCCGTTTTGTTCTACGCTAAATTCGACGTTTTGATTTTTTAAAAAACGGCTAATGTTTTCTTTTGGAGCGATAGAATTTACTAAAATCTCAAGCTTTTCGCCGACTTTTAGGCTCTCAAGCGCATTTTTCGTCCTGATGACGGGCTCAGGGCAAGCCAAATTTCTACAATCGATTTGCATTGATTTTTCCTTAAAATTTATTACTCTTCAACCTGAAGTCTAGGGAGAGATTTTATCTAAAAGATTTTAAATTTTGTATAAAAAGGCGGATTTCAGCCTGGGCTTTAAAATAAAAAAGGAGAAAAACTTCTCCTTTTTTATTATTTTAATTTCGCGTAAGTTTTTTCGTATTCAGATACGGGGATTTTGTTTTTAGAGATGAGTTCCTGATACCAGTAGTGGTGAAGTACGTAAACCTCTTCTTCTTCTTTATAGCCAGTTATCATCGACCAGATAGCGCCGTGAATAGCAATGGCCGCCATGTAGATGTGCACTAGGAAAAATACCGCGCACACGATGCCAAGCACGTTATGAATTAGTGCAGAAGCTCTTAAAATTTCAATCTGCGATACGCCAAGCCAGCTCGCAACGTCTGGAGCTCTAAAGTCAAGGAAAAACATAGCTGCACCTGTTAGTATCATCACGATACCGCCAGGGATAGCCACCCAGTACCACGCCTTTTGGCCGGCGTTAAATTTGCCCGCAGGTACTGGACGTTTAATCTTTGAGAGATATCCGCCGACGATCAGCATCCATCTGATATCATAAACCGCAGGTAGCATCCTCACTGTCCAAGCTATCAGCATCGGAGGCACCGAAACGGCAAATAAAATCGTAGCTAATCCGTGGATGTCTTTACAAAATCTAACAAACGCGCCTCCACCAAGCTCTGCGCCCCACATCATGATGACGCCCGTCGGTATGAGCACTATCCATGCGATCGCCGCAGCGCCGTGAGATACGCGCTCTATCATATTAAACGCATAGACTTTTTTGCCGTCGTGGCTGAAGTGTTTCGGTCCGATGATCAAAAAGTGCAGAACGAACGCGCCGATAACAGCCAAAATAAGCGACAAGGCCGCTATCGCGAAGTAGTCGTTGCCCTGAAGAAACGTAAAAATCGGCCCCAAACCGTCTTCGTAAGGCTTAATGTTCTCGATTCTGCCCGCAGCCCAGATATTGCTCTGGTACTGGTTCGTGCTAGGACTCGCCTCGATAGCGAAGGCCCAACAGGCGAAAACTGAAAGCAAACTAAAAATTCTCGTCATGCTATCTCCCTTTGGTTTTTGTTTTCCGTCTTAAAAAGCTTGTTGTGGTCGGCATCCAGCCAAAGGCTAAATTGTGCGGATTTTTATGAAATTATATCAAAAAATAACGTAATACAAGCTTAGCGTCGAAACATCGCTTTTTTAGGTAGTTCGGGCGTATTTTTATCAAAATAGGAGTCAAATTTATAATCTACTATATTAATTCATTTATATAAGCTAGATTTTATTTATCTTAAATTTAACTTCGTTTGGGATTAAATTTGCAGCAAATTTGACGGACAATAAACCAAATTTTAAATTTAAAGCTGAAAAGGCGCGGGTTTAGCGCATCCGCATTTCAGGCAAAAAATCGACACCAAATTTGACTTAAATTTACGACCAAAAAGGCGCCCTCAAACATCAAATTTACACTCTAAAGGGCGCAGTTTCAGGAAGCAAATCTAGTTTCGTCTCTCATACTCTTCAAAGCCAAATTCCCGTACGGTTACAAGCTCGCCGTTTTCTTTTAAAAGCAGCAAATCGGGCAGCTTGATGCCGTTAAAGGTCGTGTTTTTCACGATCGTGTAGTGGATCTGATCCTCAAAGATCACTTTGTCGCCCACGCTTAGCGGCGCGTCAAATTTATACTCGGGCTCGCCGGCGTCAAGCCCTACGATATCGCCGGCTAGACAGGTATTTCCGCCAAAACGGTAGCTAAATTTACCGCCCCTGCTCTCACCTCGCACAGCCGGTCGGTACGGCATCAGCACAGTGTCTGGCATGTGCGCCTCAGCTGAGACGTCCAGGATCGCTATGGTTTTTTCGTTTTGCACGAAATCAAGCACCGAAGCAGCCAAAAATCCCGTCTGCCAGCCCACCGCTTCACCTGGCTCGATGTAGACCTCGACGCCGTACTTTTTGCGGAAATTTTTGATCAAACTTATGAGCAGATCCACGTCGTAGCCTTCTTTGGTGACGTGATGTCCGCCGCCGAAATTTACCCACTTCATACGCGGTATAAACTCACCGAATTTCTCCTCAAACGCCATCAGCACGGTCTCCAGGCTTTGCGCGCTCTCCTCGCAAAGCGCGTGAAAATGTAGCCCCGTGATACCATCAAGCGCGTCAGCGTCGAAATTTGCGCGCGTGATGCCTAGTCGGCTATACCTGCCGCAAGGATTATAAGCATCAGTTGGTGCGACGGATAGCTCTGGATTTACGCGAAGCCCACAGGTAACGCCCGCGGCTAGAGCTTTTTCTTTAAATTTAGCCCACTGCGCAAAGGAGTTAAAAACCACGTGCTTTGAAAGCGCTAGCACCTCATCTATGTCCTCGTCTTTAAATGCAGGCGAATAGGTATGGATCTCGCCGCGAACGTATTTTGCGGCAAATTTAGCCTCGTGTAGGCCGCTGCATGTCGCGCCGTCTAGATACTCGCCCACAAGCCCCATCACGCCACTAAATGCAAAGCCTTTTAGGGCGACTAACACCTTTGCGCCGCTCTCAACCTTGACGCGTTTTAAAATTTCGAGATTTGCGCGCACCTTGGCCTCTTCGCAGACGTAGGCGGGCGTTTTTATTTTGCTTAAGATTTCGTTCATTACGGCTCTTTCGTTTAAAATTTGGCGTAAGTATATCTAAATATTTTTTTAAGTAAAATCAAGAAAAAAATTTAATTTCAAAGGCGAATTTATGGTAGAAATCGAGTTTTTGGGCCCGATAAAGATGAATAATTTAAAGCTGGAAGCGGCAAATTTAAGCGAAGTAAAAGAAAAACTAGGCGAGTATGCGGAGTTGTCCGAGTGGCTAAAAATCTGCGCCGTCGCCGTAAACGACGAGATCGCAAGCTCTCTTGACGCGCCGCTAAAAGACGGAGATAAAATTTCCATTTTACCGCCAGTTTGCGGAGGTTAATATGCAGATATTTGAAGGAAGTCTCGACGCCAAAGCGATCACAAACGCCTGGTACGACGAGTTTAGGGACAAAAACTGCGGCGCGCTCATCACGTTTACAGGCATCGTGCGCGAGGAAGGCGGCATCGGCGCGCTTAGCTTTGACATCTACGAGCCGATCCTGCGCAAATGGCTATCTAGTTGGGAGCAAAAGGCAAAGGATCTGGGTGCATATGTGCTTTTCGCACATTCTCGCGGAGACGTGCCGGTGCACGAGAGCTCCTACGTCGCAGGCGTGGTAAGCCCACAAAGAAAGGTCGCCTTGCAGCTGATAAACGAGTTTGTCGAGGACTTTAAGGCTAACGCGCCGATCTGGAAATACGACGTAGTGGGAGGCGAGCGTATCTACGCAAAAGAGCGCAGTCAAGCGATCAAAGGCGCCGGGCTTTTAGGATAAAATTTCTCGGCGCGGCCTTATCACGCGCGCCTGAGCAAATTTTACGACTTTTTAGATAAAAGATTTGTTTCTTGCGGGCTAGACTATGATGTTTAGCCCGCTTTTTACTCTGGATCGCCATCAAAATTTGGCAAATTCCAGCTCGCTTTTCATATTAACTCAAATTTAAGAACTCGGCACCTTGTCTCTTTACTCGCCCAGACCCGCGCCGCGAAAATGTCAAATTTATAAATTTAGCAAGATATGCGACAAATATTCCAGACGCAATAGGCGTAGTTTAACTTTAAAATTTTAACCCGTTAGGGCGCGTATATGAAATACGTAACCAAAACGGGTTTAAAATTTTAAAGCTTGAAATCCGTTCGTCCGCAGCGAAGCGATTAGCGGTTGCGAGACGAAGTCGAAGCAAAATTATGGGGAATCAAGCTGCTTTTTTGTGAAAAAATCCCACATAAGCCGCAAAAATAAACCCCATCGCCACCGCCCACGGAGCCGCCGCCGTTATGGCGCTAGGAGAGCTAGCGAGCAAGAAGTTATGCGCTACGGCCGCGCCAGCCGCCATACCGATGACAAAGATTACCGAGCTTAGATTTCCCGTGCCCATTTGCACGAGATGCTTGCCCGGGCAGCCTTCGCTCAGGCTAAAGCAAAGCCCTGCTAGCGTCATGCTAAGGAAGTTCCAAAGCACGTCGTTGTGCGCGATAGGCTGGCCTTCAAAGCCGAATTTATACTGCCCAAGCGCTAAATTTACGATGCTGGCAAAAACCACGATACTGACAATGCCCGTAAACATCGAAAAATCCCCTTTTAAAAGCCTACTAAACGCCCCTACGCTACAAAATTTGCTTTTGTGCATTAGCGCGCCCACGACGATGCTAAATCCAAGCGAGATCAGGATCGGAGCATGCATGGAGCCAGGGCCTTTTGCGGAGGTAAAAAGCGCGCCGTTTTCGCCAAGCTTTAGCCCAAGAGCCAGCGCCGCAAGCAGCAAAATACCCATAACCGTCGGCAAAACGCCTATCGCGGCCTGAGCTTTAGTCTCGTGCGTGAGGCCGTAGCCGAGCTTTTTGAAAAATACGCCCGCGCACACGCCTGCAAAAATACCGACGACTCCCGCAATCGCCGTCATATCGCCGCCGCCGAGACGCAAAAACGCTCTCCACGGGCAGCCCAAAAACACGAGACAACCGATCATCGCGAAAAATCCGAGAAAAAAGCGCACGAAAGGCGAAGAGCCCGTGGTCGCGCTAAACTCCTTCGTCCAAAGCACGCTGGCTAAAAAGCCGCCCAAAATGAGCCCGATGATCTCGGGGCGCACGTACTGCACGACTCCTGCGCGGTGAAAGCCCAGCGCTCCCGCCGTATCGCGCAAAAAGCAAGCCGCGCAAACGCCCATGTTGCCGGGGTTGCCAAAATACACGAGCAATGCGCCTAGAGCGCCGAGCGCTGCACCTGAAACGATAAACCATTTTGAATTTGAAAAATTCATGAAGTGTCCTTTGAAAAAGTAAAATCGACCCGATTTCTTAAGCGTTATTTTACTGATGTTAAAATAAAAAATTAATAAAATTTACTTGCGATTTAATCAAATTTGAAAGGGAATATAAAATTTAACTTAAGCAGTTAAATTTACATAAATATTAAACGTGTTTAAAATTTGCAGATGTTAAATTTACAGCCGTGTAGACAGCTCAAAATATGCCAAAAACAACCACAAAAAGTAGCTATTGTTTTGATTGTAAAAAAGGACGGCCAAATTTAGCTGGCTTTACCGCGCTAGCGTGCCGCCCCCTCACACAACTTTAATCAATTTTGAGGCTAGATTTACTTTTTCTTGCTGTCTTTTTGTTCGCTTGCAGCATTAAATTTCTCAGTCTCTTTTGCGCTAAAATTTGACTTGTCTTTAGCTTTTTCGCAACCATCTAGCAGGGGCGAGGCGATATTTTGTATCCCGCCGTTTAGATCGATACCTACTTGCTTCATAAGATCGTCGATTATCGGTGCATTTACTTTATAGTTTAAAGACGCGTTTACGATTTGATCGGAGAGAGACGCGCCCGCATTGCTAACAACGCCGTTAGTATTTGAACCGATTCCGCCTTGATTTGCGCCACCAAGGCCTGCCATTTGCACGATTTTGATAGAGTCGATTTTTTCTGCGGGTTTTACGACCTGGGCGATTATTTGCGGCATAAACTCGACCAATGCGAGTTTAAATCTATTTTCCAAAATCTCCGCCGAGACGATATTTTCTGCGTTATTTATCTCGGTTTTACCCTTAGCCTCAACCTCGTAGTTTAGCCTGTTGGCTTCAGCCGTTATCTTTATAGCTTCGGCTTCTGCGGTGGCCTTGATTTTTAGCGCTTCGCTTGCACCCATTGCTTTGATTTTAGCGGCTTCGGCTAGGTTTTCTTCGGCTTCTTTTTCAGCTTTTGCGGCAACCGTTTTTTCGATAGAGAGTTGCTCGGCCTCTTTTTGCGCTTCGATTAGCGCTAGCTTTTTAGCGCGCTCGGCCTGCTCAGTCTCGGACGATGTTTTAATCTTCTCAAAAGATGCGGCTTCTAGCGCCTTTTTCTCGTTGGCTAGCGTTTTAGCCGCGGCCTCTTCCTCGACTTTTTTGGCGATTTCTATGTTTTTGCTCTGATTTGCGAGCTCGACGGCTTTTTCTTTGTTGATCTCGGCTTCCCTGATAGCTCTAGCCTTTTCTATCTCGACGGTTTCGATAGCGCGCGCTTTGTTTATCTGCGCCTCTTCGATAGCTTTGTTTGCGACGATCTTGGCTTCTTCGGCCTCTTTTCGCCTACTTTCGGCCTCTTTTGCCCTTAGCGCTTCTTGCTCGGCTTGGAAATTTGCTATCTTGGTTTGTTGCGTCGCTTCAGCCTCGGCTTGTTTTCTTTGGATTTCAAATTTCTCCGACTGCGTTTCGTAGTTTTTCTGCGCGATTTGCACCTCGGTAGAGCGTTCGATATCGTTTCGTAGCTTTTTGCGCTCTTCGATAGTTTGCGTTAGGCTCGTTAAACCTTCTGCGTCAAAAGCGTTGTTTTCGTTAAAAAACTCTTTAGCCGTTTGATCTAGCGAAGTAAGCGAAACCGACTCTAGCTGAAGGCCGTTTTTAGATAGGTCGGCTTCGATAGCGTTTTTTACCTGCGAACTAAATTCATCCCTTTTTTCGTGTAGCTCCTTCATCTCCATCGAGCTTGCTACCGAGCGGAGCGTGGCGATTAGCTTACCTTCGATAAGACCGGTTAGTTCGCGTAGATCAATCGTTTTTTTACCTAACGTCTGCGCCGCGCGCGAGATAGACTCTCTATCCTCGCCCACTCTGATGTAAAAATCAGCCGTGATATCCACGCGCATTCTATCTTTGGTTATGAAGCTATCGCTTTTAGAGCGAGCTACCGTGACCTTCATCGACTGCATATTTATGTCGATATAATCATGCAGTATCGGCAGTATCAGCGCGCCGCCGTCCACGACGACCTTTTCACCGCCAAAGCCCGTTCGCACGAACGTAAGCTCCTTTGTCGTTTTTCGGTAAAGCCTCGAAAAAACGATACCTAAGATAATGATAGAAAAAAGTCCTATGCCGGCAAATACGGCCATAGAAGTCATTGCGTCAATGTTCATGCTATTCTCCTTTGATTAAATTTACTGTTTTTTCTTAATGTAAAAGTTATTTTTTTCGACTCTAACGATGAGCGCGATATCGCCTTTTACAAGCTCATCATCGCCGGTAGCTCGTGCAAAAACGAAACGTTCTTTTCCGTTTTTATCCGCAACCTTAACGTCGCCGCCTTGCTCTTTGGTTATTTTATAGTCCTTTACTTCGCATTCGCAGCCAAGAAGCTCCTTTTTGCTAAACGCAGCGCTTTGCACTTGAGGCAGGTATTTTGCCGCGAGCAGACTAACCCATCTAGTCCAAGTCAAAGCGATAAAAAACGAAACCGCGGCAATAACCGCGCTCATGTACCACGCTGGCGCCGCAAATCCATAAAAAACGCTAACGATAAAAAGCCCGCACGCTCCGAAGCTCATAAGCAAAATCCCGTAAAAAACGGTGCTAGGCACGCCGCCTTTGTTCGCCCACGCTAGTAGCTCGGTACCAGGAGCGTCGATGCCCTCGGCTCCGTCAAACAGCCCGTTTATCGGCTCAAGCACCGAAAATCCGGTCATCATCAAAATAACCTCAAGCAAGGCAAAAACTACAACGATAACCAGCGGAACGGAAAATATGAGATTGTTGCCAATAAGCGTTAAAAATTGATCCATCTTTTACCTTTTTGTTTTTAAATTTTGCCGTTTTCAAAATCAAATTTAAACGTGGATTTACTCGCTAGATACAAATTTGACGTTTACCGCTAGAGAACCCAAAATTCATCGCGCCTTGCGTCAAATTTGACCTTCGCGCCGCTCTACTCTATGCTATACACGTCGCTTTGCTCGATCTTTTCGAGTTTATTTACCTTGCTTTCCAGCGTCTTGCTCATCTGCGCGATTTTAGCGATATTTTCTTTCATCTTCGGTAGCGCCTCGTTTTTGAAATTTTCTATCTTATCTAGCGAATCTATCATCAAATTTATCGCTTTTTCAAGGTTCTCGTTATCTAGCGCGCCGCCTGCGACCTTTGCCATCACGTCCGTTGCCGTATCGTTTACGTCCTGCGCGTTTTTTAAGATGATGTCGTTTGCGAGCTTATCCATCTCAGAAACCGCTTTTAACTGCTTCTTGCCTTCTTGCGCTGCGCTTGCGATGTAGACGTTGGTTTTTAGCGCCGTGATGCTCGTTGTGATCGTGTTTTGCGTGGCGAAACTCAAAAGCGAGTTATTGTGTTTGATAGTAGCGTAGTTTGCGAGGCTTTGCTGCATCACGACCAGTACCTGTTGCAAATTTTGCAAATGCATACGGATGTAAAATAGCGCCTCTTCGAGGAGGAATTTTTTCTGCTCTTCGTCTGTTTGATTTGCCGCTAAATTTTCGATGAGCTCGTCTGTTTTGCTTAAAATTTCTATTTTGCCTTTTATGCTTTCGATGATGAGTGAAAGTTCCTTTTGCTTCTCGGAGATTTCGGCGTTTCTAGCTTCTAAAACATTTATGGAGTGTTTTAAATTTGCCGTGATTTCTTCAAACAAGCTTGACACGCTTTGATATTTGCTAGCTAGTTCGGCGGCCAGGTCTTTGCCGAGCAAGAAATTTATAAATTTCGCCCCCAGTCCGCCCTCTTTCATCTTGTCGCTTGCTTTGATGAGTTCGGCGGAGTATTTTTTGACCGACTTTAACGACTCGCCAACCGAGCTTCCTACGCTTTGGCTCATACTAAGCAAGTCGCCGACCTTCATATCCATATCGCCGTTTAGCTTTTCAAACTCGCCGAGCTCATCCTTGCCAAACGATACGATAAATTCTTTGGGATCGGTAAATTCTTTCCTTTTTTCGATAAGTAGAGCGACGACGTCTTGTGGAGTTTTAGCGATTTGATTCAAAGCTTGTCCTTTGCTTAAATTTGAGAGTTATTATAACTAAATTTGTACGCTTTTTGCAGGCTTAATAATAAACTTCTATGCCTTATTAGCATAATTTACGATTAAATTTAGTAAAATCGGAAAAATATTCCAGACGGATTGTGTGTAGTTTAAATAGTTTGCGGCGGATACGACGGGAGCGGACCAGTCGTCCGTGACCCGAGTATCCTAGCCGAAAACTATTTAAAATCCAGCCGAGCCGGGGAATCAAAAAGGAAAAAAATGAAAGAATTTATGAGTTATGAGGCCTCTCTTGAAATTTTACGCTCTACGCTGGCTCCGTGGGACCGCGTGGAAAAGGTCACGCTCACGCAAGCACTTGATCGCCGTATCGCCGTAGATATCGCGGCGCAGGATAACTACCCGGAGCGTCCCGTCTCCGCTATGGACGGCTACGCGTTTGCGTGGCAAGAGGGGCTGAGCGAGCTTGAGCTCATCACCGATCTGCCCGCAGGCAGCGACAAAGGGCTAAAAGTCGAGGGCGTAAAATGCGTCAAAACCTTCACCGGCTCGCTGATGAGCGAAGGTACCGACACGCTAATCCCGGTCGAAAACGTCGAGGTCGTAGGTAGCAAGGTCGTGATCAAAAAATCCGTCGCAAAGGGCTTTGCCGTACGCGAAGTGGGCGAAAGCTACAAAAAAGGCGAAATCCTAATCAAAAAAGGCGCGACGATAGGCTACGCCGAGACTGCGCTGCTAGCCGAGCTTGGGATCTTTAACGTTAGCGTATTCGTGCGGCCGCGCGTTGCGGTACTGGCGACTGGAAGCGAGATAAAAGACCTCGGCGAACCGCTAGAAAACGCCGCGCAGATCCACAGCTCAAACCACGTAGGCATCGCGGCCATGGTGCGCAAAATGGGCGGCGAACCCGTGCTGTGCGAGATAGTACGCGACCGCGCCGAGCTCGTAAAAGACGCCATCGTCCGCGCGCTAAAATCAGCCGACGTGCTCGTCACCACCGGCGGCATCAGCATGGGCGACTACGACTTCGTCAAGGGCGCGCTGGGCGAAAATTTCGACATTATCATCGACAGCGCCGCGATCAAGCCGGGCCGCCACATCAAAGTAGCAAAAGCGGGCGAAAAATACATTTTTGCGCTGCCGGGCTTTCCGTACTCGGCGATAGTGATGTGCGTGCTCTACGTGCGAGTGCTGCTAAACGCGTGGTTTGGTGCTAGTGAGCCTAAAATCACGGCGATCATGGACGAGGACTACAAAAAGCGCTCGCCGTTTTTGGAGTTTACGGCGGTAAATTTAGTAAATCGCGACGGTAAAATTTACGTAAATTTAGACGGCAAAAAGATGGGTAGCTCGGCGATCGTAAATAACCTCACGGGAGGCGCCGCGCTTTTAATCATCCCAAAAGAAACCGAATTTATCGCAAAGGGCGAGATAGTCGAAGTGCTAAAAATGGTTTAAATTTAAGTAATTTAAAGGTTGATAATGAGTGAAATTTTAGAGCAAATTTACGAAATAGAAAACCTCGCCGAACTAGAAATTTTTCTGCGCACCCAGGATCAAATTTTAATCCGCGAGCGGCTGCTGGGCGAATTTGACCGCTACGCCTTTTATAAAAACGCTAGCGAGTGGAACAGGGCCGTTAAAATTTGCGAATGCCTAGCGATCATAGGCTGGGGCGAGCGCGAGAGCTTAGAAGCGCTGCGCGGGAAATTTTACAACGGTTATGCGATGACCTATTTTTTAAATGCGCACGGCGAGCCGCGCTTTGTAGAAGCTACGTGGTCGAAACGCAAAACCGGGCTAAGCATGCAAGACGGCGATACGTTCTTTCACGAAAGCCCGGATGCGGCGGGCAAAACGCTCTCGCGCCCAGTAAAAGAGGACATACAAGACGTCAAATTAAACAGCCAGCGCAACTGGATAGCCAAAAATCCGGTCCGCATCACGCGCGCTATCAGCACTTTGCGGATCTACAACCGGCGCTAAATGCCAAAATGCGCCCTAAAATTTACGGCTGTGCGATCAACTACATCAAGCTATCGTGCGCATTTAGCTTCTCGGATGACGGCTGCAAAACACACTACATCATCACGCCCGATAAGCCGCGCCTAAGCTCGCAGCGCGCATGGGAGCTGATACGCGAAATGATGAGCGAGGAGGAGCGCCGTGCTGGGGGCTACTATCTGCGAAATAGATTCGAGTATGCGCCGTTTAGAAAAGATACGGGCAAAACGGGCGCGCAGATATATTTTGAGCGCGAGTTTAGCGAGCTTTCACACGCAAAGCAAAAGCAAAAAATAGGCGAGTATTTTTTAACGGCGCTAAAACAGATCGCGCGCAAACAAAGCAAGCTTGAGTATGATTTTGCCGCGATGATAGAGGATTTTAGTAAAATTTTAGGCGAGTGGGTAGAGGCTAAAATTTAGCCGCTTTGATATTAAATTACAAAAAACGCTCGCCGTTTTTGGAGTTTACGGCGGTAAATTTAGTCAATCTGGGCGGCAAAATTTACGTAAATTTAGACGGCAAAAAGCTGGGCAGCTCGGCGATTGTAAACAATCTAACAGGGGGTGCCGCGCTTTTAATCATCCCCAAAGAAACCGAATTTATCGCAAAGGGCGAGATAGTCGAAGTGCTCAAAATGGTTTAAATTTGAGGTTAAATTTAGTTTTGCAACTTAGGGGCGCAGGGTAAATTCCTCCAGCGCCAAATTTAAGGAGTATAACCATGAAACAATTTCCGGATTTTCTAAGAGAGTACGAACCCACCCTGCAAAAATACAAACTGCGTTCTGCCCGAATTCTTGCCGAACCCCTAAAAAGCGGTGAAACAACGAATATAAAAAGTTCCAAGTTTTTGGGAGCCCCTTATTTGCCTATCGGTACGGACTATCCAAAAGACAAGGATGGCAAGCCGCTTATTTTATGGGCGCAATTAAATTTTTCGGAAATTCCGCATTTGGACGATTATCCCAAAAATGGTATTATGCAGTTTTTCGTTTCGGCGGATGGGTGGTACGATTGCGAAGAAATAAAAGTACTTTTCCACGAGCATACGGACGCGCCGCCTCAAACTGATTTTCCGTTCTTAACCGAAGATTTGTACGAAGACTGCCCGATATGGTGCGGGCACCGTTTGCAGTTTAAAGAAGCTGAAGAGTACGGCGGTACCGAAGATTTTCGGTGCAACTGTATGTTCAACGGAAAAAGTCCGTGGGATCTTTATGATACGCTTGAATCTGCCCAAAAAGAAGCATTTGATGATTTATTTTACGGCACTGGGCACAAGATAGGCGGCTACTCGTATTTTGCGCAGACCGATCCGCGCGATTACGGGCAAGAACATAAGAATGATGTTTCGCTTTTGCAAATCGACAGCGATGATAAGATTATGTTCGGCGATACCGGCACGGCTCATTTTTTTATCAATAAAGACGATTTGAAAAACAGGAATTTCGATAAGACGTGGATGTATTGGGATTGCTGTTAAAAAGCCAAAAACAGATTATAAAATTAGATTTTTGTAAACTTAAAAGGCATTGTAGTATTTTATGATGCATATTTAATTTTAAAATATATTTACATAAAACATGTGCAACGAATTAAAATAAAATGGAATAAAGTTATGTCAAATTTAGCCGACGAAATTTCAAAAGAGCTTAAGCAGCAGGGAATAAGCCATGAAAATCTTACAAGAGCGGATTTTGAAAAAATCTACTTAAATTTAGGAAAAGAAAATTTCCCAGACAATAAAAGGATCGAATTTATTGCAAATTTAGGCGACAGCGACGAGGTAGCCTACCACTATGAGCTCATCTGCAAGCAGTGGCGAGAAGATAAGAGGCTAAATTTAGAAAGCAGCTTTGATAAGCATGGAGGAGATGGGATAGAGTTTTTACTTGAGCAGCTAACCAAAACAGCCGATCAAAATCTAAAAATTTCAACTATCTATCTTGCGGCGCAGATCCTTTCTAGATCCAAGCATAGAGATTTTTACGCACCGTTTTGCGACCGCCTTATCCCGCAGATCCTCTCTTTTATGAACGCCGATAATATACTTCGCCAAAAGCTCATAATAGCCTTAGGCTGGATAGGCAGACAAGAGGAGATAGATATCTTGACGGGAGAGATGCTAAGCAACAAAGATAGCCTTTGTAGGGCATGGTCGGCAGCGAGCCTCATGCAAATGTCCTTTCACCGAGTCAAACAAGAGATATTACGCATCAAAACAAAAACCGCATTTATTCAAAGCATTTCAGCCGAAAAAGATCTGTACGCTTGCGGGATCATGGTAGAAGCAGCCCAAATTTTATTTGGTAAAAAATGGATATCATCTACCTCAGTTGAAAACAAAAATGAAGAAAAAATAGAAAAAGCTAGGAAATCAGCTATAAGATTTTTAAGCAAGAGCTAAAATACAACGCAATATCGGTGCAATAAAACCGACACAAACTAGAAGTATTCTCAAAAAACAAATTACTATTTTTGCAACATTTCGAATAAACAAAAGACATTCATTTCGTTTTAGAGACAGGATACTAAAATGATAACACTGTAGGTTTTATTATAAACGAAGCCTTAACGCAGCGAGTACCGAAAAGCTCCTTTTCTCACGCTTAATAAGCAAAAAAATAAGGTTTTAAATATCGCAAGACTCATCAAAGAGGTAAATATACAAGCTTTAAAAATTTACAAAAACTACAAAACACCGTTTGAACGATTGCTCGATTTGAACTTTAAAATCATAAAACGCTTCTAAAAAATACGCTATTTTGCTCAAAAAGATTTTTATGAAATGTAAATTTAATCAAAAAAGAAATTCAGGTTGAGATTGTCCTACGGTTTTACGACTCAATCAAACACCCTATAATGCGCCTCGTCGGCAAACTCCAGCATCTCCTTATCGCCCCTGCTGTCGCCGTATGCGATCACGCGATCAAAGGCATCCGTGTCGTACGCCTCGCGCACGCGGCGCACCTTCTCAGCGCCATAACAGTTGGCACCGTCGATCTCGCCCGTTATCACGCCGCCCTTTTTCTTGATACGAGTGCCCAGTAGCTCAAGCCCCTGCGCCCTGCACCACGGAGCTAGCCAGTCCTCGAGCGACGCCGTCACGATCACGACTTTGTCGCCGTTTGCCTTATACTCGGCGATCTTTGCCATCGCGGAAAATTTCACGATATCTTCGATGTGCGTGTTTGAGTATTTTTTGCAAATTTGAGCAAATTTATCCGCGCTCATCCCCGCGAAAAAGTACGTCATCAGCCGCCTGCGAGCGTAGTTGTTGCTGCAAATTTTTAGCTTATAGCCGATCAAAACGGGCGAAAGCCAAAAAATACCCCGAAAAAATTTCTTAAATCCCACGACGTAGGCGATAAACTCCAGCAGCGAGTCGTCGCGCGTGATCGTCCCGTCAAAGTCGAATAAAACCAGATTCATCTTCGTCTCAAATTTTAAATTTGCGCGATTATACCGCGCTAGCGTTAAGGGACGGCAAATTTAGCCAGGTTTTTGCCGCGCAAATTTGCTTTTTCTTTCGCGCCCTAAATTTAGCGCCCAAATTTTCTCTCAAGGCTCTTTAACACGTACTTTATGAGCTCAAGTCCCTTTGAGCGGTGAGAGATTTTTAGCTTTGTAGCGTCGTCTAGCTCGCCCAGAGTCTGCGTAAAGCCGCGCGGGATAAAAAGGCTATCGTAGCCAAAGCCGTTGCTGCCGCGCTCCTCGTTTATCGCAGTGCCATGCATAAAGCCGTGCGCCGTAAAGTCGCCCAAATTTGAGCTAACCGCGATACAAGCAGTATAAAACGCAGGCGAGCTGGTTAAATTTAGCGCTTTTAGCTCCGAGATCAGCTTTGCGCGGTTGCTAGCATCAGTCGCACTTTTGCCAGTTATCTGCCCCAGCTCGTTCATATCGCTAAATCTCGCGGAGTAAATCCCTGGCCTACCGCCAAGAGCCTCCACGCTGATGCCGCTATCGTCGCTTAGCGCGATAAACTCGTCTGCCAAATTTAGCTCGCGTAGCTTAGCGTACACCGCGCGAGCTTTGATTAGCGCATTTGCGGCGAAAGTCGCGCCGTCCTCGACGATCTCAAAGGGCTCGCAAATTTCGCGCAGTGCGTAAATTTCGTAATCTTTTAAAAAATTTTTTATTTCGCGCACTTTGTCGGAGTTGGATGTTGCTAAAACTATTTTCAAAATTTTTCCTTTTTCGGCTTCTCTTGCGCGCCTTTAAATGAGCTAGAAATTTCCTCCCTCGATGAACTATATGTTCTATCTTCGGTCGAAAATTTCGTCGCAACATTTAAATTCATCGCAAGATAACTTTGCCGATTTTTTAAATTTACCGCTCACATTTTATCAAATTCGGCTTTAATTTACGTATTATCAAAATTCGGGTAAAATTACTCCTTTAAAAAGGAAAATTTATGATAGTAAAAAGCGCTTTACCTTTATCTTTTATCATCGGCAGCAGGTTTTTCGGACTATTTATCATTTTGCCCGTTATCAGCGTCTACGCGCTCGAGCTCGAGGGGGCGACCGAGTTTTTAGTCGGCGTTCTCATCGGCGTTTACGCGATGTCGCAGATCACGTTTCAGGTGGTTTTTGGCTACGTCTCGGACCGCTTCGGGCGCAAAAACTCGATGCTAATAGGCCTGCTCGTCTTTATCGTTGGAGCTGCGATCTGCGCGGTGGCGACTGATATCTACACGATGATTTTTGGTAGATTTATCCAGGGTGCGGGCGCGATAGGAGCCGTGGCGATCGCGCTGATGAGCGATATAACCAAAGAGGAGGTGCGCGGGCATGCGATGGCGATGATGGGCGCGTTTATCGGCATTAGCTTTACGCTTTCTATGATACTTTCGCCGATACTTAGCGCCAAATACGGCCTTTCAAGCCTCTTTTACCTCTCGATCGCGGTTACGGTCGTTTGTATCGTGCTTTTATACACGGCCGTGGGCGAGGAGCCTAAATTTACGCACTCGCAGGCCAAAACGCCGGCCGTAAAGCTACTCTCAAACAGAAATTTACTACTCATGAACATCAGCAACTTCATGCAAAAAATGCTGATGTCGGCGGCCTTTATCGTGATTCCGATCGCTATAGTGAAGTATTTTGGCATGGACAAAAAGGACCTCAGCGGCATCTACTCGGTTGCGACGGTGTTTGGCTTTATCGCGATGGGTATCGGCGGTGCGATCGGCGAAACAAAGCGCATCACAAAGCAAATTTTAGTCATCGGCGTATCGCTTTTCGTCGTTTGCTACGGACTTTTCGCGCTCTCGCTCGGACACAAGCCGCTGTTTTACGCGGGCGTGATTATATTTTTTATTGGCTTTAACCTACACGAACCGATCCTGCAATCAATGGCGTCCAAATTTAGCAAAGTAAGCCAAAAAGGCGCGGTTTTAGGCATCTTTAACGCATTTGGCTACATGGGAAGCTTCATCGGCGGTATCGGCGGCGGTACTTTGCTTAAATTTTACGGTCTTAGCGCGCTTTCCGCCGTCGTGACGGTGCTTTGCGTCGTATGGCTGATCGCGCTAAAATGGCTAGATAATCCAAATATCTTTAAAAATATCTATCTGCCGTCTGACACGGACGCCGATCTAGCCGAGATCGAAAAGCAAAAAGGCGTCGTAGAGTGCTATAAAAACGCGCAAAATCTCGTCGTAAAATACAACTCCAAGCTAACAAACGAAGCGGAGATAAAGCGAATTTTAGGCGTTTAGCAGGCTTTGCGGGTGGTGCAAATTTACTAAACCCATCCACTGCCGAGCGCTAAAACTTCGGCTCGTGCGCCGTTTGATAACGCAACGACGCCTGTCATGTAAATTTAGCCGATTTTTAGATATTTTTAAATACTATTATCAAAATCTAATCTCAAAAAAGGATAAAAATGAGCGATCTAAAAAAACAAATAGACGAGCTTTTCCAGGATAAAAAGATGTCCGTTTACGATGCGGCCAAACAGCTAAACGTACGCGAATACGAAATCCTGCAATACCGTGGCGATGACGAATTTAAGGAAGTCGGCGCAGAAAATTTGATGAAAATTTTTGAAGAAGTCAGTACTTGGGGCGAGATGCTTTTCATCAAAAATACGCCTGAATTTATCATCGAGATCAAAGTGAGCGTACCTATGCCTAAAAAAGCGAGAGGATTTTTAAATTTCACCGATAAAACAGGCTTTTTGGGCGGCCACCTAAAAGAAGAATCAATCGCAAGCATCGGCTTTGTAAGCACTAAATTTATGGGATTTCTCGGGCACAGCCTGCACTTTTACGACGCGGATCACAACGTGATCTTTAAGCTTTTCGTAAATCGCAACGAAAAAATGAAACTAGACGAAGCGCAAGAGCAAAAATTCCTAGCGCTAAAAAACAGCTTTTGATTTTAGCTAGCTTTGCCGCGCGTAAATTTTAAGGTTTTATGATGGCTAAAATTTGCAAAATTTACGACGTTTTGATAATCGGAGCTGGCGCGGCGGGGCTATTTTTGGCGGCGAATTTACGCGGTAAAAGCGTCGCCATACTCGAAAAAAACGCAACTTCCGGCAAGAAAATCCTAGCTAGTGGCGGCGGCAGGTGTAACGTCACAAACCGCCGTATCGACGCGTCAAACTATCTAGGCGACGCTGGTTTCGTCAAAAATATCCTAAAAAACCTAGACTTCAAAGACGTTTTAAAATTTTTTGGCGAGCTAAAATTTAACGAGCAAAAGCAAAGCCAATTTTTCTGCGAAAGCGGCGCAAAAGACGTTTTGAGCGTACTTTTAAAACGCGCTAGACAAAGCGGAGCACAAATATTTTGCGGAGTTTGCGTAAAAAGCGCGAGGAAAATTTTGGCTGATGAAAACGGCGGAATTTTAGACGTTTCTCCCGCGCAAAATCGCGATGAAAATTTGACAGATTTTGAGATGAAATTTGATCAAAACGAGCAAAATTTAAACGAAATTTTTGAAGTTGTTGCCGAAAACGGCGATAAATTTTACGCCAAAAACCTTGTCGTAGCTAGCGGCGGACTAAGCTACAAAAGCCTGGGCGCCAGCGACATCGGCTACAAAATAGCGCAGAGCTTTGGCACCAGCGTCACCACGCCAGCTCCGGCGCTCGTGGGATTTACCGTGCAAAAAGACGAGTTTTGGTTTAAAAATCTAAGCGGGGTTTGCTTTCCTGCCGAGATTAGCGTAGCTTGCTCGAGCAAAAACGCTGTAAATCGCGAACTAAAAACGCCGCGCAAATTTGCAGGCGACATACTTTTTACCCACAAAGGCATAAGCGGCCCGGCCGTGCTAAACGCTTCGCTTTTTTGGCAAAAGGGCTTGATCACGATAAATTTTTGCCCAAATTTCAGCATCGAAACCGCGCAAAAAAGCAAAAAACAGCTCAGCACCGTCCTGCCGCTGCCTAGACGATTTACGCTCGAGTTTTTGCGCGCGGCGGGGCTTAGTGACAAACCTTACGGCGAGTACAAAGCGGATGAAACGACGAAAATCTTGCGGCTATTTGCTTACGAATTTGCGCCTGCTGGCACATTTGGCTTCGAGCGAGCCGAAGTCACAAAAGGCGGCGTAGACACGGACGCGCTAGAGGCGGACTGCGGCGTAAATGGCGTGCGCGGGCTTTATTTCATCGGCGAGGTTTTAAACGTGACGGGGATGCTCGGCGGGTACAACCTGCATTTTGCGTTTGCGTGCGCGGCAAATTTGGCAAAGCGGTTAAATGCCAAGTAGCAACGACCGAGCCAAATTTGAGGCATAAATTTAGCCAGCCTCAAGATCCAATCGCTAAATTTACAGCTCTTTTATCTTTGCTTCCACCTCTGCTTTTAGGCTTTTTGCGTGTTTATCGCTACTTTTTTCTAAAATTTTATTCGCGATTTTAAGAGCTTTTTCGCAGTTTTGCAGCGCCTCTTTTTTATTGCCAAGCCCTGCTAGATCGCCAGCCATCAGCGCATAATACTTCGCTCGCAGCAAATTTACGCTATCAGCGCCAAAAACCTCTTCGCAAATCCTAAACGCAACGGCGTGTTTTACGTATGCGCCCTCAAAATCGCCCGTTTTATAAAGCGTATCGCCGATCCCCGCGTAGCAGCTCATCAGATCTTTTTGCATCTTCTCGCCGCCAAGCTCGTAGCATCTGATCGCCGAGCCGAAATTCGCTATCGCATCATCGTATCTCCCAAGTGTTGACTGCGCGCTAGCCACGCCATGATAGGGCTTTGCTAGTCCTTTGTACTCTTTGCCGAGCCCTTTTTGCAAAATTTTTAGTGACCGTTCGTAAGCTGCATCGCCTCCTCGCAGCTCATCCCAAACAGCCAAACCGGAAGCAAAAAAATTAAAATTTGACGCATAAATTTCCTTAAAATTTCGCGCTATTGTAACTACTAAAAGCAAATTTTATATAAGCTTTGGATAAAATCACTAAAATTTTAAGGAGCCAAAAATGTCAAATATCTTAATCATCGGAGCAGGTGGCGTTAGCCAAGTCGCAACCGTAAAATGTGCGATGAACTCGGACGTTTTTACAAATATCACCCTAGCAAGCCGCACAAAAAGCAAGTGCGATGCGATCGCTAAATTTATAAAAGATCGCCTTGGCGTGCAGATAAACACCGCGCAGATCGACGCTGACGACACAGCAGCTGTGGTAGAGCTTATCAAGCAAACAAAGGCTGATTTACTTCTAAACGTCGCGCTGCCATATCAAGACCTAACGCTCATGGACGCTTGCGTAAAGGCTGGCATACCTTACATCGACACCGCAAACTACGAGCACCCAGACACTGCTAAATTTGAGTATAAGCTTCAGTGGGCGAAGGATAGTGACTTTAAAAACGCTGGTACCATGGCGCTTCTTGGCTCTGGCTTTGACCCAGGCGTGACAAACGTATTTTGCGCCTATGCACAGCAAAATTTATTTGACGAGATCCACGAGATCGACATCCTTGACTGCAACGCAGGCGATCACGGATATCCGTTTGCAACAAATTTTAACCCAGAGATAAATTTACGAGAAGTTAGCGCAAATGGCCGCTACTGGGAGGCTGGAAAATGGATCGAGACAAAGCCTATGCAGATCATGTTTAAGTGGGACTACCCAAAAGTAGGCGTCAAGGATAGCTATCTGCTCTACCACGAGGAGCTTGAAAGCTTAGTAAAAAACATCAAAGGGCTAAAGAGAATTCGCTTTTTCATGACTTTTGGACAAAGCTACCTAACCCACATGAAGTGCCTAGAAAACGTGGGAATGCTACGCATAGACGAGGTCGAGCATAACGGCATGAAAATAGTGCCGATCCAGTTTTTAAAGACGCTTCTGCCTGACCCTGCGAGCCTTGGCCCGCGCACAAAAGGCAAAACAAACATCGGCTGCGTTATCCGCGGTCTAAAAGATGGCAAAGAGCGCCAAGTCTATATCTACAACGTCTGCGACCACGAGGCTTGCTACGCTGAGACAGGCGCGCAGGCTGTTAGCTACACCACAGGCGTGCCAGCAATGATAGGCTCGCTAATGGTCACAAAAGGCATCTGGAGCGGCAAAGGCGTCTTTAATATGGAAAATTTTGACGCAAAACCTTTCATGGATGAGCTAAATAAGCAGGGGTTGCCGTGGGAGATGATAGAGATGAAGCCAGGAGAGAGATACGAAGTTTAAAATTTAGACTTATTAGGCTTGCCTTTTTCTACTTATACTTCGTTGAAATTTGATTTTTAACGCTCACGTATCGCATATACGCTCCGCTTAAAAATCAAATTTCGCCTCGTCTAAGCGAAAAATTCTGCACCTAAATTTTTATAATTTTCGTTGCTTTTGTTAGCAGTTGTGACCACAATCCATCTAGCGATACTTTACCTTATTATAGTGTGTTCAAATTTCTAATTTAAATTTAACGCCGTCCGTTAGCAAATTTAGCCCGCCATCTTAACTTCTGTTGCGGCTAAATTTTCAAATTTGACGGCGATTTTGCGGCATATTTAGAGTTAAATTTAACCGTCGACTAACCACACTAGAGCCTTTACCGTGCGCCCTATCTCGTCTGCATAGTGATTGCCAGGATTTAGCTCAAATTTGCTTCTGACATCCGAACTCTCAAAGTGCGCGGCAATATCGCGTGTGGCGTCTAGCGCCGTTTTTAGGTATTCGTTTTTGCTCATGCTCTCGCGGTCGCCGATCGAGAGATACGCACGCTCCGGCTTGCCCGCAAGATGCGAGCCCAGCGCAAACTCGCGAAAATCCTTATACCAAAGCGAGCCCGAAACGCTAGCGACGCGCGTAAACATAGGCGTTTTATAAAGCGAATAAAGCGCGAAAAGCCCGCCTAGCGAGTACCCGGAGATCCCGAGCCACGCCGCATCGCCCGTTTTTGCCAGCACGGCAGGCGCGATCTGCTGCGTTAGCGTTTGCAAATACTCATCCGCCCCGCCCTCAAAAGGCGGCTCCTTCTTAAAAAGAGCAGGCATCGGCCATGGCGTCATTTCGGAGCTCCACTCCAGTCCGCCCACTGCCGCGAGTGTGAGATTTACGCCATCAAGCTCGCTTAAAGCTCGCGCGATATCGTCTGCTTCGTTCGCAAACGCGCTATAAAATACTATCGGTGCACCTGCGTTTTGCAAACCGTCATCATCCGCCTTTAGCGTTAAATTTTGCGCTTTAATGCGGTAGATTGTGACTCTTTTACGGGCTATTTCAAATTCCTCTTTCACGGCGGTCCCTTTTTGCGTTCGCGCAAATTTTACTTTTTCTTATTTTCGCTTTTTTGCGCGTTTAACGCCTCAAATTTCTGCTTTAAAATTTTAAAAACTTCGTGCTTTGAAAGCTCGTATTTATCGTATATCACGGCATCGTCGTCGCCGATAGGCTGCATGAGGCCATCAGCCGTGTCGCGGTCTAGTTTGCCTCTTTTAAATTTTACGTTTAAAACGTCGATTTTGCGTTTGGCGTCTACCGTGCGAACGCTGATCTCTTCGATATCTTTAAAGTAAAATTTGGCGTTTTTGCCGCCCTTTTGCACCAAAAATCCGTCGTCATCGATGCTCAAAAAGCTAACTTGAAATATCTTTTTCACGCAAAAAACGGCGCAGATCACGGCAACGACCATGGTAAAAATGCCGGTCCCACCTATGCCGTAATAAAAATACCCAGCGCAACCCGCGACAAACAGCGCCGCCGCCAAAAATATCGCACTTACCGCCCCTTTTTTATTTTCTTTCGTCGTCATTTTTCTCCTTTTTTGAGGCGCATTATACCAAATATGCCAAATACCGACAACGCCATTTAAAACTGCGCCTTGCAACAATGCAGTCAAATTTAAAGATAAATATGAAAATCTAACTGCCTACTCCGGATCGTCGCTAAACTCGTTATCTCTGAAAATTTTATAAAAATCAATAAACCAAAGCGCGAAGGCTACGGCGATAAGCGTCGCGGGCAGATGGATATAAAATCCGCTCCAAACGTAAGCCAAAAAGCCCCTGCAAATGCCGGCGGCGATAACGAGCACAAAGGCAATCTTGCTAAGGCGTAAAAACTCAAGCTCCTGCCCGCTGTGGCGCAGGCCAGCGATGTTAAAGATAAGCATAATGCTAAAAATAATGCCGTTTAGCGCGATGACGTGCAGCATATTTGTCTCCAGCCCAAGCCCCAAAATCCCGCTCGCGCCATAACCGACATAAGCCGCCGCCAGCAAAAGCTGCATCAGGTAGTAATAAATCACGAAGCTATGACGCAAAAGCTCCTTGTAGTGCCACTCTTTTAGCTTGGCTAAAATCGCGCTACCGCAGGCTATCGCGGCGAAATTTACAGCCTTGCTGCCCTCAAAAAACACACTAACTAACAAAAACGCGCAAACGCTAACGATCGCGATGTTTTTATAAACGAAATTTGGCACAAAGGCCGCGTCTTGCATGCCAGGCTCGCGGTTTAGCGCCTCTTTGCCGAGCACCACGCTAACGCGAAAAGATACGAGCAAAATCGCGATAACATGCAGATGGATTTGTAAATTTAAAAACTTCTCCTCACCGCTAAGCAGATAATAAATCTCAAAGCCAAGAATGCCTAGCAAAAATGCCAAAACGCCCAGCTGATCGTCGTTGCGGTCGAGCCAGATCATATAAACGCAAAGCCCGGCCAGATACGCCCAAAAAAGCGACATAAAAAAGTGTGCCGCAAACAGGCTAAAAAATGCGCTAACAAAACTCGCCGCAAAAAACGAAAACATAACGTAGGCGTGCTTTTTTAGCCCTCCGCCGAAATTCGTCCAATCAGTTAGTCCCGTTAGCAAAAATCCAGCATACGCAAGCGCTGCAACAAGGTGCAAAAAGATAAATTTGTGCCAGCTAACAAAATCCACGGGCGTAAAAAACACCACCCCGCCTAGCACCGCGCAAACCGCGCTCGTAAGGAAAAAAATTCTCATCGGATGGGTAAAAAAGTCGTTAATCATAATAAATTTTTCCTTTAAAATTTGCGTCTATCACGCCGCTAGCGTAGGCAAAATCCCGCTGCGAAAAGGTGCGGTCAAGCTCCAGCTCGCGCTCGATCACCGCGCCCTTGCTCGCTAAAAAGCAAATTTTACTAGACATGCGCGCAGCCTCCATCCTGTCGTGAGTCACCAGCACGACGCTCATACCCTCCTCGACGCGGTGCGTGACGATGTCGATTAAAATTTCTTTCATATCATAATCAAGCCCCGAAAACGGCTCGTCCATCAGTAGTAAATCAGGCTTCGTCACGATCGCCCGCACGAAAGCAACCCTTTGACGCATGCCGCCGCTTAGCTCGTCAGGGTATTTTAGCGCGTCTTTCTCTGTTAGCCCAAGTCTCGCAAAGAGCTGTAGCACGGTCTTTTCACTAGGCTCGTCCATCACGAGCAGTACGTTTTCGAGCGCATTTTTCCACTCCAGCAGGCGATTTTCCTGAAATAGATAGGTGGTTTTGTTAAATTTATTGATTATTTTGCCTTTGCGAGGATCTATGAGGCCCGAGATCAGGCGCAGGATCGTGGTTTTACCGCACCCGCTCGCGCCAAAGAGCGTCACTACTTCGCCCGCGCCGACCTTTAAACTAAAGTCGCGCACGACCTTGTCGCGTAAAATTTCGTATTCTAAATTTTGAAGTTCCAGCATATCAAACTACCTTTTCCACGGCATTAGCGTGATCTTGAGCGGCTCGATAACCAGATACTCAAAAAGCATAATGATAGCGATAGTAAGCACTACGTAGGCCATCACCTCGGTGGTATCTAGCATCACGCGCGCGTTTGCGATCTTTGCGCCCATACCGTCGTTTGCGCCTAGCAGCTCGCCCATGATGACGATCTTTACGCCCATGCCCACAGCGACGCTTAGAGAGCTGATGATGTGGCTAGTTAGGTGCGGAACGTAAAGGTGGCGAATTTTTTTCCAAACGCCTAGTTTATAGGCGTCAAACATCTCCTTTAGCTCCTCGCTTACGCTCATCATGCCGACCATCGAGCTAGCAAAGGTTAGCGGCAAAACCGTGATGATGATCGTAAATATAGTGCTCGCGTTTCCAAACCCGAACCAAAATATAGCTAAAACGATCCAAATAATAGGCGGCATAGAAAGCAGCGTGGTGATCACGGGCTTTAAAAACGCGGCAAAGCTTTTATACGCTCCGGCAACCAGCCCCAGCGTGATACCGATGGCACAGGCCGTACCGACACCGACTAGCGAGCGCACGAGAGTGATGTTTATCTCGCTGTTTTTATAGTCGGCCAAAAGCTCGTAAGCCCGCACGAAAACAGCCTGCGGAGCGGGGAGTAAAAACTCTCCTCCCAGCTCGCTGCCGATCTGCCAAAGCGCGATGATAAGCGCGATCGTCGCAAGGCCGCTAAAGCCGCCCCAAAGGTAGTCCGCGACCTTTAAAAGCGCTCCGCGGTCTTTTTTGACGTTATCGACGAGTATCATAAAAACAGGCTCTTATCAGGCATTTTGCCGCCAAGAAGCTTAGGATTTAGCTCAAAAAGCACCTCAAAAAAGCTCATAAGCTCGTCGGTTAAATCCTTAGCCTTTGTCACGGTCAAATTTGAACGCTCAAACGCGTTTGCCAGCGCTGACTCTGGAGCCGGCAGGTACTGCGCGCCGATTTGCGCCGCGCTTTGTTTGTTTTCTAGGATCCATTTTAGAGCGTTTTGCATGTCTTTGTGAAATATCTCAAAAACCTCCCTGTTTGCGTTATAGTAGTCTAGATCCACGATGAGCCCTGCTTGCGGGATATATGGCTTGATGCCGAAGCTCTCGCCCCAAACATCGGGCAGCTCAAAGCCAACGCGCACGTCCGTGCCCATTTTTTTACCGCGCAGTATCGCAGCCGAGCTCATCGGCTCGATCGACAAGGCCGCGTCAAAATCCTTTTGCAAAAACAGCCCTATGGCTTCGGGCGGGGTTTGGACGTAGTTGATCTCGATTTTAGAGATATCTATGCCTCGTTTTTTGCAGATGGCGCGTAGCACGAGGTCTGGCATATCGTTTTTAAACGGCATGATTAGTTTTTTGCCGACTAGATCCTCGATGCTTTTGATGCTAGGGTCTTTAACGAGGATGTTTTGAAGGCCGTTAGTCATGATGTTTAGCAGGCCAAAATTCATGCCCTGATTGGCCAAATTTACGCCCACGTTGCTAGGCGCCGCGGTTAGTTTCATCTCGCCGCTAGCCACGCCAGCGCGCAGCTGATCGGGGCTGTTCCAGATCCTTAGCTTTATGTCGTGAGTTTTGGTTAGCTCGCCTTGCAAGCTCGCCACGGCTAGCATGGTGCTAGGGATCGCGGGCATCCCCCACACGTCAAATCTCTCTTTAGCAAGCAAATTTGGCGCAAAAGCAGTCGCTCCTAGCGCCGCGCCAAGTCCTAAAAATCCTCGTCTGTTCATAGCTTTCTCCTTATATTAAGATTTTAAATTTTATTTCGCTTCGCTTTTGCGGATCGGCTTCGGGCGTCAAATTTGACGATCAAATTTAAACGATAAATTTGAGCGTTAAATTTTACTCGTCCAGACCCGTACCGCAAAAATGCTAAATTTACTCGAGGCAAATTTGACTTTGCCTCAACTTATTTTTGATAATTATACCCAAGATTTAAATCAAAAATCTTGATTTAAGTCTTGTTTTTTTGTTGATTTGATTCATTAAATTTGGACGGTAAATTTAAAATTTAATAAAAAGACTTTCAACTTTTACTTTCTTGTTATGGGGAAAGGGGCTTGAATTACGCTCTGCTAGCAGCTCTCAAAGAGAGTGCAAGCACAAGGCGAAGCGAAGCTAGCAAAATAGCTCCCTTTGTTGTTCACCTTTCTCTTTACTTTGGGAGAGGAAGGGGTTCTACTTACGGTCTGCTTGCAGCTACGAGCGAAGCGAAGTAGAGCGTCGCATTCCTTTGCGTCGTGCTACGCACTCGCAACTGCCAAAGGCAGACCCTCTCCCGTCTGCTTGCAGCTGCTAGCGCAGCGACGCAGAAGCCCTCTCCAACCCCACTGCACGTTAGAGGTAGCGACACTGCTTTGCTGACGCAAAGCGTCGCAAATTTAAATTTGCATTTTCAAGATGCGGGTCTGGGCGAGTAAAATTTGTAAATTTGACCTCAAATTTGAATCAAAAAAATAAGGCGAAGTATCGCGAGATGATTTTTGGGGTTTTGAAGTTAAAATTTGACGATGATAAGGCATATGGCCTACCCAGTCAAATTTTAACAAAATCCACAAAAAGCACTCGTGAGACGAGCCGCCGCTCAAATTTTAAAAACTAGAGTGGAAGCTAACAAACACCGCCCTCCCCGGCGCATGCACCACCGCAGGATCTAGCGCTCCTACGTGCTCGCCGCTGATAAACTCGGCGTAATCTTTATCAAAGATATTTGTGACCCCAAGCCTCACGCCCCAGCTGTTTTTAAACTCAAATCCGCCGTAAACGTCCATCGTCGTAAAGCTCCTAGCCGCTTCGCGCTTGTCGATGCCAAAGCCGGTGGTTTTATCGAAATCTCCCCTATTTTGCTTTGCTACGTAGCGTACCGCCGTGCCGATGTTGTAGCTGCCAAAGCTCGCGTAGTCTTTGTAATCAAAGGCCAAATTTGCCTCAAACGGGCGAATTTGATAGAGTGGTCTGCCGTCAGTTTTGTTTTGTCCGTAGTTGTAAAATAGCGATGTTTTTAGCCCGAAATTTCACGCGAAATTATACTCGCCGCGCAAATTTACGCTGTAAATCCTAGCGTCGACGTTGCGCGTGATGACGGCGTTTCTGTTTATTGGCGGTGTGGATGAAGCGGCATGACGGCGATCGTAGATAACCAGATCCTGCGCGTCGTCTGCGATAAAGTGCCCGCCCACGCTAAAGCTATCCTCGCCCTGACGCGAACTTAAGTAATCTTTATAAAATTCACTCTTGTAAGTAAAGCCCAAATTTACGCGGTTGTGGCGCTCCGGTTTTAGCAGCGGGTTACTCACCCAGCCGTTATTCATCGGACCGTAAAGCGTGTTAAATCGCTCCATATTGCCAGGTATGCGCTGCAAGCTCTCAAGTACCGCGTAGTAGCTATCTAGCTCGTTTGGCGTGAAGTCATATTTTAGGCTGGCGCTTAGCCCGTCTTGTTTGACGCTACCGTCAAAATCATATCCGTAAACGCTACGGACAAGCCCCTTTACCGTCCGAAGCGGCGCGGCAGGCGCAAAATAAGGCTCATTTAATCCCTTTAAATTTGACCTCATCCAGTCGTAGTTTAGAGCTAAACTAAGCTTGTGAAAGTCGTTAAATTTATAGCTTAGCGTATCAAAAATCCTCGTTCGTTTATTTGTCACGTCGGCAAACCTATATCCGTTAAAAACCCATCCGCCGGGCTGCCTCTGATACCTTTTGCCCTCGTGATTATCGTGCTGATAGCTGATGCCCGCAAGATTGTGAAAGTCGCCAAAATCAGCGTCGTATTTTAGCTCGGCGTCTACGATTTTTCTATCTATCTCGACCTTGACCGTCTGAGCCGCGCTTCTTAGGCGGTAGTTGTCGGCATTTCTGCTCACGTCGCGTAGCATTAGCTCGAAATTTAGCGTATTTGATAGATCCTCCGCGCCGATGCGAGCGTTAAATTTACCGACGTATCGCTCGGTTTTAACAGCGTCCATTAGGTGGTGAGGTTGCTTGTCGTCGTCGATGTTATCGTGCACGAGCGTAAATCTAAACTCGCTTAGCTCGCTAGGCACGAAGCCCACGACTGCGCTTTGCCCCTGCCTAGCGTAACCGTAGTTCCACTCCCTGCCGCCGCCGTCTTTGTAGCGGTTGGCTTTAGAGAAATTTGTGTTTAAAATCGTGTAGAAATTTGCGCCGCGGTACTTAAAAAGTCCCGAGCCGTAAAACGTCCTGCCGTAAAATCCGCCAGCAACGTGAAATTTATCCATAGAATTATCAAGCAAATCCGTCACGAAAAAATAATCATCCCTGGGCGTGCGGTCAAATTGATTTTCAGCAAACGCGCTTTGAGCGATGTTTGGCGTATAAGGCGGAGGAGGCGTAAAATCCTTTACCGGCTTTATGACGTCGGGATTTGCGCCGTTTGCAAATAGCGCCGTCGCAGCCGCAGCCAGACTGATAGCTAGTCTCATTTAGTATCCTTTATGATAATTTTGATTTTTTGTATCATAATTATATAGAAAAATATTTGAGTATTTCTTGATTTTCGTTAAGATAAGATTTATAAATTTTGCGCGACTTGGTTTGCATACGACGGCAAATTTGACGCTAGCGAAGTTAAATTTGATAAAAGTAAATTTTAGGCAAAGAGAGAATAGCCTAAATCGATACGTTAAATTTAAAAACTCAAATTAGCATTTTCAAGGTGCGGTCTCGATGGGTAAAATTTGGAGCCGAAATTTGCAAATTTGTCTTCAAATTTGAACGTAAAACGATAAGGCGAAGTATTTTTGTTCTAGACGAGGCACTTTTAAATTTGGCGACGGGAGTTACCATGTAGGTAATGACCGAGCCAAATTTAAAAGTAACGAAGTATAGGGCAAAAAGACAAGCCGCTAAGGATAAAAGAAACTAAGTATCTGCGTCGCTGCCTTTTCTTCTATGTATGGGATTATATAACTTGGCGAATAAAGATTTTGCCCGCTTTCGATCTCGAGATTTGTCCTTTGTTCGCTGCCGTTTGCGCGGATCATCACGCTGATATAGGCTCTATAAAGATAATAATCCGTCCTATCGTAAAAATCATCGTCAAACGGGTCGCCAAAAAGCATGCCAAAGCCCATGCTTCGCGTGCGCCCGTAGCTGCCAAAGCCATATCCCATATTCATATAAACTCGCGGGCGTTCGCGTCGCTCAAGGCGCTGTAAGCTCGCAAAATCGCCCATTATTACGATATCTGCGCTCTTTTGATCCATGCTTTGAGTAAAGCCGTTTTGCAGTAACTTGTTTCGCACGGTATTTTCTAGCGTGTTTGCGTAGCCTGAGGAGTTTTTAAAGTAAACGTAGACGCTACGAGGGGCTTTTTTCACGTCGCCGTTAGTGATAAAAATCGGCATCGTGCTTCTAGCGTAAAGCTCGGGCGTGCGCGGTTCGCCGCAACCTACGAAAAAAATCGCAAATAGCAAAATAGAGAAAATTTTTAGTTTCATTTCGCGTCTCCTAGCTCAAATTTGACCGCCGCAAATTTAACGCGGACGGGTCAAATTTAGGATCAAATTTAAGTGTATTTTACTACTAAATCTTTACATTTGAGTAAATCTATAATACCAGTTTGATCTCGTTTTCAAGAGTAGCTTTTGGAGTGAGTCCGATGAAGCGCTTTTTGAGATTGCCCTCGCCGTCAAAGACGAAGATCGCAGGCACGCCCATCACGCCGCCAACTGCTTTGCTGAAATAATCGACCGAAATTTTATCGCTAATCACGTCGTAGTCGATATGGTGCTGCCTAACCATGTCGATATCTTTATCAAATCCAAGGCTGGGTCCAAATATCCCGTAAACGCCGAATTTGTCCTTAAGCTCGGAGTAAATTTCATTTACGATCGGGGCTTGCGCTACGCAGGCGCCGCAAGAAGTACCGAAGAAAAAGAGCATATAAGGCTTGCCGTCCGTTTTGAGCCGTCTGCCCTCGGGGAAATAGTGCGTATCTACGCCCTTTGGCGAGTTTAGGCTGATGTGGTGTTTGTCAAAGCCGCTATTTCCACAGCCCGCGATCATCACCGCCGCAAAAACTAAAAATATATATTTTTTTATCATAATTTTCCCAAATTTAAACCGTCGCAAAGGCGGTTTGACCCTTTGGCTCGCTTGCTAGCCTCTCGCATGCCTCCGCACGCTCACCATCGCTCACGTAGTGGATGTTTTCCATCTTGCCGTGCCTTAGATAGACGATCTTGTCGCCAAACTGCCCAAGATCCGGGTTGTGAGTGATGAGCAGGATGGTTTTGCCCTCGCTTCGCAGCTTTTGAAATAGCTCCAAAACCACGCGTTCGTTTGCTTCGTCTAGGTTGCCAGTCGGCTCGTCGGCTATCAAGATATCAGGATCGTTGATGAGAGCGCGCGCGATGCACAGACGCTGCTGCTCGCCGCCGCTAAGCTGGCTAGGTCGGTGATCTAGCCTGTGTCCTAGTCCAACCCGCTCGAGCGCCTTTTTAGCGTCCTCTTCGTCTACGCTGCTGTGATAGTACTGCGCTATCATCACGTTTTCGACGCAGTTTAGGTAGGGGATGAGGTGAAACTGCTGAAATATCAGCCCGATCTTTTCGCGGCGAAATTTGAGCGTCTCCTCGTCGCTAAGCCTGCTAGCGTCATCTCCGCCTAGCGTGTACGTGCCGGCTGTGGGCTCATCCATCAGCGAGAGGATATTTACCAGCGTACTTTTACCGCTGCCGCTTGGGCCCATTATGCTAACCCACTCGCCGGCGTTTACGTCAAATGTAATACACTCTAGCGCCCTTACTTCTCCGAATCTTTTTTCTATCCCGTTTAATCTTATCGCGTATTGCATATCATTCTCCTCTTAAAATATCGGCCATCTTGTTTTCTAGCGCCCGTTTGATCGGATAGATCGAGGCTACGCCCGCAAAAACGAGCGAGATCGCCATCGCTATCGGTATGCTCATAAATCTAAAATCTATGCTCGAATCAAAAATCGCGTAGCCTAAAATTTGCGCCAAGCCGTAGCCTAAAATAGCGCCTACAAAAGCCGCCGCAAACGCCGTAACGAAGGTCTCGACGCCAAACAAATTTAATACATTTTTCTTACTAGCTCCCAGTGCTCTAAGCAGCGCGATCTCTTTTGAGCGCGAGAACAAAATCGCGCTTAGCGTCGTGTTTACGCACATCGAAGTAATCAGCAAGATCACAAAGCTAACTAGCGCCATCAAAAGCTTAATCTTATCTAAAATCAGACCCTCTGATTTTGAAATTTTAGCCACTGGTTTAACCGAAATTTGCTCGTCGCTAAGGCTCTTGCCAAGCTCGCTTATGTAGTCAAATTTGCCCGTCACTACGGCTTCGGCGTAGTTTAGCGTGTTTGGCTCGTTTGCTATCTTTTGCGCTAGAGGCAGCGAGATGATGAGTAGCGAGTCCTCTTTGTCGCCGTCTTGCACGATGCCGCGGATCTTTACCTTTTCGCCTGCATTCGCGCCGATTTGCCTCACTTCAATCACGTCGCCGACCTTAAATCCGCTTTGTTTGGCTAGATCGGTGCCGATTAGCGCGTTTCTCTCGTCAAAATCTAGCGTTATGCCCTGACCTTCTTTAACCTCTAAAAACGGCTTAACCCGCATTAGATCGCTAAATTTGACGCCCATAGCAATCGCAGTCGTTGGGCCTATGTTTACCTGCGTGAAAAGGTATCCGCTCTGTCCGATTAGCTTGTCGCTTGGGATTTTGGCGATCTTTTCGTTAAATTTAGCCTCGTTTACCGCGTCGCTAACGGGGTCTGCTGGAGCAAAAACCACGTTTGCGCCGTAGCTTTTTAGCTCCTTGGTTACTTTTGAATCGATATCTAGATACACGTTTACAAACGCCGCCGTCACGCACGCGCCAAGCAAGATAGAGACGATGATGACGCCGACTCTAGCCGCGCCAAAGCGCAGACTTTTAAAGATGACGTTATAAAAAAAGCCCTTATTTGCGATCATATAGCACCTCCGCAGGCAAGAGTTTAACGACGCTTCTCATCGGCACGAGTGAGCCCGCGATCGAGATAAGAAGCGCAAAAGCGATACTAAGCGGAAGCACGATCCAAGCGATGCCGATGCCGTAGCCAAAGATACTGTAAGCGATTATGTAGCTTAGCGCGTAACCCAAAAACGCTCCCAAAATGCCCGCAAAAAACGCCACGACTAGGCTTTCGCTCGCAAAAAGGGCGTAAATTTCAAAGTTGCTCGCACCTATGGCTTTTAGTAGGCCGATCTCTTTTTTACGTCTGTAAATTTCGCTAGTCATCAGCGATGTAATGCCGATAGAGGAGACCGCAAGCGCGATGACGCTAACGATACCCATTAGGCTTTGGATTTTTTTCACGATATTACTCTCGGCGTCGCTTACCTGCATCATCGCCTTTGCCGCTACGCCCGCGTAGTTCTCCTCGATCTGATAGGCTATGGAGCTAACGTAGGCCGAGCAGTACCACATATCGTACTCGGCGCTGTCTAGGTTGTCTAAATTTCGCCTGGCCTTGACGGAGAGGTCGTTTTCCGGGATCGTCATTGCTGAAACCTCGGCTTTTGAGTATTGCCCCGGCTTGCCTAAAAGCTCCTGGGCTAGCTTTAGCGAGGTTACGATCTTATAGCTCTCTTCGCCGGCTCCTTTTAGCACGCCTGCGATTTTTACGCTACGTCCGTTTAAATTTAGCTCGCCGCCGACGCTCAAATTTCGCTTTGCCGCTAAATTTTCGCCTACGAGCACGTTTGTTACGTCGTCGTCCTCTATCCATTTGCCATCAACCGCCCAAAAACCAAATAGCGTTTTCACGCCAGTTTTAAACTCGGGCTCGTCGGCCACGTTTGCAAATTTATCAAACCAAGTGCCCGTGATTTGATATTTTTCTCCGCTAGCGTCCTTTACCTCGCCGTTTAGAAACGGAGCAAAAGCCACGATGTTGTTTCGCCAGAAAATTTCCTTGATCTTATGCAAATCCTCTTCGTTTAGGTAGTTTTGCGATTTTAGCGGAGTGAAGTTTTTACCCTCGATCTCGATGGCTAGCGCTTCGCCCTTTGGCAAGACGACGATGTTTGAGCCGTAGCCGCGCAGCTCGCTAGCGATCTGATCACCGATTTTTAGCGTGATATTTAGCATACAAGCGATCAAAACCGTCGCCAAAAGTATGGTGATAAAAGCCATACCTTTTTGCACCTTCGAGCCGGTGATCGAGCTTTTTATGAGCCTTAGTTGCATATTTTTCATTTTAAAGTCCCGTTCGTGTCGACGTATTTTTCAGGGTTGGCTTCAAATTCCGCCTGAGTTTTTTCGTTTTCAAAGAAATACGTCCTGTTGTAGTATAAATAAGATTTCGAGCCGATGTTGCTTACTTTTTTGCGGCTTACCGGATCTAGCACCATTTTTTCGACAACTTTTGAGAAGTAGTTCGCACCGCTTTGGATGGTATCGAGCGTTACGGTTACGAATTTGCCGTCAAATTCAAAAGGCATAGGTATCGGGTTGCAGCCGCCCTCTTTGCCGACTGACGGCAAGAAAATGCGTACATTGCACGAGATGCAGATGAGATCGCCGCCCTTTTTAACGTAGCCCATATCGCCGCATATCGCGCACGCGTCAAAGACGATGATCGGCGAAGCGCGGTCTGAAAAGCGGTTTAAAAGAAAAAACCTTATCTCCCTGCCCTCGTCGTTTATATAGGCGTAGCGGTGAAGTTCGTTGTCGGCGAGTTTTTCGACGTCAAATTTAAACTCGTTGTTTACGGGCTCTACGATGATAGGATCAGAGATCTCGGGCGGCTTAGATGCGTGCAGGTCGTAGTAAAGCCCAAAAATTAGAGCCGTGACGACGATCGCCGCACTACTTTTTGAATTTGCCGCCATAAAATTTCTAGCCGCGTTGTTAAATCTAAATTTATTCGAGCCCACGACCGATTTTACGAGTGGGGCGGGGCGTTTTTTGAAATTTATAACCGCCAAAACTAAAACTAAAAAGATGAAAAAATACTGCGAAAAGGTCGTATAGTAAATGCCCTTAGCCACGAGCGAGAGCGCCCACGGATACGTAGGTATCATGCCCGCTCGCATAAACTCAAGCCCCGTGTTTGAAAGAGCCTGCACTATCAAAACTGCAAGAAAAAGAAGCGAAAGCGTCCATAAGACGTGCTTGCATAGGCATTCTTTTAAATTTGAAACGACGAAAAACAAAATCAGTAAAAGCAAAAACGCAAATATCATCAAAAATAGGCTGATAATGGACTGCGTATCGAGTAGCTCGCCGGCAAATACCGGAAAATTCGCGCTAGCGTGAGCGTAGGTTAAACCATAGCCCGCACCGAGAGCGAAAAACGTTATCATCTTTGCAGGGTTAAATTTGATAAAAATCCAAAGCGCGCTAACTAGCAAAAATACCAAAGTAGCCGCATCAAATGCCATTTTCACGCCTACGTCGTGAAGCGTGAGTCTAGCGATCTTAAAAACGACTATGCCAGCTGCTATACCCAAAACCGATGGTAAAAACAGCGCTTTTAGGCTCTTTTTGTCGTTGTTTAACGCTGCAAAAAGTATAAATCCCAGTAACGATGAGATAACTTGGACGAAATATATAGACATGATCAGCCCTGTAATTTGAGAATTTTGAATAAAATTTAGAGCGGACTTAGCCGCTCTAAGCCCGAATTATTTAGCAGGCGCTCCAGTATATTGGAATTTATAAGTCGTAGTGAACGGCTCGAACCATTTACCTACGCCTGTTTCTTTGTCCGCATGGCGACCGAAGCCTTGTTTTTCAGGATTTTCT
Organism: Campylobacter showae CSUNSWCD; assembly: GCF_000313615.1. Lineage (NCBI taxonomy): Bacteria > Pseudomonadati > Campylobacterota > Epsilonproteobacteria > Campylobacterales > Campylobacteraceae > Campylobacter > Campylobacter showae. The sequence goes on along the minus strand of NZ_AMZQ01000001.1, from coordinate 16,520 downwards.
ATATGAAATTTTAGCTCGTAGTTGCCCACGCCGGCGTCCATTTTTAGGTTAGCGCCGTAGTGAGGACCGTCGCTTGCAACCATAGGCATAAATGTTCCTTTTTTAACTTTGCCGTTATCAAGGTTTTTTAGCTCATAGTTGATTTTTAGATACGGTATCCACTCGCCAGCACCAAAGCCGTTTTTGTTGCCTTCGATAGCGTGGATGTCAGCCTCCAAGTGGATGTCAGCTTTGCTTGGTGCAAGGTCGATGCCTTTTGGCTCCATGTCAATCGGCTCTAGATAAACCGCAGCTATCTCCATTCCGTTGATCTCTACCGGATCGCCGATAGGAAACTCGCCTGCAACGGCAACTGAAGCAGCAAGGCTAAATGCCAAAGCTGTTTTAACAAATTTGTTCATACTTTCTCCTTTAAATTTGGTTTGCAAATTTGATTTTACATCTTTCGGAAACCTGCGAAAATAGGAAAGTTAAATTTAAGCCTCTTTGGCTTGCTTTCTTTTCATTATAACGATACCAACGACCAAAGCCGTGATCATCAAAATCTGTGGTATCAAGCTCTCATAGTATGGCTTCAAGCCAAACCAGTCGCCCATCCATTGCGGGAATTCTAGTCCGTTTATGATAGTCGGAACGAAAATTTTACCCTCAACCAGCTCCATCACGCCCTTGCCGACAAAGACGATCGACATATAAAAAATGATCGCTGATGTAAAGATGAAAAACGGCTTGATGGGAATTTTGATAGAAAATTTCTTAAACACAAAATACACAACAAGCAGTATCACAAGACCGATGACAAAGCCAGCGCCGATAGCCGAGTAGCCACTACTGTCTTTGGCGTCAAAGATAAGCGACTGGTAGAAAAGCACTGTCTCTGCGCCCTCTCTAAACACGGCTAAAAATACCGTCCACCAAAGTGCCGCAGTCGATTCATTTTTTAAAGACTCGCTGACATGAGATTTGATATATTCGTTCCATTTTTTCGCACCTGTGTTTGATAGTAGCCAAAAGCCAACGTAAAAGAGTAGCCCTGTGGCTATGAGCATGACGATGCCCTCCATCAGCTCGCGCTTTTGACCGGCTGCTTGACCAAAGATGACGTTCATGATCCACGCCATGACAAAGCTCAAAACGACTGCCACGCCGACCGAGCTATATACGACGTTGCCCATTTTGGCGTTATTGCCAGTTTTTATTAGGTAGGCAACGACGGCTGCTACGATGATGAGAGCCTCAAAGCCCTCGCGCAAGATAATAGTAAATGCCGAGATAAATAAAAACCAAGGCGAAGTCGGAGTGCTGGTTTTGCCCAGAGCCGTGTTTAGCTGGTCGCTCATAGTGGCTGCGGCGGCTTCTATCTTATCCACGCTTGCGCCCGATTTCATCAGAGCCGGGATAGCACCAAAGCTTCCTTCGATAGCGGTTTTTAAATTTACATCGCGAGCTCCGACGCTGTTTTCCATACCGCTGCCTTCAAACTCGTCAAAATATAAATCCTGCACGTCAGCGATCGCCTTTTGGACGTTTCCAGCCTTGTAGTCTTGTATCGCTTCTGCGATCTTGGCATTGATATTTGCGACAACTTGGGTAAAGTCTGTCGCGCCACTATCCTCGCCATCATCAGGCAAGGTTACATTTGTAGCCAGCACGCCAGAGTCGGCAGGCAGCTTTGCTACGGTTTCCAATATGATCTTATCAAGCTCTTCTAAATTTGACTTTAACACATCAGCTGCGACGTCGCCGTTTATCGCGATGATCGCCGAGCCCATTCTTTTTTGGATGTCGCCATCTATACCCTGCCCGCCATCTACAAATTTACGCACGGCCTCTTCGAGCTTGGTGTTGCGATAAAGCTCAAATTTAGCCTTGTTGTTTATCGCTTGTTTTGCGGCTTCTTTATCACCCTTTTCGTATGCGGCGGACGCGGCGTCAAGGGCTGATTTTATATCATTATAAACGACTTGCCAGTGTGGCTCAATGTTTGTGCTCGCTGTTTGCGTGGTGGCTGGCGCATTCGCGTCGGTAGCGGTATTTGCGGCAGTGTCAGCATTTTTTGGGTCGGAGTATTCGGCTACAAGCTTGTGTCCTGAATTTATGATAGGCAAGACCTCGTCCATCTCTTTTGAGAGATTATCCATAATCGCTTGTATCTCTTCGACTGGCTTTTTGGCGACGATGGCTTTTCTTATATCGCCAAATTGCTTCTCCATCGCATAGGCTTTTTTCTGTCCTAAATTTATCCTTATGCCAGCTTCTATATTTTCAAAATGCCCAAAATACGCGTTTTGCGTGGTGGTTTTGGCTTCGTCGATCTTGCCGTCCTTGTACTGCTGCATGATACTTACGAATGAATCTTTTATGCTCTGTATCTCGGGGCCATAGTCGGCGTCCTGTGCATTTAGCATAAAGGGGATAAACAAAGCAAGTATAAATTTCAAAAATTTGCTCATAAAAAACTCCGATAAAATATGTTTTATGCGGCTATTTTACCATTTCAAAACTTTAGCAAAAATAAAAACGGATATCAAGTATCAATCTTATCAACAAGCTATATTTTTTGATTATCAGATTGATCCGACTTTGAAATTTGAGTAAATTTAAGAGGTAAAATTTGAAAGAAAATTCGGGAGCGAGTCGCCCCCGAATTTGAGTTAGATAGTAGTGCCCGCTTGTCTTAGCATAACGCGTTTGCGATATACGTTTGACACGTCTGCGGCATCGCCTACTAGTAGCGCGTTCGTAGCGCAAACGGCGGCGCACATAGGGACTTTGCCCTCTGAGATGCGGTTTTGACCGTACATATGAAGCTCCTCGTGAGAGTTCGTCTCCTCAGGGCCTCCTGCACACATCGTGCACTTATCCATAGCGCCCTTGATGCCGAATGCTCCGTCTCTAGGAAACTGCGGCGCGCCGAACGGACACGCATATAGGCAGTATCCGCAGCCGATGCATTTGTTTTTATCGTGGAGCACGATACCGTCGGCTCTGATGTAAAAACAATCCACCGGGCACACCTGCTCGCAAGGAGCGTCGGTGCAGTGTTGGCAGGCTATCGTAGTCGATACTTCCTTGCCCTCTATACCGTCGTTTAGCGTGATGACCTTGCGGCGGTAGAGCCCCACCGGGAGCTCGTGAGCCGAAGAGCAAGCGACCTGGCATCCAAAGCAGCTGATACATCTGTTTGTATCTACGAAAAATTTCATTCTTGCCATCTCTTACTCCTTAGACTCTATTTTCGCCGTATTCGTGGAAGAAGGTGTTAAAGCCCTCTCCGTCGGCTTTTTCTATCCTGCAAAGTCCGGCGTTAAATTCCGAAATTTGAGTAACCGGGTCAAAGCCGTAGTTTGTTACGGTATTAAAGCTCTCGCCGATCGTATAAGGCTTAGTGCCCTCAGGATAGCGGTCTTCTAAGCTCACGCCTTGCATAACGCCCGCGAAGTTATACGGCATACAAATTCTATCCGGCGTAACCATCTGAGTATGATAGCAGCGAACCTTGATCTTAGTGCCTTGCGGAGAGTGGATCCACATCATATCGCGATCTTGGATACCGTATTTTAGAGCAAGCTCAGGGTGGACGTTAGCAAACATCTCAGGCGTGATTGCCGCTAGATATTTACTCGTTCGCTCGATCATACCAGCGCCGCTTAGATTTACTAGGCGCAATGTGCTAAATACGATAGGGAATTCCTTACTCCAGTCTTTTGCTTGCTGCTCGGTTTTAAATTTAGTCTCTACGCGGAAATTTCTAGCCTGATCGTCGAAAGTCGGGTATTTTTGCACTAAATCCCAGCGCGGAGAGTGGATAGGCTCGCGGTGTTTAGGGATCGGATCTAGGAATTCCCAAACGATCATTCTTGCCCTTGCGTTACCAAACGGCACTACGCCTTTTTCGCGGCATTTTTCTAAGATAAGTCCGCTGTGATCCGTGCTCCAAGTAGCTCCCATCAGTCTTTTCTCTTCTTCGGTTAAGGTTATGCCTAGGACTTTTTCGATATTTTCTTTGGTAATTTGCGGATAGCCGCCTTTTACGTCCGATCCTACTAAAGTCGTATCCTCGCTAGCTAGCTGACTAACGCCGTTATGCTCTAAGCCGAAACGATTTCTAAATCCGCAACCGCCCTCTGCGTAAGACTTGCTCATATCATAAAGTATCGGCGTACCAGGGTGTTTTTCGTCCCATGCCGGCCAAGGCTTACCGTAGTATTCGCCTTTTACGTCGCCGCCGATACCCATTAGCGTATCAGGGTCGAAATTTTGCCAGTTAGCCTGATGTCTTCTAAACATTTCGGCTGTTCTACCGGTGTAGCCGATAGATTTACCCATGCGAGCTATCTCGTTTGTAGCGTCGTCAGGCCATACGAAGTCGTCTTTAACTTGTTTTGGCTCGTGATTAACGGTCGCCATCTTCATGCCTTTTACGTATTCGTCATAAAAGCCGAATTTTTTAGCAAATAAGAACATGACCTCGTGGTCGGCCTTACTTTCGTAAAGCGGCTCAACGACTTTTGTTCTCCACTGACCAGAGCGGTTAGTCGAGCTTATATGACCTTCGTTTTCAAACGCAGTAGCCACCGGAAGTACGTAAATTCCGTCTTTTCTATCTGAAAGGATCGCAACTTCGTTTACAAATGGCTCCGCAACCACTAGCATATCTAGTTTGTCGACGGCTTGCTGAATTTTTGTAAGGTGAGCCATAGAGGTGATACCGGTTCCTTGAACCCAAAGAACGCGAAGTTTACCGCTAGTAAAAGTCTTTTCCTCTTTTAGAACGCCTTGCCACCATTTTGATAGCGACCAACCCTTTTCGTTTCTCCAGTTTCTATCCTCTGGATTTTGCGGATCGTGATAAAAATACTCTTCAAATACGGTATTTTTTACCGGAGCGCCACCCTGTTTCGGCTCTTTTGTCGAAACCGCAAATCGTTTGATAAACTCGTCGTAATCAACGCCCCAGCCTTTGCAGTAGTATTTCCACGAAGCATCGCTTAGTCCGTAATACATAGGAAGAGTGTCTGAAAGGTTACCCATATCGGTAGAGCCCTGAACGTTATCGTGACCGCGGATGATATTACAGCCACCGCCAGGTTTACCCATATTGCCTAGGATTAGTTGAAGGATAGGTAAAATTCTGGTATTTGACGTTCCTACCGAGTGCTGAGTGATACCTAGAGCCCAGATAACCGTTCCTGGTTTCGTATGCGCCATTATATTAGCAGCCTCTATGAGTCTATCTACCGGTACGCCGGTAACGTCCGAAGTAAGCTCAGGAGTCCAGTGTTCAGCCTCTTTTCTAACCTCTTCGATACCATAGGTTCTGTTTTCTAAAAATTCTTTATCTTCCCAGCCGTTTTTAAGGATAATGTGAATAAGTCCATAAATAAGAGCCACGTCCGTTCCTGAACGCTGACGCAAGTAAAGATCCGCGTGCGCAGCCGTTTTAGTAAAATTCGGATCCGCTACGATTAATTTTGCGTTGTTTCTATCTTTGGCTTGCAACATATGCTTCATACCGCCGACAGGATTTGCTACAGCCGAATTCGCACCGATACAAAAGATCGCTTTTGAATTTGCCGTCATATCTCCGAAGTGATTCGTCATCGCGCCATAACCCCAAGTATTCGCCACACCGGCGACTGTTGCGCTATGTCAAATGCGTGCTACGTGATCGTTGCTGTTTGTGCCCCAAAACGCCGCAAATTTACGGAAATAGTAGCTCTGCTCGTTGTTAAATTTGGCTGAACCTAGGAAAACTACGCTATCAGGACCGTCTTCTTTACGGATTTGTAGCATCTTATCGCCGATTTCGTTTACGGCTTGTTCCCAGCTGATGCGCTCCCATTTTCCGTTTACTTTTTTCATCGGAAATTTGATGCGTTGTTTTGATTTCGTAAGGTCGATCTGATCGATTCCCTTAGAGCAGTGCGAGCCCTGAGAGATCGGGTGAAACATCGCCATATCTTGACGAACCCATACTCCGTCTTTTACCTCGGCTTCTATACCGCAGCCAGCCGAACAAATAGAACAAATCGTTCTAACCTTTTTTGAACCTTCGTAAGGATTTTTTATCTCCTCGTTGGTTGCCTTTCTAAACGTCTCGTTTTCGCCAAATGCCATCGTGCTACCGGCACCAAGAGCGGCAAGCTTTAAAAACGAGCGTCTTCCTATGCGTGAATCACTCATGGTTTTCTCCCTTAGTAAGCGATCTTATAGTAGTATTCCCACTCTTTGCTTTTTTTGTAAAGCACCTCTTTTTTGCTCGACTTGCCGACAACTACGCCGTTGTCGTCAGGAGCAAGCTCGTCGCTGGTCGGTTTTGCGATAGCTGCAGCGGCCAATACAGTCCCGCCTACCGCGCCGACCTTCAGAGATTTTTTGAGAAAATCTCGTCTTGATCCTTGCATGTTTTCTCCTTATTAATCTCAAATTTGAAATTTTTGAGACGTTTTTAGAAAGATATTGTTCAAATTTTGCACATTTCCTAGGCGTAGTGCGCCTTACAGGCGCGTATTTTAGGACACTAGCATATTTTAAAATATCACTGTGCAAATTTAGCATATTTTGAGAATAAATGAAGTAAAAATATTAGATTAATTATGAAACTTAATAAATAGTTAAGATAACCTGAAATTTAGCTTAAATTTCAATACTACATATCAAGTTATAAAAGTATATTTTATGAAAATTTAGGGCTTTTGAGCCAAATTTATCAAATTTAGCTCAAATTTGCGTTAGATGTTATTTTTGAAGGTCGCTTAAATTTACTATGAAAGGCACGGAGCGAACGCCGGCGGCAGAGTATTTTTGTCTTAAATTATCCATCGCTTTAACGTCAGCATCGCTAACGGCGCCGTCTGCTACCTTATAGTCGTCCGCGAAATATTTTCGTAAAATTTTGATCTTGTCGCTATCGGTTTTTGCGCTTGCGGCATCTTTATAGATCAAAAAGCTCTTTTGCAAAGACGAAACGTCGTGAACCGGAGTTAAGATTAGCTTTACGTTGCTTTCTTTTAGCGTCGATTCGATCTTTTCAAGCTCTAGGCGGCAGTATGGGCATTCAGGATCCGAAAACATCACGATAGTAGGCTTTTTAGAGTCGTTTCCTAGAGTGATGATGTTTTCTTTTTGCTCGCTTTTATATACTTTTGAGATGTTTTTCGCCGCTATTTCCTTTTTTATCTCTTGCAGGTAGGCTTTTTGTGCCTTTAGGTCGATGATATCAGGGAAAAGTAGGTCGCCTTTAGTAAAGATAACCTCGTCTTGGCTGACTTGACCGTTGCTCAAATTTACCACGACCGCTTCGATTCCGTCGGTTAACGGTTTGCGCTCAGTTACATTTACTTTCACGCCCTCGCCGACCATCTGCGAATAAAAACCGACTACTTGCTCGTTTGACGCAGCAAACATCGCGCAGGCCGCCATTAGCGACAAAACTATTTTTTTCATTTCATTCCTTTTTAAAAATTTGCGCGGATTATATTAGCTTTTTATAAATAGATAAAAAATCACGCTTTTAAAACTCTGTCCGTGCCGTTTTTTACTATATTTGGATCCAGATCAAGCTGCTCTAGATAGGCGATTACGTATTTTCTACTCAAATTTAGCGCCTCTTTCGCGTTCGTTACGTTTACGGATCCTTGCGCGGCGATGATGGCTTTTAGCTTCGCAAGCGCCTCGTTTAGGGCTTTTGACGTTACGAAAAGATTATGCGCGAGCCTCACCACGCGTCCGATGCCAGTTAGCTTTTTTAGCGCATTATCGCCGCTAACGCGGTCTATCTCAAGCTCGTCGTAGATGTTATAGGGCGCCAAGGGAGCCAAATTTCCGCTTTGCAAAATTTCGTAAATTTTCTCCTCGAGCCTGATTTTTAGCTTGCTCATATCCACGCCGGTTTTGGTGTAGACGCCGTCGTTTTTAGCGATCATGCCCGCGCTTTCTAGCTCGTCAAGCGCCTTTTGAGCGATATTTTCGCTAGCCCACGAGAGCTTTAGGCTGATGCTCGTAGCCGAAAACACCGCAAATTCGTTTTTTTCTATCATAAATTTTACCGCGCTTTTTATCCTATCGACCGCGCTTAGATCATAGATATTTAGCGCCTTTTCATCGACGAATACATTTGGTGCTTGCTTTGCGATAGCAACGGCTTCCTCGTGATTTAGCCCGAAACGCTGATAGGCCGATATGATGCCAAAGCCGTTTTTATGCGTATCTTTTAGCATCGCAAAGGCACTTACGAAATCTTTTTTGAGCAGCGAGCTTAAAAACGAAATTTTGCTTGATTTTTTCATCGGCTCGCTCACGGCGTTTAGCACTCTGCCGCCGCCTATGACGCGGCCGTTTGCGATGAGCACGAACGGCTCGTCAAATTTTAAAAACATATCCCTTTCAAATTTAAATGTCGCAAATATCCCGCTGTCTTTTTCGCTGAGGATCAGCGCTTTTGCGGGTGCGGCCTTTGCGCCGACGCAAAACGTCACGCTCTGCCCATGCGTTAGCTCTCGGGCGAAAACGATCGCGTCTATCTCGCGAAATCCTCTAAAAAAGCCCTTTTTACTGAGCAGTTGGCCTTTTTTTAGATCGTTTAGCTCGATTCCCGTCAAATTTAGCGCCACGCGGCTGCTAACTCCCGCGCGGTCGACGAAATTATCGTGACTCTGCACGCTTCGCACTTGCACCTCTTTGCCCGCGTCATAGTTAAACAGCTTCTCGTTTTTCGTTACGCTGCCCTCTATCACGGTGCCCGTGACTACGTTTCCGATACCTTTTAGGCTAAAAACGCGGTCGATGTAATACCTAAAAACGCCATCTTGCTCGCGCTTGGCCGCCTTTAGCGTGAAAAGATAATTTCGCAGCTCATCAATGCTCGCGCTATCTTTAATGCTAACCGGGAAAATCTCTAAAATTTGCAGATTTTTGTAGTTTTGCGCGGCGGCGTAAATTTCGCTCTTTCGCTGCTCTATTAGCTCCGCGCTAGCTAGGTCGCATTTGGTTAGTGCGACGATGAGCGAGCGAACGCCAAGGATATTTAAAACTTCCAAATGCTCCAAAGACTGCGGCATAAGTCCGTCATTTGCCGCCACGACGAAAAGACACGCGTCAAATCCGTACGCGCCGCTGATCATCGTTTTGATCAAATTTTCATGTCCCGGCACGTCGATAAAAGCGATATTTTCGCCGTTTTTGCTCAAATTTGAAAAGCTAAGATCGATCGTGATACCGCGCTTTTGCTCCTCCTCGAGTCTGTCGCCCTCAAAGCCGTTTAGTTCCTTTATCAGCGCCGTTTTGCCGTGGTCAATGTGCCCGGCCGTTCCTATTATTAAGCTCATTTTTCATCCGTTTCGTTGATTTTTTCTATCAAATTTTGCACATCCGCGTCCAGCACGCTGCGAAGATCGAGCAAAAATTTGCCCTCCTCGATGCGGCCGATCACGAGATTTTTCCTAAATTTAGCCTCGTTTTCGTTCGCGTTTCCTTTGACGGCCAGCGCGAGGCTAGGTATGCGTTTGTTTGGCATCGTGCCGCCGCCTACGAAGGTCGTCGTGCGCACGATTTCAAGCGGAGTTTTTAGCTGTGAGTTTATGAAATTTGCCGTGTTTTCCAGCTCATCCACGCTTTTATAGAGCTGCTTTACCGTCGTGATAAGCTCAAATTCGCGGTTTGCGTAGGCTTTGACGCTTTCAGCCAAAATTGAGATGATCACCTTATCCACGCGCAGCATTCTTAGCAGCTGATTTTTCTTTAGCTTTGCGATGAGCCCCTTTTTACCTAGGATTATGCCGCACTGCACGGAGCCAAAGAGCTTGTCGCCGCTAAAGCTAACGAGCGAGGCGTCTTTTAGATTTTTTAGATTAGGCTCGTTGCGCTCTAGACCGTATGGCAGCTCACCGTAAAATCCGCCGCCAAGATCAAAATAATCAATGAGATTTCGCTCTCTTGCTAGCGCGCTAAGACCCTGCATCGCTACTTCCTCGCTGAAGCCCACGATGTCGAAATTTGACCTATGCACCTTTAGAATCAGCTTTGAGTTTTCGTTTATCGCGTCCTCGTAGTCGCGCAGATTGGTTTTATTCGTCGTGCCCACTTCGCGCAGGATCGCACCCGAGTTTGCCATAACTTCGGGCACGCGAAAGCTCCCGCCGATCTCGACTAGCTCGCCTCTGCTGATGATAGCTTCGCCGCCTTTTGAGAAGGTATTTAGCACCAAAAATACGGCGCTTGCGTTGTTGTTTACTATGACGGCGTCCTCAAATCCGAAAAGCTCCGCCAGCAGCCCGCCCACGTAGTCGTAGCGGTTTGAGCGGCCGCCCTTTTCGACGCTGTACTCGAGGTTTGAGTATCCCGTGATAACAGGCTGAGCTCGGCGTAAAATTTCAGGATCGATCGCGCTACGGCCGAGGTTTGTATGGATGATGACGCCGGTTGCGTTTATTAGGCCTCGCAGACTCAAATTTGACGCCTTTTCGTACCTTGCGAGCGTATTTTGGACGATCTCGCCTGACTCTGGGCAGTTTTGTCCGCCTAAAATTTGCGCGCGCAGGCTCTCTAGCTCGGCCCTAGCGACCTTGGTCAGCAAGCTAATATCAAGCCCGAAAAATCGCTCATTTTTTATAAATTTATCTATCTGCGGGAGTTTTCGTAGTTCGTTCAAATTCGCTCCTAGTAAATTTGTGTTACCGAGCGCGATTTTAGCATAAATTTGGATAAATCTAATCTTATTAAAAAAAATAAATATAAAATTTCAGAGCCTATTAATGCCTTTAGTATTAAAATGCGCTCAATTTTGATAACGCGTAGCGCGGGGAGAAAATCATGAAAGAATTTGGTTTTTACAACGATTTTGACGAGAATTTGATACTAAACGAGCAGATCGAGATAAACGGCGAAGGCAACTATCTCGTCTCAAATTCGCCCAAACTAAAGGCAAGCGTCGTAGCGCCTGAGATAAATTTTTATCTAAAAAACACCGCAGACTCGGTGCTGGATAAGGCTAAAAACACGCTTTTGCTTTATGAGGCAAGAGCCAGCGCCTTTGACCTAGCGCGCGACATCGACTACGAAAAACCCGTCGGCAAAAACGTCGTTATCGTTAGCAACGGCGGCCGCGAAAATTTGGCGAATTTGCTAAAGGAAAAAGGCTTTAAAACCATCGAGCTAACGCATTTTGAGATCAAATTTATCTACGGAGCAGCAGGCGAGCTAAGCGTGCTAGTGCTGCGCCCGGACGGCGAGTTTGAGGTGGACTGCGACTTTTTCCTCGTAGAAAACGCACGCGAATACATGCTAAAACAAAGCGGCTGCTACGAGATCGCGGGCAAAAGCGATGACGAGATCGCCGCGCTGCTAGACGCGCAAAGCCCGAAATTTAAATTTAAAAGCCACGTCCACTACGACTCCACGATCTGCCAGTACCACGAGCGCAGACACGAGATCTGCGGCAGATGCGTCGAGGCCTGCCCTACGGTCGCGATCCTAAAAGAGGACGAGACCAAGCACCTAGTTTTCTCCCACATCGACTGCATAAACTGCGGCGGCTGCGTGAGCGTCTGCCCTAGCGGCGCGCTTGATTACTCCGATATGCCAAGAAATTCATTTGCCCAGATAGCCAAACTCTACCGCGGCCGGATCGCGCTCGTCGTACCCGCAAAGGCAAATTTAGAAAACCTAAGCGTAAATTTACCCGCAAACGTGCTGCCTTTTGCCATTAGCGGCGAGAGATTTTTGAGCGAGACGCATCTGCTTACATTGCTTCAAGAAAGCGGCGCGCAGGTCGTGATCTACGAGAAAAATATCGGCAAAGGCACCAAAGACGCGGTGGATATTTTAAACCAAATTTACGAGCTCAAATTTAACGAAAAAGCCGTCCTCGTCGCGCCAAACGAAGACAAGCTAAAAAGCGCCCTATCTCAGGCTAAATTTATCGAGGGCTCGCAGCACTCCGTCACCGAGTACGCACTGCCTAAGCGCGAAATTTTCGCCAAGCGCCTAGAGTGGCTTGTGGACGGGCAAAATTTAGGCTCGGTTAGCACCACCGAGCTCATCAGATACGGCCGCGTCGAAATAAACCGCGACACCTGCACGCTGTGCCTAAGCTGCGTGGGAGCCTGCAACGTCGCTGCACTAGTTGCGGACAAGAAAACAAACTCCATCCTCTTTAACCCGAGCGTCTGCACCGCGTGCGGATACTGCGAGCTTAGCTGCGCGGAAAAAGACACGATATTTTTACGCCCGGGCAAGATCGATCTGGAGCCTAGTTTCTTTACGTTTAGCGAGCTAGCCAGAGACGAGCTTTTCGCCTGTATCGAGTGCGGCAAGGAGTTTGCGACCAAAAAGGCCGTCGAGAAGATCGCCTCGATCATGGAGCCTAGATTTAACGGCGATAAAGCCAAGATAAAAGCGCTGTACTGCTGCTCGGACTGCAAAGCCAAAGTAATGATAAAAGCGCAAATGGATCAAATGAGAGAAGAGGTTTTAAATGGATAATAACTTAACTAAAGCGCGCGCGTATTTTTACGAGTTTTTGGCCTATCCGCTGTTTTTTCACGTGCAAGATACCAAATTTAACCGCTGGCGCGAGCAGCTAGCCTACCTAGCGACTAGTCCAGTTACGCCCCAAAGCGAGGCCGCGTTTGCAAATTTGGCAAAATTCGACTTTGAGAAATTCGCTAGAGAGCAAAACGACGTGCTTTTTGACTTTTCTTACTCCAACATCCCGCTAAACGCCTCGTTTTACGAGGACGGGCGCGACGACGGCGCGGCTAGGCTGCGAGTGATCGAGTGCCTGAAGCTAAGCCCGTACCGCAGAGACGCGAATGTCTGCAAAGACAGCGAGGACTACGTCGGATTTATATTTTTAGCGACGGCGACTTTTTTGCGCGATGAAGCAGCCGGCGCTGCAGATATCAGCAGCAAGCTATTTACGGACGTTACGAATAAATTTATCGACGAATTTATCAAATTTTTATCCTCTCACAAAAACGCGGACTTTTTCGCCTCTTACGCAGCTATCTTGCGCGATTTTATCGAGCTTGAGCGCGCGGTGCTAGGCGTGGAGGCTCCTCCTGCGCCGGTCGGAGACAGCGCTGCGGTAGCCTCGATGAAAAAAGAACCGTTTCAAAGCAAGATGCCTACGGCCAAAACTAAACTCCGCTGGGAGGAGTTCTCGCCCGTCATCTCGCAAGAGTTCGACGACTGAGGCTTGCGCGCTTAAATTTGCTTGCTAGGCTCGTGCCGGCAGGCAAATTTAACTTGCCCGAGTCGCCCGAGCGGCCGTTTTCTCGTCAAATTTGCGCTTTAAATTTAGCTAGAAAAACCCGTCCGTTTTCGGCGCAATTTTTTAGCCTCTTTAACCCGCCTAAATTTACTCCCGCATTTTCCAAATTTCCCATCCAATTTCACTCAAATTTAACCGCCCTTTGGCTACTATTTCGTAAATTTTATTTACAAAAAGCCGTCTCGCCCACTCACTTCACCGTTACCGCCGATACCAAAATAATCCCAGGCTAAGAGCTAAGCAAATACGTAACGAAAGAAGAGATTGAGGCTTTTGACGAAACAACTTGAGAAATGGCATAAACGCTTTTAATGCCTTGATAAATTTAGGAGCTAACATCAAAACAAAAACATTCCTACGTAGTTGTGGCTAAGAAAATTAGAAAAACATCGCGCCGAGCCAGACAGAACTTTTTAGAGCGCAAGATTGTTTATAACGTGGTCAAACGAGCAAACTAAAGTCAATTCCATATTTGCTATAAAAAAGGACAGGCAGACAAGCGGCAAATGCTCGGCATATAGAGAAGGTAAAAAGGTAAATTCGGCCGAATACAATTTGAGCTCGCGGCGGGCGTAAATTTAAATTTAAGCGGGTAAATTTGACGAGAACGACCGTAAATTTGCCTGCCAAATTTCAAATTTAACCAAATATTGTTAACTTCTAAAAAATGCGTCGCTTAAAGTGATTAAAATTTAGCGCTATGCGGCGGTTAGGCTTTAAACTACGGCATTTGAGGCGACTGCGAAAGTCGCCCGAGATAAAAAGGCAAATTTAAAAAGCGGCGCGTTAGAGTAAATTTGAGCTTACTTCTCGTCTCGCGCCAAAAGCTTCGCCGTGCTCCCGTTTTTTCGCACTTCTTTGAAAAATATCCGCAACGCCTTTTGCTCTTTCGCGCCGATTTCGTAGCTGATAAATTTGAGATACCATTTGATATCGTCCGCGCTGATGCCTCTGGTTTGGGCGTATTTGGCGAGGATGTAGTTTGGGATTTTGATATTTGCTCGCAAAAACTCGCGCGCCAGCCGCTCATACGCGCCGCGCCCCTTCACGCAGGAAAATCGCCCGAAAACAAACGGCAAGCCCGTCCGCTCGCGCCACGCCCGCCCCAAATCAAAAAACGTCTCCTCGCCCTCCCGCAGATACGCCTTTAGCGCGCGGTCGCCGATGAGCACCTCGCCCTCAAGCCCCAGCACTTCGGCTAGCGCGTTTGAGCTCGCAGACGCGGGGTCGGGACGCGCGGCGGTGCCCTTTCGCACGAGTACGCTTTTGACGTCGCCTTTTGCGACGATACCCAGACTCACTTTTTTATAGCGTTTTTTGCGGCTTTCGATGCTTGAGACCACGGCAGCGTCGATCCTTCGGCAGCGCAGATCACGGTTTAGTTTGCTTGGCACGCCCTTTTTAAATTCGATGATTTTTTTATCCTGCGAGCTTAGGCGCGAGCGCTTTAAAAATACGTGAAAAGGAAGCAAATTTAGATAATCAATCTTGCCAAAAATCATAAAAACTCCGAATTTATAAGGATTTGCGCCGTTTTAAAACGACCAAAATTTAAAGCCAAATCCCAATGCGTAAAAATTTCATAAAACCAAAATCACCGCTCGCGGCAAAAGATACGGTCGCGAGCTTTTCTGCGATACCGCAAATTTGACCAATCCGCGCCGTAAAATACATCCGCCCCAAAGCAACGCACCAAAAAGGTGCGGGTCTGGGCCGCCTAGCAAAACTCGCCCAAAAAACTACAACGCAAAAGCGTCAAAAACACGCCGAACCGCTCGCTCAAACCAAAGCGGGCATTTTACGCGGTTAAATTTGAAAAAGCGGCGACTCCGCGCAGAAAATCGCCGCTAGAAAAGCAAATTTAAGCTCGCAAGCGCGCTATTTTGCTTCGTTAAATTTGATATTCGTGCTCTTCAAGCTCGTCGTTTAAGAGCTTCGTAAATCTCGCTGCATGCGCCTCTATCGCGCTATCTGGCACGCCCGGCTCCACGCCGCAGCTAGCGAAAATCCGTCCGTAAACGAGCTCGCAAAAGTTCGCGCAGCACTGAAGCGGCAGCAAAATCTCGTTTAGGGTAAATTTGATCGCGCCGTGCTTGGAGTATTCGCCCAGTCCGCCACCCGCGCTAACGGCGATTTGTAGCTGTTTGCCCGCGATCTTCGCGCCATCGCCGTAGGCAAAGCCGCGGCTAAGCACGTAGTCGATGTATGCCTTTAGCATGGAGGGCACGTTAAAGCCCATCATCGGAAACAAAAACACGATGCGATCCGTGCGCAAAAACGCCTCTTGTTCAGCCGCGACATCGATTTTTAGGGCGTCGGTGCCATATAGTCCCTCTAGGTGGCGAACCTGGGCGCCTGCGCTTTTAGCGGCGTTTGCCAGCGCCTTGTTTAGGCGAGAGGCGGCGAAATTTGGATGGGATAAAACTACTAGCGTTTTCATTTTGGCTCCTTTTTTGATAAATTTTAGAGTATTTGCGCTTTGGGGGCGTTAAATTTAAGCTGATTAAATTTGCTGATTTTTAAACCTCGCCTCAAACCGCAAAAGTCTTATTTTTGAGAAATTATATCATCAAAAGCCTAAAAACGGATTAAGGCTAGCGACTAGCATATTAGCTGATTCATAAATTCTCGCCTTAACTTTGCCTGCAAAAACCGCAGCCGTCAAATTTGCCATCACTTAAAAATCTCAAGGCGTAAATTTAACTCGTCTATGATAGATAAAAGTTCTGAAATTTCCTTTTTTATCTGCTTTACGTCATAAAGGCTCGGCGGCGGCGAAAAGAGCGTCGTCTCAAATTTGTTTTTCGCTCCGTTTAAAAATAGATAAAATTTATCATCCATAAACGCCACGCTCACTCCCATCTCTCCTGCAAATTTTATCTTGAACTCTCTCAAGCACTTCATAAACGCAGGCGTCAAAAGATATCTTGCTTCGACCTTGTCGTCTGTAAAAACTCTAAATTCATCGTTAAAAAGAGTATCGTCCATCTGCTCTTTTTTGCCTATAAATTTAGTATTTAGCGTGCGGCTTGCGACTATCGTTTGCCCGCTAAAATTCTTGTAAAACTCGCAGACTAAAACCGATCTGCCAAATGTCTGCATATCCTTCATAGCCTCCCTTGTACAAACTATCACTAGGGGGAATGAAAACTTCTCATAGTTTATGATACACATGACTTCGTGAGATTAAACTTGATATCGTTTGGAGATAAATTTACGCCGCGAAGGTGCGGGTTTGGCGGACAAG